>JANPIW010000692.1:0-4570 GCA_031425215.1 Verrucomicrobiaceae bacterium
CACGCCGGCGGCATTGAAGATGAAAGAAAAGAACAGATTCTGCCGGATGTTGCGCATCACGGCACGGCTCAGGTGCCGAGCGCGGACAATGCCACCCAAATCGCCTTTGACGAGCGTGACGGCTGCGCTTTCCATCGCCACGTCCGTCCCCGTGCCCATAGCAATCCCGACGTCAGCCGCCGCGAGAGCAGGCGCGTCATTAATGCCGTCTCCCGCCATCGCCACACGGAGGCCCGCGAGCTTTGCATCCTGAACGCGCCGTAATTTGTCAGCGGGCGTGATCTCGGCCACGAAGTCGTCGAGCTGCAAATCAGTGGCGATGCGTTGCGCGGTGGCGGCGTTGTCTCCCGTGACCATCGTGATTTTCAACCCGAGATCGTGCAACGCTTTCACGGCGTCGCGCGTTGTGTCCTTGATGCGGTCGGTGAATGCGATGATTCCAATCGGCCGCTCATCCACGACGACGATCGCGACAGTGTGGCCCGCATTTTCGAGTCGCCCGGCATGAGCTGAGAGGTCGCCATCCACATTCACGCCGTGCTGTGCCAAATAAGCGGCCTTGCCGACAAAGACTTCTTTCTCACCGACCATCGCGATCACGCCGCCACCGGTCACGGCTTGAAATTCCGTGGTGCTTGCGATCTGGATTTTCTTCTGGTGCGCAGCGTTCAACACAGCGGCAGCCAGCGGATGCTCGCTCGCGCTCTCAACTGCAGCGGCAAGAGCGAGCACATCGCGCGCATCATTGCCGGCAGCGGGAATGATCTCGGAGACTGTTGGTTTTCCTTCGGTGAGCGTGCCGGTTTTATCGAGCATGATGGTGTCCACCTTCTCCAGCGCCTCCAGCGCCTCGGCGCTTTTCACCAGCACGCCGAGCTGCGCGCCTCGTCCGACGCCGACCATGACAGCCATCGGCGTGGCCAGCCCGAGCGCGCACGGACAGGCGATGATGAGAACGGCCACGGCATTGACAAGCGCATACGCCAGGCGCGGCTCTGGTCCCAGCATCCACCAAAGCAGAAACGTGATCACCGACACGCACACGACCGCAGGCACAAACCACGCGCTCACGCGATCCGCGAGCTGCTGCACTGGCGCGCGGCTGCGCTGTGCGGCGGCCACCATGTCGATGATATGGCTCAGCATCGTGTCGCGCCCGACTTTCTCCGCGATCATTACAAACGAACCGTTTCCATTCACGGTGCCGCCGGTCACGCTAGCGCCCTTATCTTTTTCGACTGGCATCGGCTCACCGGTGATCATGGATTCATCGACCGCGCTCGCGCCAGATGTCACCATGCCATCGACCGGGATTCTCCCGCCCGGTTTGATGCGGATGAGATCGCCCGTCGTGACCTCATTGATCGGCGTCTCCACTTCCGCGCCTTTTTTCAAAACGAGCGCGGTCTTCGGAGCAAGACCGAGGAGAGCCTTGATCGCCGTGCCGGTCGCCGAGCGCGCGCGAGCTTCGAGCAATTGTCCGAGCAGCACGAGCACGGTGATCACCGCGGCGCTCTCGAAATAAACCGCCACGCCGCCTCCGTGCTGGAAACTGTGCGGGATCGCGTTTGAAAACACGAGCGCCAGCGCGCTGTAGCCCCACGCCATGAGCACGCCCAGACCGATGAGAGAAAACATGTTCGGACTGCCCGCGCGGATCGACTGCCAGAAACGCGTGAGCAGCGGCCAGCCTGCCCAAAACACAACAGGCGCGGACCACACGAGCTGCATCCAGCGATTCGCCCCCGCCGGAATCGCTGAGACAAAAGGCATCATGCCGCCCATCGCGAGAAGCAGCACCGGCGCCGTCAACACCGCGCCCCAGACGCAGCGCTGTTTTAAGTCGCGCAACTCCGCGCCTTCACTTTCATCAGCGTCATCGTCACCGCGCCATGCGGGATTTCTCTCCAGCGCCATGCCGCACACGGGACACGCGCCCGGCTTGTCGGATTCCACGCTGGGGCACATCGGGCAGATGTACTTCGCCATTCTCGTGGTGTTCGCGGGCTTGTCCGGTGAATGATCGTGGCAACAGGAGGACATGGTGGAGCAACCTTGTTGGCTGCCAGTGCATGATGCCAGCAGCAGCAGCGCTGGCAAGGACGGGAAGGGAACCGAGGAGAGAGCAGGTTTAGGTGATTGTTTCCGCTCCCCGCCACGGATAGCATCCAGCGCGCATGAACAGCGATCATCACTTTCACGAAATTTTTCAGACACATCCTGAGTGGCTCTTCGATCTTCTAGGCAAACCTGTCCCCGCCAACTGCAAGTTCACCAGCCCGGTGGCCAAGGCCGTGCAGCGCCAGCTCGACGGCTTTCTGACTGCCGATGGCTGGCCGCCCACAGTGGTCGAGTTTCAGATGTGGCCGGAGAATGTCATTTATCCACGCGTCGGCATGGAGCTGGCGCAGGCCGCCATGCAGGTTTATCCGCAGGTGCCTGTGGCGTACATCATTTTCGCATCAGCGAATCTGGATGATCGGACGGAGCCTTGGTGCCAGTTCATCCGGGCGATCTATCTTGATGAACAGATGCGGCGGCTGGCGCGTGATCACCCTGACCATCTTCTTCTGAGCGTGCTCTTTCCCTTGCTCGAGCAGGACGATTCCAAACTTGTTGCCGAAGGGCAAATGCATTACAATCGCGTCCAGACAAGCCTTGAAGCCCCGAAAGACCGTGACGTTCTGCTGCGAATCCTCACTGATTTCCTTTTTCAGCGCCTGCCACAATACACACACGCCCAACTCACCAAGATGATGAAACTCACCCCGCTTGAGGAAACCGAAGGCTATAAATCGCTGATCCGCGACGCCATGGAAAAAGGTCTGTCGCAGGGCATCTCGCAGGGAAGGTCAGAAGGTCTGTCAAACGCGCTTATCCGGCAGGCGCATCATCGTTTCCCGAAAACAGACAAGGCGATCGATGAGGCTATTGGTGACCTCGACTACCTGAGTCTCGAGCGACTTGCCGATGCGATGCTGGATTTCCCGGACCTCCAGTCGCTCCTGGATTGGCTCGATCGTGTTAGATGAGAGTTAGGTCGGCGGACAGTGCGCTTCCGCCACCTCGTGCAGCAGCGACTTCGCATGAAGCGGCCTCAAATCCGGTCGCTCCGAGATCATTCTGGCGAGCAATCCTGCAACGCGCGGAGCGGCAAAGCTGCTGCCGGTCGTCTCGATGGTCGCGCCGCCTTTCCACGGCACGCGGACGCCGACACCTTGCGCGGCGAACTCCACAAGCGAGCCGGAATGATTGCGATACACGCGGTCGTGGTGGTCGCTGTCGATCATGTTCACGGCGATGACGGATGAGAAATGGCCGGGCCATTCCAGCTTGCGGAAGTCCATGTTGTTGCACGCGGCCACGACATGCACGCCGGCGAGGTAGGCGCGGTCCACCCAGTCTTTGTACATGAGCACCTGCTCCTTGATGCCCGCGCCGATGCTGCAATTGATGATGTGATAGCCGCGCTCAATGGCGAGCATCGCAGCGCGACAGACCGCGTGGCTTTTCGAGAGGTTGCGCGCGTCGAGCACACGAAAGCTGCCGATCTGTGCCTCGGGCGCCGTTTGCAGCACCGACCACGCCACTGCCGTGCCGTGACCGAACAGATCGCATCCGCTGCCCTCCTCCAAAACGAGACCCTCATCGCGCTGCACAATCGCCACATCATCCGCGAGCGTCACGCCGCCGAGAGACGGATGCGCGGCCTCCACGCCCGAGTCGATGATCGCCACGCGCACTCCGGCGCCGCGACCATGCTCCAGCGCCGCACGCGCATCGGCCGGCGTCATCCACGTCTCGCTCATATCCCGTTGTCCCAACCCGTGACGACGCTGACCAGCTCAAACTCGAGCAGCTTCCCCAGCATGTGCGCCGCGAACTGCATCTCGCTCAGCGACGTCGGCGGAAAATCCGGCGGGTCCGGCTCATCCGCGCTGGTCTTCACCTTGATGCAGCTCACGATGCCGCGCAGTCCCTTGGCAAAGATCAGCGGCACCGCGATCATCGAACACGTCAGCACGCCGAGCTTCTCATCGAGCGAGCGCGCCTGGAGGCGGTTCGTATAAACTTTGTTCTCGCAAAACGGCTGCTCCGTCGCCAGCACCATGCTCACCAGCCCGCGCTCCACGGGCTGCGCAAAGCCCAGCACTTTATCCGCGCACGATCCCCACGCGTGACAGATCACGAGATATTTTCTCTCCGCATCCACCAGCCACACCGCGCCCTCGCTTGCTCCCGCGTTTTGAAAAGCGCGTCGCAGCAGATCCTGCATCGTCGTGTCGAGAAAGCCGGGGAAATTCTCCGCGCTCAAGCCCTCCGCCATGCGTGACACGCGGTCAGATAGCAGCCCGGCGAGTTTTTCAAACTCGGGCGTGGCGAGAAGCGAGAGACGATCCGTTGGCATGACGGACTTGAACGCGGCGGCAAGGCGCGCGTCAAGTTTGTAGTCTCACTCCGCCCCCGTCGCGGGCAGCTCGTCGCACAGCGCCAGCGCCTTCAATGCCTGGCACGTCGCGATGTAGGTGATGTAGTGGTAGTTCCCGCGATAGAGCGAGTGCATCCACCA
>JANPIW010000693.1:0-10461 GCA_031425215.1 Verrucomicrobiaceae bacterium
CCCCTTCGACATCACGCTGACCGGCACAGGCCAGCTCGCGGACGGCGACCTCAGCAATCTCGCCATCAGCGCCGGCACGCTCAACCCTGCGTTCAGCACTGCCGAGAACAATTACTCCGCCGGCGTGAGCAATGCGACGGCGACGATCACCGTCACACCCACCGCGCGCCAAGCCGGCGCGACGATCACCGTGAACGGCGTCGCTGTTTCATCGGGCGCGACCAGCAGCCCCATAGCGCTCAGTCCCGGCGCGAACCTCATCACCATCGCCTGCACGGCTAATGGCTCGACGAAAAACTATCTCGTCACCGTCAATCGGACTGACGGCCCCGAGATCGTTGTCGAGAAAGCAACCGGCGCTGCGTTGCAAGACGGCGCGAGCACATTTGACCTAGGGACCAATGTCGTGGGAGCAGCGGGGCTGGCGCAGACACTCACGATCCGCAACACAGGCACGGCGACCCTCACCGGACTCGCGGTGAGCAAGAGCGGATCCAACGCCGCTGACTTTTCCGTGAGCAATCCTGTGGCCGCGCTTGCACCCAATGCCAGCGCCACCTTCACCGTTAGTTTCACACCCGGCGCGTCCGGCGCGCGCAATGCCGCTTTACTGATTGCCAGCAACGATGCCGATGAGAATCCCTTTGACATCGCACTGGCCGGAACCGGCGCAAGCCCCGCCGCGCAGATGACCAGCCCGCTCGATGGCGCCACCTTCACCAGCACCACCGTCACCTTTAACTGGACCATTGGCACAGGTCCCACCAGTTACTCGCTCTGGATTGGCAGTACGGACGGCGGATACGACCTCTACAATGGAGTGGAAGGCGCGAACCGTTCCAGAACCATCAGCGGCCTGCCAGATGACGGCCGCACCGTGTATGTCTCGCTGCACTCGCTCATAGGTGGCGTGTATGAGACAAAGAAATACACTTACCGCGCGCTTACGGCGGCCAAGGCCCATCTTACCAGCCATGCGAACAACTCGACCCTAACTGGCAGCACGGTGTTCTTCACCTGGACACCCGGAGCCGCCGTCTCCAACATCGCGCTCTGGGTTGGCAGCACCCCCGGAGGATACGATCTTTACGCTGGCTCCGAGGGCAAGGGCCTCGCGCGCACCGTCTATGTGCCAGCCACGGGCGGCAAGGTGTACGTCACCCTCTGGTCGCTCATTCGCGGCGTGTATCATGGAAACAGCTACGTCTTCAACCGCGCCATCGGAGCCAAGGCCGCGCTGCTCACTCCGGCCAATGGCAGCACTCTCGGCGGCGCGACCTTGAACCTGACATGGAACGCCGGCATTGATGTCAGCAAATACGTCGTGTGGGCCGGCTCCAGCTACGGCGGATACGACGTGGCTGCCATTGACGCAGGCACCAACACCTCCCAAGCCGTGACCGTGCCGCAGGATGGCGGCCCGGTTTACATTACCCTCTGGTCGCTCATCCAGGGCGCTTATCAGGGCAACAACTATTGGTTCACCACCCCTACCACGGCAGGGAACAGGCCCGCGCGCCTTCTCAGCCCTCCGGCCAATACATCCACTCTCGCTAGCACCACGGTGAACCTCAATTGGGACGCGGGCATCGGCGCCACCGGTTATGCCTTGTGGATCGGCAGCGCGCCCGATGGTTATGATTTGTACGCCGCACATGAAACGGGCCTCACACGTTCCGTCACCCTGCCTGGTGATGGACGACGCATCTATGTCACCCTGCACTCGCTCATCGGCGGCGCGTATTCCTCCAATTCCTATTACTTCACCTGCCCCAGCGCTCCCGCGCCTTCCGCCGCGCAGCTTACCAGCCCTGCGACGGGCGCAACGCTTGGCAGCGCTTCCCTGCCCTTGGTCTGGACTCAAGGCACTGGTGTGGCTTCCTACGCCCTCTGGCTCGGCAACACGCCCGGCGCATACGACCTGCACTCCAGCCTCGAGAACACCGCCACCACTTCGCGCACCATTACCGTGCCCACTGATGGCCGGCCCATCTATCTCTCCCTTTACTCCTTCATCAACGGCGCGTGGCAGTTGAACTCTTATTGGTTCACCACTTTCAACAATGTCACGGGCAACAACAAAGCCCGCATGACCAGCCCTGCTAACACCAGCACCTTTGGCGCGGCATCCGCCACCTTTGATTGGGACGCTGGCAGCGGCGTCACCCACTATGTACTCTGGATCGGCAGCAGCCCTGGCGGCTACGATCTGTACGCATCCACCGCCAGCACCGTGCAAACCCGCAATGTCACCTTGCCCAACGATGGCCGCAAAATCCACGCCACTCTTTGGTCCCTCATCGGCGGCGCGTATCGAGGTAACAGCTACTACTACACCACCGTGAATGTCCCGCGCATCAAGGCCACCATTATCTCACCGGCCTCTGGGAGTACCCTGCCTGGTTCCAGCGTCCTCTTCAGTTGGGGCGGCGGCAGCAGCGTCACTCAATACGCGCTTTGGATCGGCCGGATGCCCGGAGGCTACGATCTCTACGCCGGCCTCGAAGGCTCCAATCTCACCAAGACCGTCCCGAATCTCCCCACCGACAGCAGCCCTGTCTATGTCACACTATGGTCCTTCATCGACGGCGCATGGCAGGGCAGTGAGCACATCTACACCGCCGCCGCTCCGCCTTGATCGCTTTGGGCTACCTCCTGGCCCGCCCGACCATGAGGCTCGTGGTCTCGGGCTGGTAGAGATAGCCGATGCCGAAGTTGATGGGCTGCGAGTCGTTGCGATAGGCCTCGATGAGATCGGGCTGCACGTGTTCTTTGAACATGTCGAGCGTGGTCTGGTAGCCGCCGTAGAGTCGCATATCCCATCCTGCTGAAGCAAAATGGCGGAATGGAATGCCGGAGGGATCCTGCACCAGGGCGCGACAGTTTTGGAGTATGAAGCCGCGAATGCCGGAGAACGACTCTTCGTGCATGAGATAGGATGCGCTCTTCGTGAACGCGGGCGGCGAGCCGAGTGATGAGACAAAGCTGAGAAATGGGGAGCCGGGACGGATGCCCGCGTTGGACAAGTCTTGGCGGAGATAAAACACGCGCTTGGTCCCGCCCCAGCCGGAGCGCGAGCGGATCATGAGGCCGCTCGCGGCGGAGCCGTTGTTTTTCACGAGCGCGGGATTACCGGCTGCATCGAGCTTGATGGTATCGGCGGTCTCGACGCTGTGGCCGCCGCGCGCGAGGAAGACGAGGATGACGGGCAGCACGCCGCGGAAGCGCGTGGCCTGCAGGTCATTGCGCATGTCCTTGGTGATGAAGAAGCTGTATTGCATGACGTTGTTCAGCGCGCCACGCAGGCCGTCGAGTCCGGTGGCGATGTCGCCCATCGTGAGCGAGGTGAGATCGGGCAACGGTTCGGCGGATTCGAGTCCGCAGAGCACGAAGGTCTCCGCTGAGGGGAAGAAGGCATCGGCGAAAAGAAAGTCAGGTCCGCTGAACGGATAGAATACGGAGGAGCAGTGACGCAGATCAGAAATCTCTCGCGCGCTCCAGGCGCGGATGGGGCGCGCGTGGCGTGACTCGAAGCCGCGCCATGTCTCGTCCATTTTTCGCGCGTGCTCGCGCCATGCGGCGGTGGCGCGCACATCGGCGTAGGCGTCCACGCCCTGGGCCGACAGGCCTGCGAGCATCCGCGCGGTGTCATCGAGAGTGGCGGACGCGCGCGCGACATTAAAGGCGGCCTGCACGGGGAATATCTCTGCGCTGCCTGACGCCTCCGCGCGGCGGATGGTGTACACGCCGTCATTGCCCTCGGTTTGAAGCGCGGGTCGTGTCTCCGTGAAAGCACTCCCACCCGGCGGCATGGCGCAGTGCGTGAGAAAAGTGGCAGAGAGAATGATGACGGGGAGCGGGCGAAACTTCATGCGCGCAACGCTAGCGAGCAGCGCGGGCGCGCGAAAGCGCTTCTTGATTTGGGCGTGTTAGCTTTCAACCAAGATGCACTCGCGACACGCGCGCTGTGATGCGCGTGAGGATTTCCCAGGGAATCGTGCCTGCTTTTTCCGCCAGCTCGGCTGCGGAGATTTGCTCTTTGCCCTGCACGCCGATGAGAACGGCCTCGTCTCCGATGGCTGCTGGCACTTTTGAAACATCCACCATGATTTGATCCATCGTCACACGCCCGAGCACAGGACAGCGCGCTCCGCTGATGAGCACATGGGCGCCAGCGCCGGAGAGGTGGCGCGGATATCCGTCCGCGTAGCCCACTGCGAGTGTGGCAACGCGCGCAGGCTTGCGCGTTTTAAAAGTGCGCCCGTAGCTGATGCTGCTGCCTTTCGGGAGCGCGCGGACGAGGGTGATGTGGGTCTTCCATGCGAGCGCGGGCTTGAGCAGCGACTGAAACTCCGGCTTGGGCGAGACGCCGTAAAGCATGAGGCCGGGTCGTGCGAGATTGGACACCTGATGCAGCTCCGGGTGGCCGAGGATGCCTGCGCTGTTGCCGAGATGCGCAAAGGGCGGCGTGAGTCCGTGCTCGACGGCGCGCATGTGCAACGCGCCGAAGGTCTCGATCTGCTTTTCGGTGAAACGCCGGTCTTCATCAGCGCTCGGAAAATGGCTGGCGACGGCCTCGACGCGGATGTTCTCCAAAGTGGCAAGCGCGGCGATGGTGCGCGGATTCCATTCCGCCTGGGTGAACCCGATGCGTCCCATCCCGGTGTCGAGCACAGCATGAACGTCGAGACGCGCGGCGCGTTTCTTTTTCACGAGCGCGTCCCACGCCCGCGCCTCTGCGAGCGAGCTGATGGAGGGCGTGAGTTGTTTTGCGATGACGATGTCTCGCTCATCGGGCAACGATGCGCCGAGGAGCAGGACGGGTGTTTTGATTTTCGCCGCGCGAAGCTCCAGCGCCTCCGAAATGGTGGCCACGCCAAACATCTCCACGTCATCGATGAGAGTGCGCGCGACCTGCGCGGCGCCGTGGCCGTAGGCGTCCGCCTTGATGATGGCGATGAGTCCGCACCGGCTTGCACGGTGGGCGACGGCAGCGTTGTGACGGAGCGCGTCGTGAGCGATCTCGACCCAGCAGCGATGTGGATACGCGCTTTTCATGATGCGCCGAGGATTCCGCGCGTCTGCACGGCGTGTTCGTTCCAGCGCTCGTCATCCATCGCGGGGGTCATGCTGTCGAGCAGGGAGAGACCCTCGTCAGGCAGGGTGACCCAGGAGCGGCAGCCGCCGTATGATTTCTGATATTCGAAGTGCCAGGTGCGCGGCAGTGCAAACGCGCGCACGAGCGCGACATGCAGGCAGCTCTCGTCATCATAGACGAAGCGCTCGCGCACCACGTCTTCATTCCATGCGTGGAGGTGCGCGAGCGCTTTGACTTGGTCCCAGTCGGTGACACGCCAGACGTTTTCGAGATGCGCGTAGCCGGTGACATCGACGCTTTGGCGCTCCTCCTCGGGAGGGAAAGACTGCTGCGCGCCGGGCGGCACCCAGCGGAGTTTCTCAGCCTGCGTGTGGAACCACGTCGGGAAGAGGAAGAAGTCCGTGTGCTTGAACTCGAACCCGCCGCGCCCTTCGTGAATGCCGCCTTTGCGCAAGATGATGGACTGCACACCATGAGTAAGGGCGTCGCAGATGAATGACCATTCTTTAAAGGCAATGGCGGTTGATGGCATGGCGGTTTTTTACAATGGCGAGGCAGCGAGCGCAAGGGGCTGTGAGTGATGTGTGTCTGCGGCGTTGCGCGTCAAAAAAAGAGCCTCGCTCCGCGATGCGGGAGCGAGGCCTGAGAGAAGCGCGCGGAGCGTGCTGATCCTCTGATGCTAGTAGCGGCCCTGGTTGCGATAGTAGGCGTTCTCGCGGTTCATCTGGTTGATCTGTCCCTGCTGATGACCGACCACGCCGCCACCCACCGCGCCGACCGCGCCGCCGATGAGCGCGCCTTCGGTGGTGTGACCGCTCTGGTGGCCGATGATGCCGCCGACAAGGGCGCCCGAGCCGCCGCCGACGAGAGCGCCGGTGGTCGCGCCCTGGCCGGGCGTCTCACAACTGGAGAGGAACATGGAGGAAGCGCTTGCGAGAGCGACACAGATGATGGGACGAAGTATTTTCATGAGTTGAATAAGAGCCGCCGATGCTAGCGGAACTGTCTTTTGCTGCAAGATTTTCCTCCGCGTCGGCTCTGATCCAAAATCAGGCATTGACCTCGCCTCGTGAATTTCATAACGTCGCTGCCTATGGATATAGGAAACATCTTTTATTGGATCGCGCTCGGTCTTGTGGCAGGCGCGTTGGCGAAATTTCTCCTGCCGGGACGCGATCCTGGCGGCTGCCTCATCACCATCATACTCGGCATCGCTGGCGCGGTGCTGGGCGGGTGGGTGGGGACGAAATTCCTCGGCACGGGCACAGTCACCGGCAGCTTTGACATCCGCAGCCTCGGCGTGGCCACAGGCGGCTCGATCCTGCTGCTGATTCTTTATCGCGTCATCAAGAGGTGAGCTTGCTTTCTGCGGTTCAACACGATGCATGAGCCTGGATTCCTCCAGCAGGGTGAATCCTGATCGGCGCCGCAGACTGCCACAGCATGAGTTGAAGAAGTGTAATCCGGCATCCCTGCCCGGATGCGCTTCGGGTTGCTCGCTCGTTTCGGTCCTTGTCACCGCTGTGATCATCGCGCTGGCGTTCACCGGCACGCTGCAAAAGGCGGTGATCTATTTCAAAGGGGAGTTCATCGGCGGTGCCTCGGCCAACAGCCATCACCGCATGATGAGCAATGCGCTCCAGCTCGTCGGCTCCCTGAAAGCCTACGCTGGAACTCACGAGGGATCCTATCCGCCGACCCTGCGCGATCTGGCGCCTGATCCGCTGGATGACGCGACACTTGAGAAGCTGCTCATCCAAGGTTCAGCAGGCAGCGACACGGGCGAGGCCTGGATCTATTTTCCGGCTGTCACCACCTCGTCACCCAGCTCCGCGCCGCTGATCATCACTGTGAAGCCTGACGCAAGCGGCAAGCACGTCGTCGCGCTGAATGACAGCTCGGTGATCGCTGTCCCGGTGCAGATCGCAGAGGAGATGATCGATGAGGGACGAGGGCTTTAAACCGGTCACGCCCTCCAGCCGGTGCGAATCAGAGCGCCCCGGTTTTCGAGAGGATGCTGAGCACGAGAGTAGTTACGGAGAGAATGAAGACGACCCAGGCCATGATGTTTGAGTGATGAAGTTTTGGGCTTCTGAAGCCAGGAGTTACTGCGGAATCTCGGGCAGGTTCTGCTTGAACGTGTTGCGCCATTCACCCGTCGCGGTCTTGGTTTCCCAAGGCACGGAGACATCTGCGGGAAGCTGAAATGAAGAGGCCGCGGCTCCAGCGGGCGTGTGAAACGCCTTGATCTGGTCAGACCCAAGGAGCTGCACGGCGAGCAGCACAACGGAGGCTATGAGGCAGACGATGGAAATGCCCATCATTCCGGCATCAGGATCCTTCGGCTCGTCATAAAACTGCTCGGAGTCAGCGGAGGCGGAGCGTTTCACAGGCGCGCTCGGCGGCGCTCCGATGGGAGCGCGCGCCATGGGCTGGGTCTGCTGGAGTTTGACAGTGGCCTTGGGCAGCGCGCCGGTGGCTCCTGCGCCTGCCACCATCGGCCCGGTGCCGGCACCGGGGCTGGCCGGACGAGGCGCACCGGGTGCTTTCGCCAGCGGGGCAGTCATCGCGCCGGTCTCGGTCTTCGGCGGCATGGCGGGACGCGGGGCTGTGGGCGGACCACCGGCGCCAGGCGGACGCGGCGGGACGGTGGCACGAGGAACGGTGACCGGAGCGGCGGAAGGTGGTGGCGGCGCGGAGGCGGGCGGAAGATTCACCGGTGCTGTGGACGCTTTCGGGGCGGGTGGCGGCAACGGCGCGGAGGGTAGCTGGATGGGCGCGGTGGCGCGCTTGGCCGTCGGCGGCATGACCGAGCTGGTGGAAGGCGCAGGCAAGCCGCCAGATGACGGTGAGACTGGCGAGGTGGCCTCGCGCGGCTGGGTGACGCCAGCTCCTGGACGAGCACGCAGGGTGATGCGCACGGTTTCCTTTTTCAGCGGCACTGCCGAGGTCTTCGGCGTTGATGTTGGGTCCTGTTCGCTCATTTGGAGAAATTATTCGTGATGATCGTGCTGTTTTAACTGATTCGCCTGCGGTGCGTCAATGCTTTTCTCGGTTCGTTTGAAAGGTGCGGCCCTTATTTTGGCTGGTGCATGGAGATGCAGTGCAGTCCCCCGCCCTCGGTGATGAGGTCTTTGCATGTGACGGTGATCAGCTCGCGGCCGGGGAAACACTCGGCGATTTTGTCCTCGGCCTGCGCGTCTTTTTTCTTCTGGCCGAAGTACGGCACGAGCACGCAGTTGTTCAGCAGCATGAAGTTTGCATAGCTCGCGGGCAGACGGGGCAGGCGCCAGTCCTTCATTTCGATGGCCAGGGGCATCTCAATCTCGATGACATCGACGCGTTCGCCTTTCAGTGTGCGCAGCTCCTTGAGTCGCTCGCGGTTTTCCTTGAGGATTTTGAAGTTCGGATCGCTCTCCTTGGTCTCGATCACGCAGAGCACCGCGTCCTCGCGGATCCAGCGCACCATTTCGTCGATGTGCCCATCCGTGTCGTCGCCCTCGATGCCGCCCTTGAGCCAGAAAATGCTTTCCACGCCGAACATGGTTTTAAGTTCCTTCTCCACGTCGGCCTTCGACATCTTGGGATTGCGGTTCTTGTTCAGCAGCACGGACTCCGTGGTGATGAGCACGCCCGCGCCGTTGCACTCGATGGCGCCGCCTTCGAGCACCATCTTCGAGGTGTAGCGGTCCATCTTCAGAATGCTGGCCGCCTTCTCCGGGATTCCGTTGTCGAGATCAAAGGGCGGGAATTTGTTTCCCCATGCGTTGAATTCCCAGTCGGTGATCGACACCTTGCCGCTGGTCTTGTCCTTGATGAAAATGGGGCCGTGGTCGCGGCACCACACGTCATTCGTCGCCTGGTCGTAGATGTCCACCATGCCGAGGTCGCCCTCGTTGTCCGCGATGGAGAGGCGGATGTTCATGTGCGTCATCGCCGGTGCGCTGATGCGCACACGCTCGTAGCGGGAGATGGTGCTGGCGATCTCGCCAAACTTGTCCTGCAGCTTGTGGAAAGTCTTTGGGCAGCTCTCCTTGTTGCTCGGCCACGAAAGCCATGTGGCCTCGTGCGGCTCAAATTCTGCGGGAAGTCGGTGATTCTTGGGGGTGTTACTCATTGTCCAGAAAGCGTTTGGCGAGGGGCGCGTAAGTGTCAATCCTTCGATCACGGAAAAACGGCCAGATGCGACGAAAGTCCTCCACAAGACCTAGATCGCACTCGGTTACGACGATTTCCTCGCGATCCACCGACGCTTTGGCCACGATCTCGCCATACGGATTCGCCACAAAGCTCTGGCCCCAAAATTCGCTCTCGTCCTCGGTCCCGACGCGGTTCACCGACGCGAGGTAGCAGCCATTCGCCACAGCGTGGCCGCGCTGCACCGTCTCCCATGCGCAGTGTTGCGCTTTGCCGAGAGCTTTTTTCTCGCTCTTCAGCCAGCCGATCGCGGTCGGATAAAACAGAATCTCCGCCCCGCCCAGCGCAGCGAGACGCGCGGCCTCGGGATACCACTGGTCCCAGCAGATCAGCACGCCGATCTTGCCGTGCTTCGTGTCCCACACGCGGTAGCCGAGATCACCCGGCGTGAAATAAAACTTCTCGTTGAACCCTGGATCCTCCGGGATGTGCATCTTGCGGTACTTGCCCAGGTATTTTCCATCCGCGTCGATGACCGCAGCCGTGTTGTGATACAGCCCCGGCCCGCGTTTCTCGAAGAGCGAGGCGATGATCACCACGCCATGTTTCTTCGCCGCTTTGCAAAGCACATCCGTCGTCTTTCCTGGGATCGCCTCCGCGAGATCGAAGTGCTCTGTGTGCTCGCCCTTGCAAAAGTAGGGCGTGAGAAAAAGCTCCTGCAAACACACGATTTGCGCGCCGTGCTTCGCAGCATCAGCTATGAGCGCGAGATGCTTGTCGAGGCTTTCTTTCTTGGTGGCAAACCCGCGGCTTTGCACGAGGGCGATGGTGACTTTGGACATGCGCGCACGGATAAGAACGAAGAGATGCGAGGCAAGCCCTTTCCCGCAGCGCAGTTCACGCCGCGTTCTTTTCGATGCGCTTGCGCAGCGTAGGTGGGCGCTCGCCTCTGACGGCGGACTCGGTGAGCGTGACCGAGCGCACATCGCGGCGGCTGGGCACGTCGTACATTACGTCGAGCATGATGCGCTCGAAGATGCTGCGCAATCCACGCGCTCCGGTGCCGCGCTTCACGGCTTCTTTTGCCATCGCGAGCAGGCCATCCTTGGTCACGTTCAGCTCCACGCCATCCATGCCCAGGAGTTTTGCATATTGTTCGATGGAGGCGCTGACCGAGGCCGAACTGGTGCGGGTGCTGACCGAGCCGAAGAATGCGCTCATCAAAC
>JANPIW010000694.1:0-7248 GCA_031425215.1 Verrucomicrobiaceae bacterium
CCGATACATTGGGCAGTGGCGCTGGCCTGACGGTTGTGCCTTGAGGCGCTGGCTCCGACGGAACCGCCACCGCAGCGGCTCCAGCTTCCGGGAACTGGCGCTTCTGCCGCGACACATAGCCGATGACTACCGTGAGCAGAATCAGGGGCACGACGATGGCGGCCAGACGGCGAATGGAGGGTGGAAGAGACATGGCAGGCTTGTTTTTGGGGTGAAGTGTTGTGAGGACATCAAGCCAAATGCAGTTCAGAGCACGGCGTTACCTTGCCCCGCCCGCATTCCCCAAAATTCTTCTCAAAGTTTTGTTGAGTGGATCTGGCGGAATCGAGTCAACTGACGCCCGCTGATCCAATCGAAGGCCGTGCGAGAGGAGCGGTCGTCTCCATTTGAATCTTTGACTGGCTTTCGCGACGATCCGTATGCATACCAATGCCCGATGATAGTTTCCTGGATGATCGATGAACTCCCTTGAACCAAGCATGCCTCCGTCCCCCCCCGGACTGTTTCCGGCGACCATGTGGACCCAGCTGCTGGCTGCGGGCGAGGATCACTCCAAGTTGCTGCGGGCCATGGAGCATCTGGCGCGTGGCTACTGGCGGCCGCTGTATGTCTTTGCCCGTCATCGCGGCTTCACTCACGAGGACGCGGCGGACGCCGTGCAGGGGTTTTTCGAGCATCTGCTGAGCCGGGAGGTGTTGCGCAGCATTGAGCGCCGTGACGCCCGCTTTCGAACCTGGCTGCTTGCCTGCTTCCGTAATTGGCTCGGCGGGGTGCGGCGCCAGGAACAGGCGGCCAGACGCGGGGCAGGGACGGAGATTGTCTCTCTGGAGGAAATCCAGGAAATGGAATTCCAATCCGCCAGCATCGACGCGGCGGATGAGCCCGAGCGCGTGTTCGACCGTCGGTGGGCGAGGGCTGTTTACGACCGCGCGCTTCAGCGGTTGGATTCGGACATCGCCGACATGCCCCGGCGCCCGTACTTCGAAGCCCTGCGCAGGCTCGTTTTCGACACCAGCGGCTCAGGCGCGAATTGGGAGGCCTTCGCGAAACAACATGGCATGGAAGGCGGCGCCGCGCGCAAGGCCGGTCATGATCTGCGCCAGCGCTTCGCCAGAATGTTGCGCGCGGAGGTGCGCAGCATTGTGGGCGAGGACGGAGAGGTGGATGGAGAATTGCGCTACCTGGCCAATTTGCTCACGGATGCGGGGTAACGTGAAGCGGGTTTGCGCATGAAACCCACAGACGCATGAACGCCCCCATTCAACATACGCTGTCTCTGAAACGCTGTCCCGTGTGCCAGGGCGTGCTTGAGACTGACAAGATTTGCATTCGATGCTGCTTCCATGAGGCGCTCGAAGTCTCCGAGCCGACCGCGTCCCCTGACGCAAGTGACGGAATCAGCGATCCGACTCCAATCTTTGCACGGTTGGGGCGAATCTCCCTGCCCTGTGATTTTGCCAGGCACCGACTGCTGCGCGAAGTCGCCGCCGGCGGCATGGGCATCGTTTATGAGGCGCACGACCTGCGGTTGAAACGGACCGTCGCGCTCAAGATGATCCGCTGCGCCGCGCTGGCGACGTCCGATGAGATGACGCGCTTCCGTACGGAAGCGGAGGCCGTCGCCAACCTGGATCACCCGAACATTGTCCCGCTGTATGAGGCGGGAGAAGAAGATGGAGTGCCCTTTTTCACGATGAGGCTGGTGGAGGGTGAGTCACTATCCGCACGCATGCAGCGCACCGGCGGCCCCTTCCCAGCGGCGGAGGCTGTGCGGCTGATGTGCCAGGTGGCTCGGGCCGTACAACACGCCCATGAACGCGGCATCCTCCACCGCGACCTGAAACCCGAAAACATCCTGGTGGCGGAAGACGGTGAGGCGCAGCTGACAGACTTCGGTCTGGCCAAGATGCTGGACTCAAACACGCAGCTCACCCGCTCCCAAGCGCAATTAGGCACCCCGCACTACATGAGCCCGGAGCAGGCGGCCGGGCGTTCCCATGAAGTCACCACCGCGAGCGATGTGTGGGCGCTTGGAGTGATTTTATACCAGCTCCTCACGGGCCGGCTGCCCTTCACCGGCGACAGCACGCCGGAGATTCTGCGCAAGGTGGTGGAAACCGAGGCCGAGCCGTTCACCGCGGAGAAACGCCCCTCCTCCCAAGCGCATCCCACGCAGCGGACCCAGCGCGGCACTAACATCGCCGCGACCGCGAACACACCCATGGTGCAGGACCAGGATCTGGCCACCATCATCGCGCGATGCCTGGAAAAGGATCCGGCCAGGCGACCGCCAGGCGCGGGTTATCTGGCGGAGGAATTGGATCGGTGGATGCGCGGCAAACCCATCCGGTTGCGTCAGGTGACGGGAAAGGAGCGGCTCTGGAAATGGGTGCGCCGGCACAGGGCCGCCGCCTGCGCCATCGTGCTGACCAGCGCTTCCATGATCGCCGGCACCACGGTGGCCTCCTGGCAGGCGCTGGTGGCACGACGTGCCCAGCATGCGGCAGAACGGGAACTGGCCGAAGCCGATGCGGCCACGGACATCATGCTGGGAACTTTGAGAAAGTTGGAGTCGCCGAATGAAGACCCGACGATCGACCGCCATGAGCTGATAGATCGCATCATCGAGGAAGTCCGCGCCTATCGCGGCGACGATCTGCGCAAAGTCAGACTGCTGTCCAAACTGGCGGAAGTGACCACGTGGAGGCAGGGAATTGCCATCCATCAAGAGGCGCTGACACTGGGCGAGCCGCTGTTTGGACCGGATGATGTGGAACTGTGGGATCTGCGCTATGCGCTCGCAGAGGCCCAATCAATCTACGATCCAACGCGAGCAGAGGGGACGCCGGGGCTGGAAAGCGCTTATGCATGGTATCTCAACCACCTGGGGGCGGAGGACCCCAGGACGGTGCGTGCGGCCTATGAACTCGGACGTAACCTCAACCTCACAGACAGCCCCAAAAGAGGCGTCGAACTGTTGGCGCACGCTGTGGCCATGGTGGAAAAAACCCCGGGGGCCTTCGCCAGCGACGCTCGTCTCGTTTACCGGCAGGAGTACGCGCATGCGCTGAGCAACTGCGGACGCAAGGACGAGGCGTTGAAGCTAGGTCGCGAGAACTGCAAGATGGCGATGGATGAACTGGGGCCGAAGAACTTCGCCACCGCAAGGGTCTTTTTTAGTCATGCTGAAACGTGCGAGCGACAGGGTGCGCTCCAAGAGGCTGCCAGCGTGGGCCACCAGGCACTCCAGATTTTTTTCACGGCAGGCAGCCCGCGCGGACTTGCCGCACAGCGCTGCATGGCCCTCGTGACCCGCTTGGGAGAAAGCAACCAGGACCTCGGGGTGATGGTGGAGTCTCTGAAACTGGTGCTGAACGCATATGAGACAGGCTTAAAGCCGGGAGATTTGCGCACCACCTCGTGTGTGAAGCACCTCTCGCACACACTCCTGGCCGCCGGCCGCGCCCAGGAGGCGGAAACGTTGAATCAGGACTGGCTGGACCGCCTGCGCCAGCCTGATGGCGGCCTGCGTGTCTCCGCCGAGCCGGTGCTGCGTGCCCAACTGGAGGTGTTGGTGAAGCAGCGGCGTCACCAGGAGGCCGAACAGTGTCAAAAACGCATCATCGAGTTCTTGGACTACCATCGGCCCGATGACCCGCAGCGCTGGGGCGACACCAGCGGGCTGGCACAGATGCTGATGTTTCAAAACCGTCACGCCGAGGCGGTGCCGCTGCTGGAAACCGCCATCTCACACCTCGAAAAAACGGAGGGCAGGCTCAAAGACGAAGTGCTGCCGCAGGCCACGCTGCGGCTGGCCCAGGCACGCCAAGTTGTGACCGGAAAGGGTGGGGTTCGGAAGCCGTGAGATTAGATCAAGCCCTCGCCTAGCCCAGCATATTCAAAGCTGAGCCGTATCTTGTTTAGCAGCCAGTTTCTGTCCAAAATAGCGTTTCAGCGACCTTTCCTAAGTTTCCATTCATCATGCACACCCGCCGCCACTTCATCTCCGCCATTACCGCCGCGCTCGGTGGTTCCGTTTTTGCCGCAGACGGCAAGCCCAAGACCATCGTGCTCCAATCCGCGTGGGACACGGTAAACATCGGCGACATCGGCCACACGCCCGGCACGCTGCGAGTGATCGAGGAGCATCTGCCGGAGGTGAAGATCGTGCTGTGGGCCATGAAGCTCGATGATCGTGTCACCACGATGCTGAAGGCGCGATTCCCCAAGGTGGCGATTCTTCAGGGCAATCTCTTCAAAGACGGCGAAAACGACCGCAAGCTCCAGACTGCGGTGAAGGCGTGCGATCTCTTCATTCGCAACTCCGGCATGGGCCAGGACATCACCTTCATGCAGTTCTGCCGACAGCACGGCAAATCTTACGGCCTCTTCGGCCAGTCGTATTTCGCAAACATGGTCGAGGGCACCGGCGCGGAAGAGCGCGTCGCGCTGCTCAATGGCGCGTCATTCATCTACACGCGCGAGACGAAGACGCGCGACATTCTCAAAGGCGCGGGCGTGAAGTCGGAGTTCGGCCCCGACGGCTGCTTCGGCATTGATGTTCGAGATGATGAGCGCGGACTCGCGACGATGAAAAAGCTCGGCCTTGAGGATCGCAAATTCATCACACTGCAACTGCGCACGAATACGGCCAAGCTGCCAGGCGTGGATGACACGCGCACGCCGAAACTCAACCCGCTGCATCCCACGCTGGAGCAGATCGCCGATGACGAGCGCCGCGCGGCGAAGTATCGCGAGCTGGTCACGCTGTGGGTGAAAAAGACAGGCGGCAAGGTCTTGATCGCGCCCGAGGTGAAAAAAGAGATGGAGCACAACAAGCGCCTCATCCACGATCCGCTGCCGCCGGAAATTCAGAAGCAAGTGGTGAACCTGGAGTACTTCTGGAATGCCGACGAGGCCGCCTCAATTTTCGCGCGAGCACACACCATCGTCTGCCACGAGCCGCACTCACCGATCATCGCGCTGGCTAATGGAACGCCCATCATTCACACCTACTCCGAGTTTCATTCGCCGAAGTGCTGGATGTTCAAGGACATCGGCTTGCCCGAGTGGCTGCTGGAGATGGATGAAACGCCGGTCGAGAAAATGGCGGAGACGCTCTTCGCCATTGATGCCGACTATCCCGCCGCGCAGGCGAAGGTGAAGAAAGCCATGGCCTATGTGCAGGAGTGCTTCGCCGCCTCGATGAACCGGTTGAAGGGCGTGCTGTAATGCGGGGTCGGCGAAAGAGAGATTCGTTTTGCGCGCCCGGTCGCATCGGGATCAGCGGCGGCCAGGGCGGCTGCGGCCCGCAGCCTTGGATTGTTCGAGCAAGGCTTTGAGTTCCTTCACCATCTCAGGCCGCTCGGAGTGGAGGTTCGTTGTTTCGCCGGGATCAGCTTCGAGATTGTAGAGCTGTCCCGGCGCGTCGCGCGCGGTGTCGGGCAAGGCAAAGGATTTCAATTCGCCGGAAGCATAGTTGTTCCCGCCGGAGCCGATGTGATCGAGATATTTCCACGCGCCGCGACGGATGGAAAGCGAGCGCGCTCCCCGGAATGCCTGCGTGAGCAAGTAAGGACGAATGGGCGCGGCGGGCTCGCCGAGCAGCGCTGGCAGCATGTTGAAGCTGTCTTCCGCGGCATCGTCGGGAAGTTCTGTGCCGACGATGGCGGCGACGGTTGCCATCACGTCGGTGAGGCTGGTGAGCTGCGCGCTGGTGGTGCCCGGCTTCACTTTATCAGGCCAGCGCACGATGAAAGGAACCCGGTGGCCGCCTTCCCAATTGTCGCGCTTCACTCCGCGCCACGGCCGCGCGCCCTCGTGAGCATGTTCGGCACGCATGTGGATGACGCTTGTGGTCTCAGGCCCGTTGTCGCTGCTGAGAATAATGAGCGTGTTGTCAGCGACACCGGCTTTCTCCAGCGTGGACATGAGTTCACCCACGGCATGATCGAACTGATGGATGAAATCGCCATGCGGCCCCGCCTGTGTTTTGCCTTTGAACTCCGGCGCGGCAAACGACGGCAAATGCACAGCCTGCGTGGCATGAAAGAGGAAGAAGGGTTTGTTCGGAGACTCCTGCACATGCTGCTGGATGAACTCGCGGCTCTTCTTAAAGAACACCATGTCCACCTTCTCCATCGGAAAATCCGGCGCGATGAAACCGGCGCGGCAATCATTCGCATAGGGATGCTTGGGCAGCTTCGATTTATCGAGTTGAGTCGTTGGCGGCACGGGAATGTGGTCGCCGTCGATGAAGGCGTAAAGCCAGTCCGTCGTCGGGCAGCAAGCGGTGCCATAGAATTGGTCAAAGCCGTGATCGAGCGGCCCACCTTCGATGCGGCGCGAGTAGTCGATGCGCTGCACGTCTTCTAGTTTGCCACTATGAATCGCTTCACCGGCCCTGTCGCGAAACGTGAGCCCGACATGCCATTTGCCGACTGCTGAAGTCACGTAGCCTTGTTTCTTCAGCATCCCGGGCAGCGTGAGTCTTCCTGGCGCGATCAATGACGGCCCGCCGACTCCCTGAAACACCGTGCCGCCATTCGGCACCCGAAAGGCCATTTGGCCTGTCATTAGGCTGTAGCGTGATGGCGTGCAGACGGTGGCAGGACTGTGTGCGTCGGTGAATCTCATCCCTTCGCGCGCGAGGCGGTCGATGTGCGGCGTGGGCACCTTCGACTGATTATTGTAACAACGCACATCGCCGTAGCCGAGGTCATCCGCGAGGATGATGAGGATGTTTGGCTGCGCCGCATGGAGCAGGGCGCATGGAGCAAGGAGCCAGAGAATGGCAGGAGCGAATGAGAGGTGTTTCATGGCGATGAAAACGTCAGACCCTGAGCGAGCCGCGGAATGCCCTGCTTCCATAGTAAGACTGCGCACCGTTGTGATAAATGAAGACATGGCCGAAGCGTCGATCACCAAAGAGGGCGCCGCCGAGTTGTCGAATATCGGCAGGGGCTTTCACCCAGCTCGAAGTCTTCATGTCGAAGCTTCCAAGCTTCTGGAGATCGCAATACTGCTCTTCCGTCAGCAGCTCAATGCCCATGGCCGCCGCCATGTCGATGGCGTTGTTCTTTGGCTTGTGTTCTTTCCTCGAATCCAGCCCTTCGCGGTCATAGCAGACACTTACGCGTTCCTTGGGCGTTTCCGCGGAGCAATCGAAGAAGATGTATTCCCCTGTCTTTTTGTCCTGGCCGACGACATCCGGCTCGCCGCCGGTTCGTTCCATTTCATTGAGCGACC
>JANPIW010000695.1:0-3526 GCA_031425215.1 Verrucomicrobiaceae bacterium
AGCTGACGCGCATCGCGCGCGAGGCCGGCATCCGCGCTGAGCTGTCGCACATCAAGCTCTCCGGCCCGAGCGCGTGGGGCAAGCACGCGAAGGTGCTCGCCGCCCTCGACAAAGCGCGCTCCGAGGGACTGGAGATCACGCACGACCAGTACGCCTACACCGCGTCGAGCACCGGCCTCGCGCAGCTCATCCCGGACAAGGCGCGAGAAGGAACGCGCACAGACTTCATCGCGCGCGTCGAAGACCCCGCGCAAAAAGCCGTGATCCTTGCCGAGATGAGAGACATGCGCGAGCGCCAGGGCCGCAGCGATTACAGCTACGCCGTGATCGCCAAGTACAACGCCGACCCGAGGCTCAACGGCAAAAGCATCCCCGAGGCGGCGAAGATCGCGCGCGGCTCCGACAGCCTCGACGATCAGATTGAGATGATCCTCGACATCGAGAGGCGCGGCGGCGGCAGCGCCGTCTTCCACGGCATGGATGAGGCCGACGTTCAGGCTTTCATGCGCCATCCGCTCACCATGTTCGCCAGCGATGGCAATCCCCGCAGTCCCGGTGAGGACACCGTCCCGCACCCGCGTAGCTACGGCAACAACGCCCGCGTCCTCGGCCGCTATGTCCGCGAGCTGAAAGTGCTCACGCTGCCCGACGCGATCCGCCGCATGACTTCCCTGCCCGCGCAAACTTTCCGCCTCAAAGACCGCGGTGTGATAAAAACCGGCGCGGTGGCGGACATCGTCATCTTTGATCCCGACAAAGTCAGCGATCCCTCGACCTTCAATGATCCGCATCATTACGCCACTGGCTTCAGCGACGTGATCGTGAACGGCGGCGTGATGATCCGCGATGGGAAGCTCACTGAAACGCGCAGCGGCAAGGTGGTGAAACTTTCCAGATGATGCTCTCGCGCTGCTCAACGATACCCGTACGCCAGCGCCCAGAAGACGCTTTTCTCCGTCTTGGATTTCACCGAAAACACGAGCGTGTAGGTGCCGGTCTTTGGCGGGTTCACGCGGATGGTCATGTAGTTCTCCTCAGTCTTGTCCACGATCTGGATGGCCTTGCCAGCGGCGTCGAGCACCTTGAGTTCAAACTTCACCTCCTCATTGGCCGAGCCTATCCAGAAGGCGTACTCGTTTCCTTTGAAGAGCTGGTGCTGCACCATGAGCTGCTGGCCGCTCTTCACCTCGCCATGCCAGTAATCCTCACGCACGATGAAGCCCTGCTTCACATACGAGTCGGCGGCCTCCATCGCAAAAGCATGGCTGTCATCCACCGTGGCAAGGCTCACGCCCGCCGCGAGCATAAGGCAGAGCGCGATCAGCGCGCCGCGCGTTTTGTTGGTCAAATTTTTCATGATCGTCTCGCTCCTCGTTCGTCGCTTACTTGCCCTTGTTGATCTCACCCAGCAACCTGTTGCAGGTGGCGCCGATGGACTTCACCGCGTCAGATGAGAAACCATTCGCACCCGCCGACATTGTCTGCTTCACGCCGGTGAGGCCCTTGGCGATGGACTCCACCACCGGATGGTTCCGCGTGCCCTTGGGCATCTTTGCAATGGAGCCGACAAAATGATCGACCAGCATCGGCTGGTTCAGCAGCTCCGCGCGGTCCTCAGAGAAGTTTTTGCCGATCACTCCAGTGACCGCCGCCGTGCCGCGCAACCAGCCGCCGATGGAGACGCACTGGGAAAGATCCGCGTCCTTCATCTGCTCCATCGTGTCGCGCACCGTCTTCTGCGTGAGGTCGAACTCCTTGCGGATGGATGCCCAGTCATTCTTGTCGGCCGCGTCGAGAATGCTCTGCGCGTGAGGCAACACGGATTTGGAGAGGCCGAGGCTCTTCGAGAGATCGATCACCTCGCGGCCGATGTCCTCGACGCTCTGCTTGTCCTGCGCCTGCACAGCCACAAAGCCCTCCGCCACCGCCACGCCAAAGAGCAGCGAGAGTCGCGTGCGATCCGTCGTGCCCACATCAGGCAGCTTGCGCAGTTCTTGACGCCAGTTCGGCTCGCCCAGTTTGTCCAGCACGGAGAAAATCTCGCTCGGCACCGGGACCACCACGTCATCGACGACGAAGCCTGGAAACTTTTTTGGATCAAACTCCTGCACTCCAGCGCTCGAACCTTGAGCGTTCAGGAGTGAAAGACCGGCGGAAAAAAGAAGCGCGCAAACAGCGGCGCCGCGAAGGGGAAGAGAGAATCTCGACATGGGGATGGAGGAATTTGAAAAGCTGAGGGAACTACGGAGCAATGAAACCAGCGAATGCCAGCGCCGCAACTGGTTTGCTGCAAGGAGACGAACCTCTTGCCATCACGCCCGCGCCATCACACGATGCGCGCGCATGAAACCCCTCGACATTCAGGTCAACGGCTACGCGGGCACCGACTTTAATCGCGACGATCTCACAGCGGAGGGGCTGCACCACGCCTGCGTCTGCCTTTTGGAGGATGGATGCGATCAGATTCTAGCTACCTTCATCACCGACGAGATCGCCACACTGGAGCACAGGATGCGGCGGCTCGTCGAGCTGCGCGAAAATGACTCGCTAGCCCGCGAGGTCATCGCCGGCATTCACATTGAGGGGCCGTTCACCAATCCCGAGAAAGGCTACGTCGGCGCGCACCCGCCGCATTGCGTGAAACCCGCAAACCTTGAGGACATGAAACGTCTCCTCGACGCTGCGGGCGGCCTGACGAAGATCGTCACTCTCGCGCCGGAGAAAGACGAGCGCTTTCACGTCACTGAATTTCTTTCCAACGACGGCGTCACCGTCTCTGCGGGGCATTGCGATCCATCTCTCGAAGTCCTCAAGGAAGCCACCGAGCACGGACTCTCCATGTTCACCCACGTCGGCAATGGCTGCCCGATGCAGATGCACCGCCACGACAACATCATCCAGCGCGCCCTCGCCCTGCGCGACCGCCTCTGGCTCTGCTTCATCCCCGATGGCGTCCACATCGATTTCTTCGCGCTTAAAAACTATCTCCGCTGCGCCGGACTCGAGCGCGCCATCTTCGTCACCGACGCCATCTCCGCCGCCCGCCTCGGCCCCGGCAAATACACCCTCGCCGGCTGGGACATCCTCATCGGCGAGGATCTTGTCGCGCGCTCCCCCGACGGCTCCCATTTTGTCGGCAGCACAGTGACCATCCCGCGCATCATGACGAGCGGCCAGCAGGAGCTGGGCCTCAGCAAAGCAGACCTGGAGCTGTTGCTCGACACGAATCCCCGCCGGGCGATTCGGATGTGACTCTAAAACTGCCAGTGATCTCCCGCACATCGCTGCGTGTGATATCATCGACGTTCTCGTGGCCACTGTCAGACCGTGCAGCGGTGCAGTCCGGCTTGTCCTTCGCCAAAAAAGCGCGGGAGGCTCCAGAGCCGCGCGTAGTCCTTCGCATGGACAGGTTTGCAGCACATTGATCAACAGCTCACCTTCATATCAGAACGGCACGTCGTCGAAATCATCCTCATCCACCTCACAGCCCGTCGCAAAGCGCACGGCCACATGGTCCACTTCGGGC
>JANPIW010000696.1:0-4870 GCA_031425215.1 Verrucomicrobiaceae bacterium
CTCCACCACCGGCTACCATCCTCGGTGCCTCCGGCACCCATTAACTCTGCTGGAATGCACCACGAGAGCGGTCAGCGTTTGCCGAACAGTCTCGCGAGCCACCCACGCTTTGCCTTTGCAAGCTCTTCCTTCATGGATCGCGTAGCAACCTTGAGGTCATCGAGTTCCTGGCGCAACCGCGCGTTGCGCGCCTGTTCCTTGCCGAGCTTCTCGTCGGCGTGCCGCCACTCGTTGATGATGCGGTGCATCGTCTCGGCACTCATCTCGATGGGATCACTCTCCTTGCGATGCTCATGCCAGGCTTCCTGGATTTTGCGGCCGAGTTTGTATGCAGACGTGGTCCGGTTCAGCAGCGTCGCGATAAAGCGTGTCCACGTCTCGGCATCTGGCGGCTGCTTGGGAAAAGAGAGCGCCTCACGGTAGGCGGCCTCGATGCGATCCATCGCCGCGTCGAGTCCGCAGGTGTCGCGCATCATTTGCGAGGTGGCCGTGCTTTCCGCCGCATCGAATGCGCGGAGCCGCTCGCGGACGCGCTCATGCTCGATGGCATCGGTCATGCAGGGATTTCCAAAGCTCTGCTGCCGCAGCGACTCGAAGTTCGCCGTTGTCACCATCGGGCCGATGCCTGCGGAATCGCAAACGATCACCCCGCAACCGGATGCGAGCGCTTCGAGCGCGGCTTTGCCTTTTGCAAAGACGACATCAAAGCGCGGCAGTTCATGCTCGGGCGCGGCGCATGGTTTTCCGGCGGCGGCACCGATGACTTCGAGCGCGATGCCCTCGGCTTCGCACGCGGAGCGGATGGCGGGCAGGTAGTTGTCGTCGGATGCGTAATTGCTGAACACGAGCGCGCGCGCTGGCTTCGCGGGCAGGGGGGATGCGCGTGCGGGGAAGCGCGCGAGATCGACGCCGTTTTGCAGCAGGCGCACAAGGTCCGCGCTGATGCCCTCGCGCTTGATGAGCCGCTCACGGCATGGTTCATCGACGGCGGCCCAATGCGCGACATTGGGCGCGCGACATGGCGCTTCCTGCCAGAGATCGGGGCCGCGGCAAAACGAGACAACATCCGCACGCGGCCATGCGAGAGCGGCGAGAGTGGTCTCCCACTCGTGATGACCGTGGATGACATCAGGCGTGAAGGGCGCATCCGCCGGATCGAGCAGCACGGTCACGCCCTGTGCGCGCAGTTTCTCCGCCACCTCACCATGCTCGCGTGAGAACACGGCGACCGTGTGACCCCGAGCGCGCATCGCGAGGCAGGCGTCGTGAGTGGACATCTCCGTGCCCGCAGGTCGTGCCAGCGTGTTATTAGTGAAGAGAATGCGCAGCGGCTCGCTCATGTGACGCGTCGGGGCGCCGACCATGAGCGCGGACGGCGCGCTCATGCAAGCGGCGAATCCTCGTGCGCCATGCTTGAACACTTGCGCCGCATCGGCGAACATCCGCGCCTCACGCATGTCCGAGATCACCGCCCTGAAAAAATTTAACTGCCCCGCCTGCGGCGCGGAGGCCGTGTGGACTCCAGCCAAGCAGGCTCTCGTTTGCCCATTCTGCGGCACCGTGTCGCCCGCTGAGCTGAAAGCCGATGGCTCGCTCGTCGAGGAAAACGATCTCGTCGCGGCGTTGCGTGCCATGCCCGACGATCAGCGCGGCTGGGTGGCGACAAAGAAAACCGTGCGCTGCCAGAGCTGCTCGGCCATTTCTGTCTTCGATGAGAAACACGTCGCGAAGAACTGCGACTTTTGCGGCTCGCCCTCCATCGTCGCTGTCGAGGATGTGGGCACACCGATCCGCCCCAGCAGCGTGCTCGCTTTCAAGGTGGCCGACACGAAGGTGCGCGACGACATTCGCAAATGGTATGGCACTCACTGGTTCGCGCCCAACAAGCTCAAAACCAAAGCGCTCACCGACACGGTGCATGGTGTCTATCTGCCCTACTGGACCTTTGATGCGCAGTCCGAGTGCCCGTGGGAGGCAGAGGCCGGCGAGTACTATTATGTGCGCGACAGCAAGGGCAACCAGGAGCGCCGCGTCCGCTGGTATCCGGCCTCGGGCCACGTCAGCCATTTTTTCGATGACGTGCTCGTCCCTGCGTCAAAGGGCGTTCACACAAAGCTGCTGCACGAGCTTGAGCCATTCCCGACCACGACCGATCTCGTGCCCTACGATCCGGGCTACATCTCCGGCTGGGTGGTGGAGCAGTATCAGATCGATCTCATCCAGGCCGCCGAGCATTCGCGTGAGCGCATGAATCTCGCGCTGGAGCAAATGTGCGCACAGCAAGTGCCCGGCGACACGCATCGGAATCTGCGTGTGACGCCTGTGTTTTCCGCTCAGACTTTCAAGCACATCCTCCTTCCCGTATGGCTGCTGACTTACACCTTCGGCACCAAGAACTACCAGGTCACTGTCAACGGCTACACCGGCAAGATCACGGGCGAGTATCCGATTAGCTGGGTCAAGGTCGCCTTCGTCGTCCTGCTCGCACTCATCGCCATCGCTGTCTTCATCATGCTCCAGGACAAGTGAGCACGCGGAGCGGAACTCGCCAGAGTTCCGGCACGGCGGTGAGAAACGAAAGTGCCGTAAACTGCTTCTGTCGCACGGCTGGCGGCTTCTGTTTTCGCGCGGTTCGCACTTCTTCGTAGCGGAACGCGCCAGCGTTTTGATGGATGCTATCATGCGTCATCTGGCAATGGCTGTTGCCCGGGAAAGGGCCGCGCGGGGTCGGCGAATTTTTTTCACGGCAAGGCGTTACGCGCATGGCGAGATCTCGATAGATACCGGTGAAGCATCCTGTCCGCGTCTGCCAATCTCCCAACCTTGTAAAGAAAATCGAGGCTTGGAGCGGATGGGCAGTTCTGATAGGCTCGCCGGACATTTACCCAAAAATATGAAAACATCACCCCCACTCCTTGTCTCGGCTGCGCGCGGTTCACGATCATATGGTGTTTTGCTGGCGCTCTCTTTGTTGCTCGCAGCCATGGGTGGCGGGTGGTTTCTCGCCGGGTTTTCCTCTTCCTCGGTTCATGCGGTCTCGCAGACTCCCGCGACAGTGGTCGCGCCGCATGTCGTCCCGGAGGCACAAGGAACTGCGTCGCTTCATCAAGCTATTGCTGAAGCGCGTCATGCGTCCCGTGCCCTCACGGAGCATGAACAGGCGCAGCCTGCCAATCGAGATGTGCGCGGCTTTGCGGCCAATCCGACGCAGGATTTCACCATCCGCTATCTCGATGACGGTGTGCGTTTGCAATCGGGTGATATTGCGCGCGACTGGCAGCTTGGCATGCGCCTCGCGCATGTGGGCGTGGATGGCGGCGTGATGGCATCGCCCTCCAAGAGCAGCGCGTTTCGCACAAATGGAACGCGCGCGGAGTATCAGCGTGGCGAGATCACGGAATGGTATGAGAACCGCGAGGAAGGTCTTGAGCATGGCTTTGACATTGCGCGTCGTCCCGCAGGCGCGCGCGCTGACGATGTGCTGCGCATGACGATGAAGCTCGATGGCATGACCACGGCGATGGCGGGAGATGAGGCGCTTGTTTTGAAAACGGCGGACGGCGTGTCGCGACTGCGTTACAGCGGACTGAAGGTGTGGGACGCGACGGGAGCGATTCTGCCCGCGCGCTTTGAATCGAGCGCTGATGAAATCTCCATCCTCGTCGCTGACGCGGGCGCGACGTATCCGATCACGGTGGATCCCATTGTTTCCAGCTTTGAGCAGAAGCTCACCGCTACAGGCGGCCTGTTGAATGACTGGTTTGGCGCGTCGGTCGCGATCTCGGGAAACACGGCGGTGGTGGGTGTGAGATATGATGACACGGCCGGCGGCACAAACGCGGGCAGCGCCTTTGTCTTCCTCCGCACCGGCACCACCTGGGCGGTGCAGACGCAGCTTCTCGCCGTTGATGGTCTGGCTCTTGATGAGTTCGGCACCAATGTGGGCATCGACGGTGAGACCGTCGTGGTGGCGGCGCCCGGCGATGATCACAACGGCTGGGGCAATCCCGGGAGCATTTACGTTTACACGCGCAGCGGCACGTCGTGGAGCAACCAGGCCAAGCTCATTGCCGCTGATCCAGGAACCGACGACGGGCTGGGCGTGGGTGGCGTGGCCATCTCGGGTGACACGGTGATCGGCGGCGCGTTTCGCGATGACACGCCGGAGGGGACCAACTCGGGCAGCGCCTACATTTTTGTGCGCAGCGGCACGACCTGGAGCCAGCAGACGCGGATCACCCCGCCTGACGCCGGCGGCAGGGAGTTTGCCACTTCCGTCTCGCTGTCAGGGAACACGGCAGTCATGGGCATGCCGAATGACAATCCTGGTGGAGTCAGTCTTGCCGGCAGCGCTTACGTTTACACGCGCAGCGGCTCGACGTGGTCGCAGCAGATCAAGCTCACCGAGCCCACTCCAGTGGGTAGCCGTGCTTTTGGGTCCTCCGTCTCCGTGCATGTCAACACACTGGTCGTGGGGGTGCCTGCGGCAAACCCCGGTTCAATTTCAAGGGCAGGCGCCGCTTATGTCTTTTTTAGAACTGGAACATCATGGAGCCAGCAAGGTTTTCTCACCACTGCGGACCCGGCCGTTGATGATATTGTGGGCACTACAGTTGCGGTTGACGGCGACGTGGCATTGCTGGGAGCGACGGGCGACGATGTCAACGGCACCGACTCCGGCAGCGTTTATGTTTTCCAGCGCAACGGCGTCACCTGGACAGAGCAAACCAAAATCCTCGCCGCGGATGGCGCGGCGTTTGATTATTTCGGCAGCGCCGTCGCACTCAGTGGTGACACCGTCGTGGTGGGCGCAAACCTCGATGACATTACGACACAGAATGACGCCGGCAGCGCTCATGTCTTCCGTCTC
>JANPIW010000697.1:0-1871 GCA_031425215.1 Verrucomicrobiaceae bacterium
GCGGCACTGGCAAGAACGCCGCCATCAACAAATACGCCATCGTCGCGGGCAAAACCGGCACCGGTCAGTGGAAGTTCTTCAAGGACAACTCGGAGCGGAATCAGAACATCGCCTGGTTCGCAGGCTTCCTGCCCGCGAACAACCCGGTGTACGCCTACGCCGTCCTTTACGAAGGCGCGCCGGGAGAGCGCGTGAGCGGCGGCGGCATCGCGGCGCCCATCGTCAAAGAGGTCTTCACCAAAATCTACCAAAACGCCCCGCCTGAAGACCCGCTGCTCATCGCAGCCAAAGACGCGCCCAAGGCGGTCGAGATCGACGAGAGCGAGATGGACGACGGCGACTCCGCGCCCAGGGTCAAGAGGGCAAAGGCAGTCGCTCCGCCACCACCGCCACCACCACCGCCGGAGAAACGCGGATTCTTCCGCAGGCTCTTCGGCCGGTAAGGCGATGAAGTGCTCAGTGCAAAGTTCTCAGTGCTCAGACCTGAAACACTTCGCACTTAGCACTGAGCACTTTGAATTTCCTTTCTCCATGCAAATCCTCCTCGCCACCCTCTGCGATGCCGCCGCAGACTACCAAGGCAAGCTCTCCCTCCTCGGCGCCTTTGACACAGTGTGCGCGCGCGAGCTGCCCGTCGTGCATCCCTCCTGCTCCCTCGCCATCCGCATCTGCTACGACCAGGAGGACGCGGGCAGCCATCCCATGCGCATCCGCGCCCTCGATCCTGCCGGCAAGGAAATCATCCCGCCCTTTGAGCCGGTCATCGAGGTCACGTTTGGCACCCCCTTCCTCCCCTTCGTCACCCGCAATCTCGTCCTCAACCTCCAGCGCATCAAATTCGACAAAACCGGCCTCTACCGCTTCCTTGTCGAGCACGATAAAAAACTCATCGTCACCATTCCCCTGCGCGTAACGCTCATCGACGACAGCCGCTCTGCCACCGGCCCGGCGGGCTGATCTGAAATTTCAAATCTCAAATCTCAAATCCCTCGCCCATGCATCCCTCACCACAAAAGGACGCCTCCACCGCCATCACCAGCGGCACGCCAGTGCGACAGATTTCCGTCTTCCTCGAAAACCGCGTCGGAGCGCTCATGTCGCTTGTCCGTTTGCTGCGTGAGCAAAGCATCGCCGTGCTCGGACTCAGCGTCCAGGAGTCCACCGAGATGACGCTCGTGCGCCTCGTGCTCAGCGATCCCGACGCCGCCGGCACCCTCTTCATCGAGAAAGGCGTGCCGCACACCGACTGCATACTCACCGTCGTCGAGCTGCCCGAGCTGGAAGGCGCCCTCGTCGAGTGCCTCGCCGCGCTCCTCACCGCTGAGATCAACATCCACTTCAGCTACCCGCTCCTCGTGCGCCCCGGCCGCGGCGCTCTCCTCGCCCTCTATCTCGACGAACGCGAGACCGGCGCGGAGGCGCTGCACATCGCCGGCTTCCGTGTGCTCATGCAGGAGGACCTCAGCCGGTAAATGCCCGATTTTCTCCAGCACGCACGCGTCCCCACGCTCCACCACCTCGCCGTCACCAACACCGCTGAACGTGAGGCAGAGATTCAATCGTGGACAAAAAACAAACCCGTCGCCCTCGTCCTCCCGGCGCTCTTCTCCGAGTTTGAGCGGCCCGTGCTGCCAAAGATCCTCTCCACCATCGCGCGCGCGCCCTTTGTCTCGCAGATCATCATCAGCGTCAACGGCATGACCGCCGAAGGGCTGCGCCAGGCGCGCAAGCTCTGCGTGCAAAAGCTCGCAGACAAACCCTTCCGACTCATCTGGAACGACAGCCCCGACACGCTCGCATGGCGCGCTGATTTGCAGAAGCGCGGCTGTCTCCCGTACCATCCCGGCAAAGGCACCAACATCTGGACCGCC
>JANPIW010000698.1:0-5615 GCA_031425215.1 Verrucomicrobiaceae bacterium
CAGGATGGGCCACTGCCGAGCAAGCAGCCTCAATCGGAGACTACCCATTCAACAGCACAGCCCTCGACCCATTTCAGCCAGATTGACAACCCATTTCATTCGGCGGCGTTCTACGCAGAGCAGCAACACAAATGCCGTGAGCACCCTGGGCCTGGTGGTGAGCGATCCTCCAACGCAAGCCGAAGTGCAGTCTCTGGCAAACAAGGTGGATGAACTGATCCTGGCACTACGGAGATGAGCATGGAGTGCCGACGAGTCGTCGGCCATGGAACGCTGACGAGTCGTCGGCTCAGACGTGACGATTCAGTTGAACCACGAATGGACACGAATAGACACGAATGAATGCAGGGAGCCGCGAAGTTTAGGCGCTTTCCTGCGCAGTCACCAACAGGTGCGAGCAAGAACTGCTCACGCGAAGGCGGAGGTGCGCGAAGTACAGCGCGCAGGTGCTGGCGCTGCGTCGGTGGGGGAGCGCATGAGGTGGAAAATAATGAGTTTTTTGCTTCCCGTCTGAAACGAAATGAGCAATCCTACGAAATAACTCATAACCACATCCGTGCCGGTGGGCTGGTTATCCTTTAGTTCTTTGCATGACAGGCATTCCCACATGGAGCCTGCTGTGTTGTCCGAAGGTTGGCCGGGTCAGCTATCTTGTTGTGGTCTTCGGAGGAACCTTGTCATGAAACCATCTACTGCATCTCCTGCGGCCAGCCTTGGGACTGGTCGCCGCGTATTTGACATTCTGGCGCTGGCTTTGTGCCTGCTGGCTTGTCTCCCATCGGTTCAGGCGCAGAGTTTCATCCATGCCTGGACGGCAACGAAGCAGACCACGGGCATCGCGGCACCGGAGCAGTTTTACCGAACGGTGAGAGACGCTGCGGGGAATGTGATCATCAGTGGCACCGTGGATGATGGCAGCGGCACGGGAGTGCAGATTCTGGTGCAGAAGCGTGCAGCGGGCACGGGCGTGTTGCTTTGGGAAAAGAAGGTCGGCACGCAGTCGGGCAAGCTGGCCGTGGACTCGGCAGGCAATGTGATCGTGACCGGGAGTCTGGATACAGATGGCGAGAGCGACCTCTTCACCGCGAAGCTGGCGGCGGCGGATGGGGCGGTTCTTTGGAGCAGGACCTATGATGGAACGCTGACCGCCAACAGCTACGACACCGGCGTGGATGTGGCGCTGGACAGCTCCGGCAATGCGGTGGTGACCGGCCTGTCGTATGATGCCACGAACAACTACGATTTTTACACTGCGAAGTACGCTGCTGCTGATGGCGCGCTGCTCTGGGAGCGGCGCCATAGCGGGGGCAGCAATGAGCAGCCGCAGGCCGTGGCTGTGGACAGCGCGGGGCATGTGATCGTGGCCGGTTTCATTTTTTTGACGGTGGGCGGCTTTCACACGGACTACTACACCGCGAAGTACGATGGCACGACGGGCGCGGTGCTGTGGCAGCGCAGCTACAATGGGCCGAGTCCCAACGGCTACGACTCGCTCACCTCCATGAGTCTGGATGGGTCGGGCAATGTGCTCGTGACCGGACAATCGCAGGGTGACATCTACACGGCGCGCTATGCCTCTGCCACGGGCGCCATCCAGTGGGAGGCGCGGCATAATCCGCCGACGAGCGATGCGGGTGGTGAGGATGTGATTTCCGACAGCTCGGGGAATTCGTATGTGACCGGCTACAGCTCGCAGAATGGTTACGACGCGCTCACGGTGAAGTACAACTCCGCGGGTGTGCAGCAGTGGGCCGTCACTTTCAACGGGAGCGCCAGCGGCCAGGACTGGTGCTACGAGCTGGCGCTGGATGCGGCGGGCAATCCGCTGGTGGCTGGACAGACGGCGAGCACGGGTGCCAACACGGACATTTATACCGCGAAGCTGTCCGCTACGAATGGCGCCACGACCTGGCAGCGCATCTACAATGCACCGGCGGGCGGCAATGATTTCGGCTATGGCGGCATCTTCCACGGCTCGGGCAGCACCGTGGCGATCATCGGCTCGATAGGCACGACCCGGGCTGATGGTGACGGCTATGCGGCTGTGCTGAACTCGGCGGACGGAACCCTGGTGTGGGAGGTTCTTAATTCCAGCCCTTTCATCCGCACCGAGACGGCGACACATGTGGAGACGGATGCATCGTCGAACGTCATCGTGGCGGGTCGGATCAATGATGGCAGCGCCACTAGCAGCGGTGGCAATGTGGATTTCCATGTGGCGAAACATGCCGGCGCGACGGGAGCGCTGTTGTGGGAGAAGCGTTACGATTCGCCGAGCCAGGGCGATGATCTGGTGACTGGGCTGGTGCTCGATGCCTCTGGCAATGTGATCGTCGCGGGCCAATCGGCATCGCCGTCGTCCATCAACAACCCCGACTTTTACACGGCAAAGTACGCTGCGGCGGATGGCGCGCTGCTGTGGGAGCGGCGGTATGATGGCGCTGCCGAAGATTACGATGTGGTCAGTGGGGTTGCCTTGGATTCGGCGGGGAATGTGTTTGTGGCCGGATCGTCGTTTAATGGCACGCAGCAAGACTGGTACGCCGCGAAGTATGCGGCCGCTGATGGAGCGCTGCTGTGGCAGAAGACATTCAATGGCACGGGCAACACCACGGATGAGCTGCTCGCCCTCACAGTGGACTCGGCGGGTGATTTGATCGTGGGCGGCTATGCCACGAAGCTGGGATTCACGCAGGATTTTCACACCGTGAAGTACGCGGGTGCTGACGGAACGGTGCTCTGGTCACGCAGTCACACACCCGCCAGCGGATATGGCCGGGCGAAGCTGCTCACGGTGGATGGCAGCGACAACGTCATCATGTCCGGCATCGACTACCACGCGACCAACGGCCAGAACATCTACACTGCAAAGTATGCTGCCGCGACGGGTGCTGTGCTCTGGCAGGCCACGCACAACGGGAGCGGCAACAGCGATGACGAATCCAGGAGCATCAAGGCGGACTCTGCCGGGCACGTCATCGTCACTGGCGTGTCGCGCAATGCCAGCAACAGCGATCTGGTGGTCTTGAAGTACAACTCAGGCAGCGGGGCGCTCATCTGGAGCCGCATCTACAATGGCCCCGCCAACATGGATGATGCGGGCACGGACATGGAGATCAGCTCCCAGGATCATGTGATCGTCACCGGCCCCTCGATGAGCGCCACTCATGGGCAGTTTTACACGGCGATGCTCAACGCCGCGGACGGCACGACCTTGTGGGATGACCGCCGCGGCACGGCGGGACGGCATGATTTGGCTGCCGCGCTGGCCTTGGACTCCAGCGGCAGCATCATCGCCGTCGGCGGCACCTGGATCGGCTTCAACATATATGACTTCCTCACCTACAATACCGGCAGCGGTGAAGCGGATCTGCTGATGGTGAAGTTTCAAAGCCTCGAGCCTGAGATCGAGGTGGAGCAACCGGCGACCAACATCATCGCTGACGGCGGCACGGTTTCCTTTGGCAATGTGATCTCCGGTGCGGATGCGAGCCTGGTCTTCACCATCAAGAATCCCGGCGGCGTGAATCTCACCGGACTCGGCATCACCATCGACGGCACGGATGCGAGCCTCTTCACCGTCACCGCATCGCCCACCGCGCCCGTGGTCGCGCTCGGCAGCACCACGTTCACAGTCCGCTTTGCGCCGACGAGTCTGAACGCGAAAACAGCCGCGCTGCACATCGCCAGCAACGACGCGGACGAGAACCCGTACGACATCACGCTCACAGGGACCGGCACGTCCATCCCGCCGACCATCAGCGACATCGGCAATCAAAACGTCAACGAAGACTTCAGCACAGGGGCGCTCGCCTTCACCATCGGCGATGCGGATACGCCGCTCGGCTCGCTGACTGTGAGCGGCGCATCCAGCAATGAGACCTTGGTGCCGAATGCGAACATCGTTTTCGGTGGCAGCGGTGCGAACCGCACGGTGACCGTCACTCCCGCGTTGAATGCCTTTGGCTCAGCCACCATCATCGTCACGGTCAGCGATGGCCTCGCCACCGCCAGCGATACCTTCCTGCTCACCGTCAATCCGGTGAACGACGCGCCCTCGATCAGCGACACCATCAGCTTCGCCGTCGATGAAGATGGCTTCATCGGGGATTTTTTGGTCGCGGTGGGTGATGTGGAGACACCTGCAGCCTCATTGACGATGAGCAGCAGCTCCAGCAACACCGCGCTGGTGCCGAATGCAAATATCACCTTCAGCGGCAGCGGAGAGTCCCGCTTTGCCAGCATCCTCCTGGTTCCCGACACGTTCGGCACGACGACGATCACGCTCAGCGTCAGTGATGGCGTGCTCACGACCAGCGACACCTTCGTGCTCACGGTGAACCCGGTGAATGACAACCCGACGATCAGCAACATCGTGAATCAAACCATCAGCGAGGACGCCAGCACCGGCGCGCTCGGCTTCACCATCGGCGATGTGGAGACCGCTGCAGCCTCGCTGACGATGAGCGGCAGCTCCAGCAACACGGCTCTGGTGCCGAATGCGAACATCGTCTTTGGTGGCAGCGGCGCGAGCCGCACGGTCACCGTCACACCTGCGGCCAATGGCTTTGGCTCTGCCACGATCACTGTCACAGTCAGTGACGGAAGCGACACGGGAGCCGACACCTTTTTGCTCACGGTCAATGCCGTGAACGATGCGCCGACGATCAGCGACATCGCGGATCAAACCATTGACGAGGACATCAGCACCAGCGCATTGGCCGTCACCATCGGTGATGTGGAGACGGCGGCAGCCTCGCTGACCCTGACCCGCAGCTCCAGCAACACGACGCTGGTGCCAAACGCGAACATCGTCTTCGGCGGCAGTGGCGCTAACCGCACCGTCACGGTCACTCCATCTGCGAACGCATTCGGAACCGCGACCATCACCGTCACCGTGAGCGACGGCACGCTCACGAGCAGCGACACTTTCCTGCTCACCGTCAATGCCGTGAACGACACCCCGCAGATCAGCTTCAACGCTCCGCCGCTGGATTTGCAAAACTTCGTTGAGATCGACGAGGACACAAACACCGGGGCGCTGGCATTTACGATCTTCGACCACGAGACGCCAGCGGCGAGTCTCACGGTGACCGCGACATCATTGAATCAGGCGCTCGTGCCTGATGCCAACATCGTCCTCGGCGGCAGTGGTGCCAGTCGCACGATCACGATCACGCCCGTGCCCAACGGCTTCAGCCAGGCTGACATCAATCTCTCGGTGAGCGACGGCACGGCCACCCAGCCGCGCTTTTTCCAAGTCAGGGTGAACTCCGTGAACGATGCGCCGACGATTAGCGACATCGCGGATCAAACGATCAATGAGGACGCAGGGACGGGCGCGCTTGCCATCACCATCGGCGATGTGGAGACAGCAGCGGCCGCACTTACGATGAGCGGAAGCTCCAGCAACATAGCGCTCGTGCCAAACGCGAACATCGTCTTCGGCGGCAGCGGGCCTAGCCGGACGGTGACCGTCACCCCTGCGCTCAATCAATTTGGAACCGCGACGATCACCGTCACCGTGAGCGACGGCACGCTCACCACCAGCGACACCTTCATGCTCACCGTCAATGCCGTGAACGATGCGCCGACGATCAGCGACATCACAGATC
>JANPIW010000699.1:0-7580 GCA_031425215.1 Verrucomicrobiaceae bacterium
CGAGGGCGACGAGGCTGCTGCGGGGGCCGATGGTTTGGATGATGGGTGATGATTTGAAGTGGTCAGCGGCCCAGCGCGAGACGGCGGCGACTTGCGCTGCCTCGATGCCGAGAGCGCGCTGTCCGAGCGTGGCGACGAGCAAGGCGTGCAAATAGGTGCGCCCGCCCATGTTTGCCTCGCCGAAGAAAGTGGGATCGACCGCGAGGACGCGATGACCTTGAGCGAGGAGTTCTTCAATGTCCTTGGCTGCGGATCTGCGGCCGGTGTCGGCAATGAGGATGGTGGTGGTCTTGGTGTCGCCTCGGGTGAGTTCGGTGACAGGCACCGTCCATTCTTCGTTCATGCGCAGCTTCCAGAACGTGGCGTGGATGCCGCCGCGTGTTTCGTCGCCAGTCTTCGTCGCGGTGGCTGCGGCGGGTTTGTAGTTCACGATCTCGCGCAGCTTCTCGCGCGTGGCCTTTGATGGATCGCGCGGCAGGCCTTTGCTCGCGGCCATCGCGAGCTGATGAAAGTCGAGATTGTCGGCGGGCAGCGGCACATCGAGCTGTTCCTTCATCTTCACTTCTGCATCGCTGACTATCTCCTTGGCGTCGAAACTCGCGTCGCCCGTGAAGAAGATGTCGCCCACCATGCGGTAGAAGGCCTGGCGGTTGTCGATCTCGAAATTGTGCGTGCCGGGATCGGTGTTGATGTGCGAGCGCAGGCGCTCGGGCTGGCCGTAAAGTTTGAAGATGGGTTCCGCGGCATCGAGCAGCGGCGGCAGGGCGTGAGCTGCGGCAAAGCAGCAATTGTCTTTTGCATTGTAGGTGAGCAGTGCCGCGCGTCCGGCAAGCATGGCGGTGAGATGCGTGTAGTCGGCGATGGTGGCAAGGTGGTTGGGCGTCTGCTCGGAGTCTCCGAGATCGGTGCCGAACTCAGCGCGCGTGACGAAGGACGAGTAACCGGCCACGGGATTGCACAGCGTCACGCGTGTGTCGAGCGAGCTGATCGTGATGGTCTGCCAGCCTCCGCCGGAGAGTCCGCTGACGGCGACGCGCGCGTGATCGGCATTTGGCAGTGCGAGCAGGATGTCGAGTCCGCGCGACATCGAGAGGTAGAATGGCGCGAGGCCGCTGACGCCGCAGAGATCTAGCTGGTTCATGCGCGCGTGAACGAAACCATCCGTGCGGAGCTGACCCATGCCGAGCCATTCAACGTTAAGGCTGGCGATGCCGCGCTTGGCGAGATTGATGCAGCGAATCTGCTTGTACGGCGCGGCCTTGCCCACACCATCGTGTCCGTTCACCGCGAGATGCACGGGCATTTTCGCCGCCGCCTTCTCCGGCTGATACAGCAGCGCGGGAATCCACAGACCGGGCAGCGCTTCGTAGCGCAGCTTCTTGATGTGATAACCGGGTCCGCCTTTGATGGTGTCGAGCCACTCCACTTTCGTCTTTGCATCACGCCACTGCTTGGCGAGTGCGTCACGGAAGACGATCTTGTCGAGCACGTCGCGACGAGTTTGATCGGCAAAGGTCTGCCAGTCGGTCAGTGTCGTGACCTTGGGCATGCGCGGCACTTTGGGATCGCAGAAGAGCAGCGACTCCTGAGCGGGAAGATTCGCCGTGAGGATCGCGTGCTGGAGCAGCGCTTCGAGATCACTGGGTGGTGGCGGCGCTGGCTTGGCTGCTGGCTTTTGCGCGAGCAAGGGAAGGCTGAGCGCGGCGAGGAGGAGGGTGAGACAGGTCTTCATCAAGGGTCACTACGCTCGACAGACGTTGCTTTGGTCGTGGCACTCGTAAGCAGTGAATATGCCGGGTGTTTGCAGTTTGAAGACGGTCACAATTGCGTGCGTATTTGCAGGATGAAGAATGCGTGTGTTTTTGCTCTGGTGTTGATGGGATGGACGATCTCGCTGTGGTCCCAGGATTCAAAACCACCGCTCGATGTGCTGGTGATCGCGCCGCATCCTGATGACGAGGTGATCGGTTGCGCTGGTGTTATTTTGCAGGCGCTGGAGCAAAACAAGCGTGTGGCGGTGGTGGTGATCACCAGTGGCGACGGCTATCCAGCGCTGGCGGCTGTCGTCGCCAAGAAAGACCGTGACCAACTCACGCCGGATGACTTCATGAAGTCCGGCGCGGCGCGGCAGCAGCATTCGGTCAATGCGATGAAGCGGCTCGGCGTGCCGAAAGACGAGCTGATCTTTCTCGGCTACCCAGATGCGGGATTGGAGAAAATTTCTCGCATGGATGGGAGCACGCCTTTCCGGCAGATGTTCACGCAGAAGCGCGAGACGTATGGCCCGACCGTGCGCGACTACCACTCGTTAGCGCATGGCAGCCCGGCGCCTTATCTCAAGTCGAGCGTGGTCGGTGATCTTGCGGAGATCATTGGCAAGCGGCAGCCCAAGGAAGTTTATGTCACGCACGAATCCGACACGCACGGTGATCATCGAGCGGCGTTTTGGTTTGTGCGCGATGCCATCCGCGCGGCTGATTTTCAAGGCAGGCTCCTCACGTATGTCGTCCACGGAAGGCCGCTGCCAGCGCCGCCATCCCGACGCGTGAAACTCACCGAGGCGCAAATCGAGATCAAACGCGCCGCCATAGTCGATCATCAGCAAGGCACGTCGCCGATCCACGATCATCTCGCGGATGAACACACCAAGCCGGAGGAGTTGTTCTGGATGGTCCGCATTGAGGCTGGATCGCAGAAGCCTTTGTCCAAATACAAGCCTCGTTGAAAACCCCGCCGGATAGGGAAGACGAAGGAAGCAAAACGTGCTTGCCGCGCCGCGTGCCGCGTGTCCCAGTGCCGGCACATGTTCACGGGTCTTGTGGAGACAACAGGGAAGGTCATCGCGCTCACGGAGCGCGGGGAAAGCGCGCGGCTGTTGATCGAGGTGGGCGCGATGGCGGTGGAACTGGGCGATGGTGAGAGCGTGGCGGTGAATGGCTGTTGTCTCACGGTGACGGAAAAGGACGCGGCGCGCGGCACGGCCTCTTTTGATCTGCTGGCGCAAACTCTTCGCGTGACGAATCTTGGAGATTTGCGCTCCGGCTCACTTGTGAATCTCGAGCGCGCAATGCGGCTGGGCGACAGGTTTGGCGGACATTTTGTGCAGGGCCACGTCGATGCCACCGCGCGTATCACAGACTGGAGCGCGCACGGCGCGGATCACCGGCTGGAGATCGAGCTGCCACCGGATGCGCGCGGGCTGGTGATTCCGAAAGGCTCGATCTGCATTGATGGCATCTCGCTCACAGCCGCCGAGGTCTCGCCGGAGCGCGTGGTGTGCTGGATCATCCCGCACACGCTGGCGATGACGAATCTGCGTGAGCGAGCGGCGGGTCAGCGCGTGAATGTGGAATACGACATGCTCGGCAAGCATGTGCGCGAATTGATGACTGCCTCGCGTGAGTGACCGGAGCAATTTGCACGGAAGCGCGACGGGCTTTCGGACGTATGATGATCTTCCCACGCATGACTGCCAGACTTGCCGCCTTCTTCCTTCTCTCCATCGCAACCGCCGCGCTCGCTCAAAACGAGTCCGCGTTTCTCTCCAGCATCCGCCAGCTCACGTTTGAGGGGAAGCGCGCGGGTGAGGGTTACTTCAGCGCGGATGGCTCGAAGCTCATTTTCCAAAGCGAGCGCGAGGCGGGGAATCCTTTTTATCAGATCTACCTTCTCGATCTCGAGACGGGCGACACGGAGCGCGTCTCGCCCGGCATCGGCAAGACGACATGCGCGTGGATTCATCCAGACGGGAAGCGTGTGATGTTTGCCTCCACGCACCAGGATGCTGAGTCGAAGGTGAAACAGGAAGCGGAGTTCAAGGAGCGGCTGGCATCGACAAAGCGGCGCTACGCGTGGGACTACGATGAGAACTACGAGATATGGGAGTACTCGCTCGCCGACAAGTCGCTCAAGAACCTGACAAGCGCGCCCGGATACGACGCGGAGGGCTGCTGGTCGCCGGATGGAAAGCGCATGGTGTTCGCGTCGAACCGCAGCGCCTACTTGAATACGCTGGGCAAGGAGGACACGGAGCGGCTAAAGATCGACAAGCAGTTCTTCATGGACATCTACGTCTCCGATGCGGACGGCTCGAACGCGCGGCAGATCACGAATGTGCCGGGCTACGATGGCGGGCCGTTTTTCAGCGCCGATGGTTCCAAGATTTGCTGGCGGCGTTTCACCGAGAAAGGTGATCAGGCCGAGGTGTGGGTGATGAACGCGGACGGCAGCGACCAGCGACAGATCACCAAGCTCGGCGCGATGAGCTGGGCGCCGTATTTTCATCCGAGCGGCGAGTATCTCATCTTCACGACGAACTTGCAGGGCTTCGCGAATTTCGAGCTGTACATCGCCGATGTCGGAGGCAAGCAGGAGCCGGTGCGCGTGACGCTGACGGATGGCTTCGATGGACTGCCCGTGTTTTCACCCGACGGGAAAAAGCTCGCGTGGACGAGCGGTCGCGGCGCAGGTGGCGCTTCCCAGATTTACATGGCGGACTGGAACGACGCGGCGGCGCGGAAGGCGCTCGATGCAGCGCCCAATCTCAAATCTCAACTTTCTAATCTCAAATTGCCGGAGACGGCGGCCGAGATTCGCGCGGATGATTTGAAGCAGCACATCACTCAGTTGGCGAGCGACCAGATGGGTGGCCGTCTGACCGGCACCGAGGGCGAGAAGCTCGCCACGCAATACGTCGCGGACGTTATGCAGCAGATGGGCATCCAGCCGTTTGGCGACAAGGAATCGTGGTTTGAGAATTTCGATTTCACCGCTGGTGTGGCCCTCGGAAAGGGCAACTCGCTGGCGCTGGATGGCGGCAAGCCTTTCGAGGCGGACAAAGAGTGGAGACCTCTGCCGTTCTCACAAGTCGGCGAAGTAAAGCAATCAGCCGTTGTCTTTGCAGGCTACGGCATCGAGACGCCGGATGAGGCCACGGGCGTGGACGGAAAAAAGATCGAGGCTTACAGCAGCTACGCGCATCTCGAGGTGAAGGACAAATGGGTGATGGTGCTGCGATATTTGCCGGAGGACATCACGAAGGAGCGGAAGGATGAGCTGATTCGATTCTCCAGCCTGCGGCACAAGGCGCTCATGGCGCGGCAGCGCGGCGCGCGCGGGCTGATCATCGTGAGCGGGCCGAACAGCAAAGTCACGGACCAGCTCGTGCCGATGAGCTTTGATGCATCGCTCGCATCCTCCGGCGTGGCGGCGGTGAGCGTCACGGATGCGACAGCGGATTTGCTCCTCGCGAGCGCGGGCAAGAAAATCAAAGAGCTGCAGGACAAGCTCGACAAGGGCGATCTGATGGGCGGCATCGAATGCACGGGCCTGAAGCTCGGCGCGAACATCGTGATCGAGCAGGAGAAGCGCACGGGCCGCAACGTGCTGGGTGTTTTGCCTCGCGGGAAGGAGGCTGACTTCCACATCCCGCCGCTCATCGTCTGCGCGCACATCGATCACCTCGGCAGCAAAGGTGGCTCCAGCTCGCGCGCGAAGGGCGATGAGTTGAACAGGATCCACCACGGCGCGGATGACAACGCGAGCGGCGTGGCGGGCGTGATCGAGATCGCGCAGTGGCTCGCGGATTTGAAGAAGCAGGGCAAGATCACGCTGACGCGCGATGTGATCTTCGCGCTCTGGTCGGGCGAGGAACTCGGGCTGCTCGGTTCGAATCACTTCGTTGAAGACCTTGCGAAGATGATCAAGGGCGATGCGAACGCGAAGCTCACCGGCATGATGGCCGCGTGTCTGAACATGGACATGATCGGGCGCTTCAATAAAACGCTCGTGCTGCAGGGCGTCGGATCCAGCACCTGGTGGCCGAAGGAGATTGAGAAACGCAACGCACCTGTCGGCCTGCCGATCACGACGCAAAACGACGCGCACCTGCCCACGGACAGCACCACGTTTTTCCTGCGCGGCATTCCGACCCTCAACGCCTTCACCGGGGCGCACGCTGACTACCACATGCCGTCCGACACCGCCGACAAGATCAACTACGACAAGGCCGCTCAGATCGCAAAACTGATGGGCCTCATCGCGCGCAGCATTGCCACGCAGCACGAGACGCCCGACTTCGTTGCGATGGAGGCGCCAAAAAACCAGGGCACACGCGGCGGCATGAGAGTCTATCTCGGCACCGTCCCCGACTACGCGCAGGGCGACATCAAAGGCGTGAAGCTCAGCGGCGTGTCAGCGGTGGGTCCTGCGGGCAAGGCGGGTGTGAAGGGCGGCGATGTGATCATCAAGCTCGGCGGCAAAGATGTGCTCAACATTTATGACTACACCTCGCTCATGGGCGAGCTGAAGGTCGGCGTGGAGACAACGATCGTCGTGCTGCGCGAAGGCAAACCGGTGGAGCTGAAGATCATGCCAGCGTCGCGGGATTGATGTGGTGGGGTAAAATCATGAAGGCATTTCAAGCATGATTTTACCAGGCCCTTGTTCCACGCGTCTTGGATTATCACATCACAACGGAGCGGCCATCGCCGCCGAGCTGGCGTAAGGACTGTCTCGCATGAGTGATTCCCGTCCACTTCGCCTCCCGCTGTTTCCCGTCATCACCGCTGTTTTGTTCCTCAGCGTCGCTGCCTGGATGTTTGCCACGGGTCACTTTGCCAGGTCATTTGCGGCAATCATGTGCCTGCTGTTGTGGCTGCTGCTTACGGGCGTGTGGTGGGCTTTGCGAGTGAAGGGGCGTAGGCTCATCCGGCTGGTCGGGCTAGTCATCGCGGTGCTCGCTCTTGGCGGTGCGTGCAAGTTGCTGTTGCGTTACGATGGTTCGTCGGATGGAACTGCATTGCCGCGGCTCGCGTGGCGATGGAGCAAGGCTCCGACGATTGCGCTGACATCGATGACGCCGGAACCGACGGTTGATTTGTCATCGCTGCCTGCGGGACTGGCGGACATGCCGCGCTTCATGGGGCCGCTCGGCGATGGTGCGGTGGTGGATGTGGGGTTTGAAACGGATTGGAAGGAGCACCCGCCGCGCGAGGTGTGGCGGCAGGGGATCGGCGAGGGTTGGTCTGGCTTTGCGGTCGCTGGCAGACGCGCGATCACGCAGGAGCAGCGCGGTGAAATGGAATGCGTAACTTGCTATGACATCACGAACGGCGCGCTGCTCTGGGTGCATGAGGACAAGGCGCGTTTCACTGAAGGCATGGGCGGCGACGGTCCGCGTGCGACACCGACCATTGACCTGGCAGGCAGGCGCGTCTTTGCGCAAGGCGCAACGGGCATCCTGAACTGTCTCGACTTGGAGACGGGGGCGGAGAAGTGGAGCCATGATGTGCTCGCTGACTTTGGCGCGAAGAATCTGGTGTGGGGCAAAAGTTCCTCGCCTCTGATCCATGGCGGACAGGTGATCGTGAGCGGCGGGGTGACCGCGCCCACATTGATCGCTTATCAGTGCGACACGGGAGTCATGGTTTGGAAAAGCGGCGGCGAGAGCGCGAGCTACAGCTCGCCCGTGCTTCGCACATTCGGCGGCAGGGAGCAGATCGTGAGTGTGAATCAGAAATCTGTGACCGGTCACGAGCCGGCCACGGGCGAGTTGCTGTGGTCGTTCGCGTGGCCGGGTG
>JANPIW010000700.1:0-7795 GCA_031425215.1 Verrucomicrobiaceae bacterium
AAACCCCCAACCCCAAACTTTCATAGCGCCCCACACTCCGAACACGGAACCTACAACTGGAATATAGGCCAAAAGAATTGAAAGCGGGAAAGCGATTATCCAATGAAGCCCGACCCCTGCTTTCATGCCGCTGTAGATTGCGGTAAATGCTACGAGCCCCATGCCGAAATAGATAATCGACCACACGCATCCGAGCGCGGTTGTGGCTCCTTGATTTGCTTTCTCGATGTTGCTCATCGCTGTCTGAAACAAAACTGTGGCCGAACCGGATTCGGCCTCCATTTTTTGTGGGCAATCATGGCCTGGGTTGTGGATTCAAAGCGAATGTTGTGACTTCTTATTTCACGGCACCCGCACACACGCCGGGTCGCTCCAGGGGCTTTTGCCTCGGGCGTTGCAGGCGCGGATTTGGACCCAGACTTTTTGGCCGCTGGGGAGGGGCTTTAGCTCGAAGTAGCTTTTCTTGCTCGTCTCTCCGGCGGTCCAAGTGGTGGCGGGGGCGTTGGGGTCGCCGGTGGTCCAGCGTTGCTCGTAGTAATCGACGATGCCGGGCTGGCCGTTGCACTGGCCGCTGATCTCGCCTTCCTCGTCGCCCACGGTCACTTCGAGGCCGGAGGGTTTGGAGGGGATGGGCTTGGGGCCGGGTTTGTTTTTCACGCGCATCGTGGTGGCGGCGACGGTGGCCTCGTCGGGCGCGAGCTTGCCCACGTCCTGGGCGATCTCGGTGACGGCGTTGATGACGGGGGTCTCGGCGGCGTCACGCTCGAGGACTTTTTGCGCGACCACGGCCTGTACTGGCGCGATAGCCTGCTGTTTGGTTTCAAGTGTGTCGGTGAGGGCTTCGAGCGCGGTGAGCTTGGCCGCGAGGGAGGAAAACGCCGCTTGTCCAGCGACGCCGGTTTTGATCGCGCGCACCCGCGCGATGAGGTCTTCGATGCTGAGACCGCTGATGTCTAGGACTACGTCAAACATGGCTTTGGAATACTGCTGGTTGAGGATTTCTTGATAGGTTCGCGGGTCATCGTGTTGGATCAATGGATCGTCAAAGGTGACCCCTGGCTCATCGAAATAAGGCACGGCTTTTGTTTTCGGGTTTCCCGGTTATTGCACGAAATTTTTCGGTTTTTGTAAAGCACAATCTGCGATTTTATGCGCGAGGGTGCTTTGGGTTGGAGTCGAGGCTATAGCGGATCAGGTAAACTCGTGAAGTGCGCACAGTTCTCCGACCGGCTAAAGCCTTGACTCACCGGCCCGAAGGCGGCGGGTGGAGTGGGTTTATGGTTTTTCCATTTGTTAGCGAAAAACTACGAAATAATTCCGAAAATCAGCGTTTCGGTATAACGAAACGGTGTTTCTGCATACTCAAACCTGGTTTCGGCATACCCAAAGGGCCTTTTTGTGTACTCAAACGGGGGTCGGTTATACCGGAACGAGGATTGGGCATACCCAAAGCCAGTTCCGGTACATAGAAAGGGTGGTACGGTGTACCGAAACGGTGCTCCGGTATGGCCGGAGGGGATTTGGGTATGAGGAAACGAAGAATTTGAAACTGGCAGGTGGATGCACTGATCCTTGATTCCTACTCGTCCTCGTTCTCGTCCTACTACTCGAATCCGTGGCATCGAGTACGAGTACGAGAACGATGACGAGTAGGAGAATGAGGTTACTTACTCCACCACCACCGCCTCTTGCAACCGCTCAATCGCCGCATCCAGCTCCGCGTCGGTCCGGGCGTGGACGCGCATGAGGGCGTCGCCAAAACCGATCTCGGCGCCGATTTTGATGATCTCGTCGCAGCCGACGGCGAAGTCGATGGTGTCGCCGGCTTTGGCTCTGCCGCCGCCTAGCTCGAGGATGACCTGGCCGATGATGCCGGCATCCATGCGGCGGACGGTGCCGGTGGTGCGGGAGCGCAGGTCGCCGATGCAGGGGGCGTGGTGGATCTCGGTGAGGCGCTCCAGGGCGGAGACGTCGCCGCCCTGGGCCTCGACCATGTTTTGAAAGCGGTGCCAGGCGCTGCCGTCGTGCAGCCAGTCGCGCAGGGTGCCGCGATCGGAGATGGAGACGGAGACGGCGAGGTCGAGGACGATGTTTTCGAGATCGGCGGGGCCGCGACCTTGCAGGCAGCGGACGGCCTCGGCGACTTCGAGGGCGTTGCCTGCGGACTCGCCTGTGGGTTCGTTCATCTTGCTGAGGCGCACGCTGGCGCGCACGCCGAGCGCGCGACCGACGGCGACGAGGCTGCGCGCGAGGGCGTCTGCCTGTTCGCGTGTTTTCATGAAGGCGCCGCTGCCGTACTTCACGTCGAGCACGAGACGGTCGAGTCCTTCGGCGAGTTTTTTGCTCATGATGCTGGCGGTGATGAGCGGGATGCTGGGCACGGTGCCGGTGACGTCGCGGAGGGCGTAGAGTTTTTTGTCGGCGGGGCAGATGTCGGCAGTCTGGCCGACCATGACGCAGCCGACGCGCTGGAGCACGTCGCGGATTTCATTTTCATCGAGCCGGGTGCGGAAGCCGGGGATGGACTCCAGCTTGTCGAGCGTGCCGCCGGTGATGCCGAGGCCGCGCCCAGAGATCATGGGCACCCAGAGGCCGTCACACGCGAGGAGCGGCGCGAGGACGAGGGAGGTTTTGTCGCCGATGCCGCCGGTGCTGTGTTTGTCCACGCGCATGGGTGCGTTGACGGGCCATTGCAAGACGGAGCCGCTGTGCAGCATGGCGGTGGTGAGGGCGGTGGTTTCCTCGGCGTCCATGCCGCGAAAAAAGATGGCCATGGCGAGAGCGGACATCTGGTAGTCCGGGATGTCGCCGCTGGTGAAGCCGTCGATGATGTGGTGGATTTCATCGCTGGTGAGATGCGCGCCCTCGCGCTTGCGCTCGATGATGGTTGGGATGTGCATGGCGGAGTATGGAACGCTGACGAGTCGTCGGCCAAGAGTTTGTAGCGGAACTCGCCAGAGTTCCGACGGGCGCGCATGATGCGTCGGCGCATCTAACGCGTTTGTTTCGGAAGTCTGGCGACTTCCGCTACGCGCGTCAGCGTCGCTTCCCAATGCAATACAGAAACCGATCTGAGCGCAGAAAAATCTGCCCTTCGGCCACAGCAGGCGTGGCATTCGAGACGCTGTCGTCGCCGGAGATGACGTTGTGCTGCAGGAATTCAAACGTGGGTTTTGCGGCAACGACGAAGGTGCCCTGGTCGCGGCTGACGTAATACAGGCGGCCTTCGCTGAGAATGGGCGAGGCATAGACTTTGTTGCCGCGCTCCTTGCTCAGCGGTTGCTCGAAAATGATCTCGCCAGTGGCGGCCTTCACGCAGTGCAAAATGCCGCGCGAGTCATTCGCGAAAAAGATGTGGCCTTCGTGAAACACGGGCGAGGAGCAGTTGGAGCCGATGCCCAGCTCCCACACGACATTCGTCTCCGAGACATCGCCGCTGCCGCCCGCGCGCACGGCCATCGCCTTGCCGGTGCCGGGGAGTCCGATGACATAGGCGACGCCGTCTTGCACGAGCACGGATGGACAAAGCTCCGCGCCGCGAATGCCACGGCAGTTCCACAGCTCCGTTCCCGTTTTGGGATCAAAGGCGCGCAGCTTGCCGCTCACACTCACGATCATTTCCTCGCGTCCGTTCACCGCGGCGATGGTAGGCGTGTTCCATGAGGCGGGGAAGCCGCGACTCACCTTCCACACTTCCTTGCCGGTGTTTTTGTCGAGAGCGACGAGGTTGTCGCCCTCGATGGCGGCGTTCACGATGAGCAGATCGCCATGCAGAATGGGCGACGCGCCATTGCCCCAATCGTGCGCTTTGGTGCCGAGGTTCGCCTCCCACAGCTTCTCGCCGCGAATGGTGAAGGCATGAACTCCCGCCGGGCCGAAGAAGAAGTACACATTCTTGCCATCGGACACCGGCGTGCTCGACGCGTAACCATGCTGCGTGATGTAGGTGCCGGTGTAGGCCGTGTCGGGCTGCTCGATCTTCACGTCTTTCTTCCAGAGGATTTTTCCATCGGCGCGGTTCACGCAGATGGCGTGGCGCGCGAGGCCGGTCATCTCGCCGGGTTTCTTTACGTCGATGCCGTAGCCACTGTAGCTGGTGAGGTAGATGACATTGCCGACGACGATGGGGCTGGAAGAGCCGGGGCCGGGCAGCTCGGTCTTCCACGTCAGGTTTTCGCTCGCGCTCCATTTCAATGGCAGGCCGGTCTCGCTGGTGGTGCCGTCGCCATGCGGTCCGCGAAATTGTGGCCAGTCGGCGGCGGAGGCGTCGAGCACGAGGGCGAGGAAGAGCGCGATGGTTTTCATGACTGGCTCACAAACGACGCGATGAGAACGAAACAATCGCCGCGCTTGGCAAACGGCGCGAATGGCGCACAGTCAGCGCATGGCAAAAAATGTTTTGGGCACCGAGCTGGAATGCTGCTGCATGGACCCCGTGACCGGGTTCTTTCGCAACGGCAAGTGTGACACGAATGGCGAGGACGCCGGGATGCACACCGTCTGCGTGGTGGCCACGCGGGAGTTTCTCGCGTTTTCAAAAAAGGCGGGCAACGATCTCTCCACGCCCGTGCCCGAGTACGATTTCCCCGGACTGAAGCCCGGCGACAAATGGTGCCTCTGCCTGCAACGCTGGGTCGAGGCTTACAACGCCGACAGCGCGCCGAAGATCATGCTGGCGGCAACTCACGCGTCCGCGCTGGAGTTCATCGACATGGATGTGCTGCGTGATTTTGCGGCGGATGTGTAAGCTTGCGCTTCGCACCCTCCGCTGATTCAGTGCGCGCCGTTCCTCCCGACTCATGCACGCAGCCGATATTTTCAAGACCCAGCGCCCGACGTTTTCCTTCGAGTTCTTCCCGCCCAAAACCGCGGAGGCCAGCGAGGCGCTGTTTCAGACCATTCTCGAAATGGAATCACTGCGCCCCGCATTCGTCAGCGTGACCTACGGCGCGGGCGGCTCCACGCGCGAGCTGACGCATGACCTCGTCGTGCGCATCAAGACGAAAACCTCGCTCGACGCGGTGCCGCATCTCACCTGCGTTTGCCACAGCGAGGGCGACATCGCCGCGATCCTCGAGCGCTACGCGAAGGCGGGCGTGAGCAACATCCTCGCGCTGGGCGGCGATCCGCCGAAGAACCTCACGGGCTACGAAAAAGCGAAGGACGCGTTCCAACACGCGGCTGATCTCGTGAGCTTCATCCGCAAATTCAACGACAGCGGCGCACGCGGCTTCGGCATCGGCGTAGCGGGTTTTCCCGAAGGCCATCCGGGCACTCCGAACCGGATGATGGAGATGGATTACCTCAAGGCGAAGGTCGATGCGGGCGCGGACTACATCTGCACCCAGTTGTTTTTCGACAACCATGACTTCCTCGACTTCCGCGACCGCTGCCGGCTCGCGGGGATCCATGTGCCGATCATCGCCGGCATCATGCCGATCACATCAGCCTCCGGCATGAAACGCATGGCCGATCTGGCCGCCGGCGCGCGCTATCCGGCAAAGCTGCTGCGCGCCATCGCGCGTGCTGGCGCGGACGAGGAGGCGGTGCAGCGCGTCGGTGTGCATTACGCCACGGAGCAGTGCCGCCACCTGCTCGACAACGGCGTGGATGGCATCCATTTCTACACACTCAACCGGTCCCGCGCCACGCGAGAGATCTACGCCAGCCTCGGCATCCGCGACTCGGACGCCCTGCGGCCCGCCGCAGCATGAGCGAGGGGCCGCTCATCGCCGCCGTCGAGGCCGGAGGCACGAAAGTCGTGTGCGCCATCGGCACCGGGCCCGACGACATCCGCGATGTCGCGGTGATCGACACCACGAATCCCAAGGACACGCTGCACGGCATCACGCGTTTTTTTTCTGGCGCGCGCGCGCAGTTCGGGCGCTTCGAGGCCATCGGCATTGGATCGTTCGGCCCGATTGATCTCGACCCCAAAAGCCACACCTACGGCTACATCACCACCACGCCCAAGCGCGGCTGGCAGCACATCGACATGGTCGGGCCGCTGAAAACGCAGTTCAAAGTGCCGGTGGGGTTTGACACCGATGTGAACGCCGCCGCGCTGGGCGAGTACCTCTGGGGCAGCGGCGCGGCCAAAGATCCGCTCATCTATCTCACGGTCGGCACTGGCATCGGTGGCGGTGTGATCGTGAATGGAAATCTGCTGCACGGCCTGCTGCATCCCGAGATCGGCCACCTGCATGTGCCGCCGCCGACCAATAAAGAAGTCATCGCGCCCGAGTGCCAGTGTCCGTTTCACAAGAGCTGCATGGAAGGCTACGCCAGCGGCCCCGCCATCCTGAAACGCTGGGGCGTGAAACCCGACAAACTCCCACCCGATCACCCCGCATGGGAGGACGTGAGCGACGTGCTCGCGCACGGCATCGTGAATCTCATCCTCACGCTCTCGCCCAACCGCATCGTCCTCGGCGGCGGCGTGATGCGGCAGACGCAAATTTTTGAGCTGACCCGCGCGCGCGTCGTGCGCATCCTCAACGGCTACCTGCAAATCCCCGCCATCACCCAGCACATCGAGCAGCTCATCGTCCCCCCCGGCCTGGGTGAGCGCTCCGGCATCCTCGGTGCCCTCGCACTCGGCCAGGCCGCGCTGCGGCAGGGACGGTGATGGGCCTGACCGCGTGAGAGATCAGTCATCAGCGCGCCTCGTCTGCTCCGGCAGCGGAGATTTCACCTGCGCGCCGGGCTGATTGAGCTACGGATGCCCTCCAGTCCGAGCATGACCACCGCACGTTTTCACACCATCACCAGACGACTTGCCGGCATCTGCATCGCGCTTCTCTGCGTCTCATGCCAGAACCCGACGGCGCAGCGTCTTCTCAAAGCGAAGCCCGCCAAGATCTCGCCCTTTCTCGACCAGCGCGCGAAAATGCGACCGGCGCGGGAGCGTGTGCCGTTCCATTTCGTCTGGCGCAATCCTGACACCGCCACGCAGGTGGAGGTGATGCGACGCACGGAGATCTATATCGCGCCGGTGTCCCTGAGTCATCTGCGGCCTGTTTCAAAAAAGCTCGCCGCGTGGGAAATGCGCAGGGGCTGGACGCAGCGACGCGAGCGCGAGATCGCCGCGCAGATCCGCGATGAGTTTGCGCGAGCTTTCCTCAACGCGCCCGCCGCGCCGCGTTTCCGCGTCGTCACGCGGCCCACGGCGAAATCCGTCACGCTCGAGATAGCCGTCACCGAGATCAATCCCACCAGCGTGCGCGGCAACATGGTGAAGCTCGCCGCGAAGTTCACCATCGGCCCCGCCTCGGCTCTGCTGGGCGTATTCACAAAGGGCAACATCGCCATCGAAGGCAAGGTAAGCCTCTCGGGGCAGGGGACCCCTGTGTTTCAGTTCGCCGACAACGAAAAGGACAAGATGACATTCTACAGCGCGCGCGATTTCCAGGCCTACGCGCATGCGACGATGACGATCAAGGAATGGGCGCGAGAGTTTGAGGAATTCACGCGGACCTACGGAGACCACAAGGTGCGCGAGTCGTCATTTATTACGCTCAAGCCGTGGTGATTTGTGGGGCATCTCCCCACTTGCCGGGAAAGAGAAACCATCTACTCTCCGCGCCCCATGATTCTCGCCGCTGCCGCTGAAGCCGTCACCACCGCCCCGCTCAGTGTCTTTGACATGTCCTGGCTCTCCTCTCCCGAGGCATGGGTCGCGCTGCTCACGCTCACCGTGATGGAGATCGTCCTGGGCATCGACAACATTGTCTTCATCTCCATCCTCGTGGACAAGCTCCCGGTCGCCGATCGTCCGCGCGCTCGTTTCCTCGGC
>JANPIW010000701.1:0-3855 GCA_031425215.1 Verrucomicrobiaceae bacterium
CGGGCGGCAGCTACACCGTCTCGACCTGCACCTGCAATAAGGTCTGCACCTGCGTGCCCGTTTACAATTGAGCCTCCGTCCTCAGAGCATGAAGGCAGTTTCCCGAATGATGATGGTCGTGGCACTGACGGGCACGGCTCATGCCCAGACTGCCGCAGAGCAAAAAGGAACTCCAACTTACGTCTATGAGCGCCAGCTCGCGCAGGAGGCATCGTGGTCACTCAGCGCGGATTACAACAGTTCCGCGCATCGTGGTGGCGCGTGGGGGTATGGCGCGCAATTCGCCTGTCCGCTCGGCCGCAAATGGGAAGCTATCTTGCATGGCCGGCTTTTCCCAAATGCGGAGAATAGTTCCCACGATGAAGAGGTATTGTGGCAAATCGCCGCGCGGCTTGAATACCAAGTGTGGACCAGCTCCACCAACATCACGCCTGCGGCGCGCACCAAGGACGAGCCTGATGATCCAAGCGAGGGCGATTCTGAGATTTTACTTTTTGTAGGCGTGGCGGGACCATCCCTTGTTTCCCAGTCCGGCGTGGATCTGGAAGCGGGCGTATTTTCCAATTTCAGCCTCGCTGACGATCTCACGCTCTTCCTCACGCTCGGCGCGAACTACACCACGGTGTCTCTCTATTACACGCGCGACGCGTTTGCCTTTGGCGATGTGGAGCTGGCTTACGACACTGGCTGGCTGCCAAATCAGAGTGACACCTGGTTCATCAGCCTCTATGCCGAGAGTGGCGAGATACGCGGCCAGGGCGAGTTTGTGCAGGCATCTGGAGGCGTTAGATTCTCACTCCACCAAGGCGTGGACATCGAACTACGCGTGGGCACCGAGATCGGAAGCCCCTACTACAAAAGAGAGGATTTGTTTTTACAGGCTGGTGTGACCATCGGGTTTTGATGAGCGTATCTCGTTGCGGCGTCGGAGGATGCGCGGGTTGACTTCGCCGCGCGTTTGCGCCACTAACAGGCCGGTTCGTTTTTTGATGATCACTCAATCCCCAACATCCATCGCGCCGACTTTTCCGTTCGAGCTGGTGCGCCCGGAGCTGGAGAAGATCGAGGCATCCATCATGGCCCAGGCGAAGGCGTTTGACCCCGCCGTCGAAGGCTACGTCAGCTACGTCTGCAAAAGCAGCGGCAAACGCATCCGCCCCGCTCTCGCGCTCCTCGCTGGTGGCGCGACTGGCGGCGTGACCGAGGAGCACCGCCGCCTTTCTGTCATCCTCGAAATGGTACACATCGCATCGCTCGTGCATGACGACATCATGGACGGCGCCGACATCCGCCGCGGTCTCCCGACAGCAAGCGCGAAATGGGGCAACGCTCTGAGCGTGCTGCTCGGCGACAGCCTCTTTGCGTACGCGCTGGAGCTGGCCACTGAGTTCGAGGACAAACATGTCTGCCGCGCCATCGCCAAAGCCTCGCGCGATGTCTGCTGCGGCGAGATTTTCCAGACCCAGCGCCGATTTGACCTCAATCTCTCCGTGCCCGATTACTTCCGCATGATCGAGATGAAAACCGCCGCGCTCTTCGCCGCAGCGACAGAACTCGGCGCGTGTCTCAACCAGCAAAGCGAAAGCACGCGCGAGGCGCTTCGCCTTTACGGCATGAAGCTCGGCACCGCTTACCAGATCTACGACGACTGCCTCGACCTCGTGGGTGATGAAAAAACCGTCGGCAAAACTCTCGGCACCGATCTGGCGAAGGGAAAACTCACGCTGCCCATGCTCTTCCTCCTGCAAACCGCGAACGAGGCGCAGAAGACCAAGCTCAGCCGCATGATGCTTAAAGGCGAGCCGATGGACACGACGGTGCTCGCCGGCATCGCCGATTACGTCGGCAGCATCGAGCGCGCGATCAAAACCGGACAGCGTCTCGTGAGCGAAGCCGCCGCCGAGTTGATTTGTCTTCCTGACACGCCGCAGCGCGACGCGCTCCGCCAGATCACCGCGTATCTGCACAACCTCCTCGACAAGTGTCGCGCGACGGCCTGAACCCACAATAGGGCGCCATGACCCAGCGCGTTCGAGAGACTGACCACACGGCGCGACTTCCCGAGGCGCGCTCCGACGCTGCGGGCACGCAGCGCATCCACGACATCCCCGAGCAAGATCGTCCGCGCGAGCGTCTCCTCCGCCTCGGACCCGCCGCCCTCTCCGACGCGGAGCTGCTCGGCCTTTTCATCAACACCGGCACCAAAGGCGAGAACGCCATCCAGGTCGCGCAGCGTCTCATCAAACACTACGGCAGCCTGCGCGCACTCTCCAGGCAGGAGCCGGAGTCGCTCACTCAAAACCACGCGCTCGGACCCGCGAAAGCCGCGCTCGTTGCCGCATCCTTCGAACTGGGCCGCCGTGCCGAACGCGAAAGCCTGGTGGACATCCCGCTTGAATCGCCCGCTCAGGTCCATGCCTTCCTCGCCCCGGAAATGCAGGCGCTCTCCCATGAGTCGGTGCGCGTGCTGCTGCTCAACACGCGCAACTGCTTCATCCGCCAGGACGAGGTCTTTCGCGGCGGCCTGAATGAATCCCTCTCCCATCCGCGCGAGATCCTGCGCAAGGCCATCATGCACTCCGCCAGCGCCTTCATCCTCGCCCACAACCACCCCTCCGGTGATCCCTCGCCCAGCAGCGCTGACATCTCCACCACACGCCGTATCAAAGAGGCAGCGCAAACGCTCGGCGTCGCCCTCCACGACCACATCATCATCGGCGCTCCTGCTGAGGGCCGCGCGGTGGCGTACTACAGCTTCCGCGAACACGGGTTGCTGCCGTGAGAGAGTTTCAAATCTCAAATCTCACATCACCCATGCCCGTCCACCCCACCGCACTCATCGACCCGCGCGCGCAGATTGATCCGGGCGTAGAGATCGGCGCTTATGCGATCATCGAAGGCCGCGCGCAAATCGCGGCGGGATGCCGCGTCGGCTCCCACGCGCAAATCATCGGTGATGTCCGCATTGGCGCCGGCAGCACCATCGGACGCGGTGCGATCATTGGCGATCACCCGCAAGACTTGTCCTTTGATCCCGCGATGGAGAGCGGTGTGATCATTGGAGAAAAAAACACCATCCGCGAGCACGTTACCATCCACCGCAGCAACAAACCCGGCGGCCACACGCGCATTGGCGACGGCAATTTCATCATGGTCGGCGCGCATCTCGCGCACGACGTGTTCGTCGGCGACCGCAACGTCATCGCCAACAACGCGCTGCTCGCAGGCCATGTCCACGTCGGCAGCAACAGCTTCCTCGGCGGCGGCTCCGTGTTTCATCAGTTCCTCCGCGTGGGCGACTTCTGCATGACGCAGGGCAACAGCGCCATGAGCGCCGACGTGCCGCACTATTGCAGCGTGAACAAACTCAACCGCCTCGCCGGCCTCAATGTCATCGGCATGAAACGTGCCGGATTCACCACCGCAGATCGCGGCGCCGTGAAGGAGATGTTCAACTTGCTGTTCCGCTCCGGAAAAAACCTCGCGCAAGCCTGCGCCACCGCGCGCGAAAAAACCTGGCCTCCGCACGCGGAGAAGCTGCTGCAATTCATCGAGGCACGCGGCAAGCGTGGCATCTGCACACTCAGCTCATGGAACGCCGACGACTCGTCGGCTCCCGCCTAGTCGCGTGGACGAAGATTCGGCAGCATTCCACGCCGCTCCGTTACCTCTCCTGCCCTGCGCGCGTTTGACCACGGCAATCCCACCGCACTCAACATGACTCAACGCATCTGGCAGGTCACCGTGGCCTTCATCATTCTCTCCCTCATTTTTATCGTGATCGAGCGCGGCTTCGGCGCGGCGCGAGGAAAGCCCTTTTTCCGCCGAGGCTATCTCACCGACGTCATCTGGTGG
>JANPIW010000702.1:0-2981 GCA_031425215.1 Verrucomicrobiaceae bacterium
CGAAGGCCTCAGCCGCATCTTCGGCACGGTGCTGGCCGCCAATCTGCCGATGCAAAGGGTCTGTCGAAAAGTCGGCTTCCGCCTGCATCGGCAGGGCGATGAAATCGCCGCCGAGATCGCGTTGTGAAGGCCCCGCCGGCCTTGGGAAATGCTCCAGACTGGAGGTACCCTGGCGAGGCCGCCGACGGTCTCCGATGTGACATTACGGTGACGCCGCGCTCCCGGCTTGCCCATCATTTTCTCGACGGGAAAGCTCCGCGCACACACCATGAAAACGAAAATCCTGTTTGTCTGTATCCACAACAGCGCCCGCAGCCAGATGGCCGAGGCCTTCGTGAATCGCCACTGCGGCGGACAATTCGAGGCGGAGAGCGCGGGCTTGGAACCGGGGAACTTGAATCCGATTGTCGTCGAGGCCATGGCTGAGAAGGGCATCGACATCTCGCGGAACGAGGCCAAGTCGGTCTGGGAAATTTTTAAGTCGGGCAAGACCTACGGGTATGTTGTGACGGTCTGCGACGAGGCCAGCGCGGAGCGCTGCCCGATCTTTCCCGGCAACGCCATCCGCCTCCATTGGGGTTTCCCCGACCCGTCGCAGTTCAGCGGAACCCACGAGGAGAAGCTCCGTGGCGTGCGGGCCGTGCGCGATACCATCGCTACCCGGATCGCCGAGTGGTGCGAGGAAAAGACGGGTGCTTGCGCCGCCGCGCACTGAGGTAGGGGAGACGTTGCACGGCGGCGGATCAGGCGTCGGACACGGTGGATTTTTTGCAAGTTGGTGATTGGGGGGTGTCGGGCCGGAGGCGAGGGGGAAGCCGCTCTGGCTGAATGGGATGGCACAGGATTGTAACATTCACGCCACAAGACTGCCGCATGAAGTTTGTGAACTCACGGACGAGACGAGTCGGGCTAACCCCTACCACCCTCAACCCACTAAACCGAAGTCCACATCTCCAAATGAAAACCAAATCCAAAATCTTCATCCTTGCCGCGACGGTCGCGGCAGCGATGTCCGCCGCCCCTGCGCAGGCGCAAAATACTACCTACGCCCCTGGCGACATCGTGCTGTTCTTCCACCAGTTTGGTGGCAGCAACACGGTCATGCTGAATGTCGGCGCTGGCACGACGTTCCGTGACACGACGTCGAATATCATGAACATCGCCAATATCGGCTCCCTGCTGTCGAATAATACCAACGGCTTCGGCATTAGTTGGTTCGATGCTACCAACCTCTACTGGGGTGCCGCGGGCGTCTTCAATAACTCGACTAGCACCACCACACTGACCAATGGAGACCCCGGACGCACCATCTACACGTCGGCTGTTCGGACCGGTATCGGCACTGAAGGCACGGCGCTCTCCGCTGGCTGGAGCGTGGATAGCAACGGCAGTATGACCACTGGCGCGAACGGCATCATCGCGATGGCCAACCGGATGGAAACCACGTCGCTGACCACCACGCTCGTCGAAGGCACGTCCACCTCGAATATCGACAATCAGAACCCCTTCAACATCTCCGGCACGCCGACGAATTCCTTCTCGGTCTTCCCAGGCAGTGTTGTGGGTGGCTTCGGTGGTGGTTCGTTCGGGAGCCTCGGTGGAGTCAACGCCGAGGGCGCGCTCGATCTGTATCGCATCCTCGCGGCGAGCCCTGCGGGTACCGTTGACCCCGCAACGCTTCGTGAAGGTCAATTCCAAGGCACCTTCGTCATCGACCAGACGGGCGACGTTTCCTTCATCGTGCAGCCTGTGCCCGAGCCGTCTTCGGCGGTGCTCCTCGCCTCCAGCGCGCTTTTGGGCGGCCTCATCCGTCGTCGCAAGAAAAACGCCTAAACTAACCTAACCAACCCCTGCCACACCCTAAAACCAACCAACTCGTATCATGAAACTTAAAAATATCCTCACGGGCTCCATCGCCCTCCTCACCCTCGCCACGGCGGCCCAGGCCGATGTGGAAGTCCGGATCACCGGCGCCACCGCGTTCCGCACGGCGGCCATCAACGCCCTCAAGGCACAGTTCGACCTCGGCAACAACGGTGTCAGCTACTCCTACGCCCACAACAGAGCTGCAGGCAGCGTTAACGCTGCTGACCGGGTCACCTTCAAGGGCAAGTTCCCAGGCGTCGCCGGCACTACCACGGTCCGCGTCTCCCACAACGGCTCCGTCGAAGGCCTCCGCGCGATCGCTGCGCCTGGGCCAGCCAATGACCCGTTGTTCATCACCGACGCGGCCCTTCCCGCCCCCAGTGGCAGTGGAGCGGAAGCCGCGAACGTCAGCGGTAGCACCATCCAGCAGGCGGCGAAGTTCGCCTACTCGGACGTGCGCCAGTCCTCGTCGCCCGTGAGCAGCCCGACGCTCAGTCCGGCGAATCCTCGGGTCGGCGTAACGCTGTTCACGATGCTCGCCAATGAAGGTGCTCCTGCCGGTCTCACCAACGTGAGCTTCCAGCAGTTCAAGGCGCTGTTCTCTCAAGGTTCGCTCCCTCTCTCCGTGTTCACCGGCGACGCCGCCGACAGCGGCACGTTCGTCTATGCCACCGGTCGTAATGACGGCTCCGGGACCCGCACCGCTTACATGGCGGAAAGCCAGCTCGGTATCACCACGCTGACTTCGCAGTTTGTCGCCACTACTTCGGCGAGCAACGACATCACCGTGATTCGGAAAGTGCCGGCGGGCGGCGCCACGATCAATGGCGTCTTCGACTCCACGAGCGCTTCGACCCTCTGGGGTCAGGATCTCGATGGTAACGGTGGTTACTTCTCGGGTTCCGTGTTGCGCACCGAAATGGGGCGCCAGACCGACGTCACGCAGGTGCTCGACGCCGATGGCTCGGAACTCGCGCCTGCCGGTCAGATCCACCTCATCACGTGGATCACGGCGGCGGACGCTGTCCCGGCCCGCGTGGCTGGGGGCAAGATCCTCGGCTGGAATGGTTCGACGCTCGACTCGCTGAACACCGGCACCACCGTCAATGCCACGG
>JANPIW010000703.1:0-8479 GCA_031425215.1 Verrucomicrobiaceae bacterium
CGGAATGCATGGAACGCCGACGATTCGTCGGCCAATCAAATGATTGGCGATTGATTGACCTTTGTGTGGGTGGCCGACGGGTCGTCGGCATTCCGTGCGCTGTTCTGCCATCTGCAAGTTTGCGGCGCTGTCCGTGTTTTGATCCCATGAAATCTTACATCTGTCTGCTCGCTCTCATCGTCTCCAGTGCATTTCATCTGCACGCATGGAGCGGCGGCGGGCACAAGGTGGTGGCGCAGATCGCGTATGAGCGGCTGACGCCGGAGCTGCGCGCAAAGATCGCCGCGCTGCTGGAGGAGCATCCGCGCTTCAAAGAGGACTTCATGCCGGACATGCCTGCGGAGATTCAAGGAGGCGCAGAGGCGGAGGATCGCGCGCGCTGGGTTTTCGCGCAGGCTGCGATCTGGCCGGACAAGCCACGCGGTTACGATGCGGCTACGATGCAGCCGCTGATCGACACCTATCATCGCGGACCGTGGCATTATTTTAACACGCCGGTTTTTCTCAACGACGCATCGCGCGCCGCGCTGGAAGGCAGGCTGCAAGTCAATGTGCAGCACGAGTGGAAGCCTGGCATGGACGAGATGTCGCTGAGCGCAACGCAGATGCTGCACATGGCGGTGGTTTCGTTGCGCGATGCCGTGACACCCGATGAACGCAAGGCGTTGCTGGTCTCGTGGGTGATGCATGTGGTGGGTGATCTGCATCAGCCGATGCACAATGTCGCTCTCTTTGCCGACCCTGAGCTTCCTGATTTGCGCGAGGGTGATCGTGGAGGGAACCGGTTGTTCTGGCCCGATGACTCACCTTTCAAACGCATGACTTTGCATGCGTTTTGGGATTTGCAGTTGCGCTCGAACATTGATCTCAGGCAGGCGCGCGACAAGGCGTCCGAACTGCTCGCTGACACCGCGCTCACTTCACAGGCGGAGAAGAGTCTCGCGATCTACGCTCCGAAACAATGGGTCGAGGAAGGCGCGGCGCTGGCGCGCGAGCACGCTTACACGAGCGAGGTGCTCTCGCAGATCGCCGGGAAGAAGCCCGATGCGTTGGGCGACATCGAGATCACGCCGCTGAGCGCGGAGTACAAAAAACAGGCGCTCGAAGTGTCGCGCGGCCAGGTGGTGATCGCGGGGTATCGTCTCGCGCAACTTCTCGCTTCGGCGTTTGCCGCGCCGTAATCGAGACGGGCGTGGCTGCAAGGTTTCGATTGCGCCTTGATGTCGCCCTGCTGTGATGGGCGCGCTTTCTCCAAACATGAAATTCATCTTCTCACTCAGCCTCGCCGTCGCCCTGCTCAGCCAGACGTTAGTCCGCGCCGATGACGCGACCAGGAACTTCGCCATCAATCCCGTGCCGCGTGATGAAGGCTGGATGAAACGGCATGAGACATTCAATGCGAGATCAAAGGCGGGCGAGGCGGAACTGGTTTTCCTGGGCGACTCGATCACGCAGGGCTGGGAGGGCAAGGGCCGCGCCGCGTGGGAGAAACACTTTGCGCCGATGAAGGCCGCGAACTTCGGCATCGGCGGCGACCGCACGGAGCATGTGCTGTGGCGTTTGCAGAACGGGAACTACGACGGCCTGAAGCCCAAGCTCACCGTGCTGATGATCGGCACGAACAACACGGGTCATCAGGGCCGCCCACAAAAGGAGATCAACGGCGCGATCTACCACTGCACTGCCGAACAGACAGCCGAGGGCGTGAAGGCCATCGTGGCAAAGCTGCGCGAGAAACAGCCGCAGATGAAAATCCTCCTGCTCGCCATCTTCCCGCGCGGCGCGACTCCGGGTGACATGCATCGTCAGCAGAACGATGCGACCAACGCATTAATCGCGAAGCTCGCGGATGAGAAGACGGTGTTCTTCATGGACATCAGCGCGAAGTTTCTCCAGCCCGACGGCACGCTGAGCAAGGATGTAATGCCCGACCTGCTGCACCTCAACGAAGCGAGCTACGAGACCTGGGCGCAGGCGATCGAGCCGAAGGTGGTGGAGCTGATGAAGTAGGCGCGTCAGGCCCACTACATGACGAAACAACCGGGAGCCATTCCGATGGCGAACATGCTGGTGACAAGTAGCAGCTTCGGATGTCTGCGATCAAAGCTGAATGCGATGAGCAAAAGAAACCAAGCTGGCATGAAACCGACTTTGACGGCAAGTTCAGCGATGATCTCGTGATGAGGACGTCCGATCACGGTTGGAGGATCATAGATGTCGAACCATCGTGTAAGGCGGAAGACATGATCGTCAAAGCCAGCCTTGTTGGCGATCACGATCACGCTCGCGATGATGGTCCACCACGCGGACGACATGCCCGCCAATTCAATGATGCGACCGATGATTCGCTTCACGACACGGCTTGGAGGAGAGCCATCTCCGCTCTCGGCTCGGGATACTCGAAGACTTTGCCTTCGTAGTTTCGGAGCAGCACACGCTGCTCGTCCTTCATCAAGATGTAGTCGGGATTGAGCGGCACCTTGCCGCCGCCGCCTGGGGCGTCGATGACGAACTGCGGGACGGCGTAACCTGTGGTGTGGCCACGGAGGCTCTCGATTATTTCGATGCCTTTGCTGACGCTGGTGCGCAGGTGCGAGGAGCCTTTGATGAGATCGCACTGATACAAATAATAGGGTCGCGCGCGGCACATGAGGAGCTTGTGGACGAGGCTCTTCATGATGTCGGCGTCGTCGTTCACGCCGCGCAACAAGACGCTCTGATTGCCCAGCGGGATGCCGTGATCGGCGAGGCGCTCGAGGCTGGCGCGGACCTCGGTGGTAAGCTCGCGAGGATGGTTGGCGTGAAAGCTGATGAAGAGCGGGTGGAATTTTTTTAGCATCTCGCAGAGCGCGGGCGTGATGCGCTGCGGGAGGAAGATGGGAATGCGGCTGCCGATGCGGAGGAACTCGATGTGCTTGATCGAGCGCAGGCGTGAGAGGATGCCTTCGAGTTTCGCATCGGAGAGGAGCAGGGGATCACCGCCAGAAAGGAGCACGTCGCGGATCTCGGTGTGCTTTTCGAGGTAACGAAACGCGGCCTCGTGCTCCATCTGCAACGTCTGCTCTCCGACGCCTGAGACGACGCGGCTGCGCGTGCAGTAGCGGCAGTAGGAGGCGCAGCGGTCGGTCACGAGAAACAGCACGCGGTCAGGGTAACGATGCACGAGACCCGGCACGGGCATGTGCGCGTCCTCGCCGCAGGGATCGGCCATTTCGTCTGGGTCGTCGAGCGTCTCCTCAATGCGCGGGATGACCTGGCGGCGGATGGGGCAGTCGGGATCGAGCGGGTCGATGAGATTAAAATAATGCGGCGTGATGGCCATCGCCAGCTTGTTGCCCGAGAGGAGAACGCCCGCGCGCTCCTCGTCGCAGAGCACGAGATGCTCCTCGAGCTGGCGCAGGGTGGTGATGCGGTTTTTGAGCTGCCAAGTGGCGCTGCTCCAGTCGTCTGTGGAGATGCCCTTGTCTTTCCAATACCCAGGCGCGTGTGAGCGGAACTCCTTTTCGGGCAGCGAGTGGTTGCGTTGCATTTTTCGTTTGGCAGGAGTTAGGCTCTGTCGTGGCGTGGTGTCAATCTCGTGGCGCGAAAAGCTTGGGAACTGTTTACGGCGCGGAATTTGCCACGGATGCGCATGGTGCTAGCATCGCTGACCGGAACGTCATGCTTTTCACCCTTCTCCGAGAATTGTACAGAACACCCGCTCTCGATGTGATCGTGCATCTGAAGCGCTCGACCGGCATGACTGTGAGCGAGCTGGCCGCTGCGATGAAGATGAGCTACATGGGCGTGAAGCAGCATTGCGTGGAGCTGGAGAAGAAAGGATTCCTCGACACGTGGCGCAGACCGCAAGCAACTGGGCGGCCTGAAAAACTCTATCGTCTCACGCACAAAAGCGATCCGCTGTTTCCGCAGACCGGAAATGAACTGACGGTTGATCTGCTGATCACGGCCCAAAGAGTTTATGGGGAAACTGCCGCGCAAAAGCTGCTGTTCAGTTTTTTCCAGGCCCGCGCAGAGCGCCATGCCGTGAAGCTGCGCGGCAAATCCGTGATCGAACGCGCCGAGCAACTGGCCAGGATGCGTGCCGCCGAGGGATGTCTCTCAAAGGTGGAGTACGACGCGGCGAAGGGCGGGCTGCAAATCGTCGAGTATCACACGCCGTTTGGCGAGATCGGTCGCAAATATCCCGTGGTGCATGAACTGGAACGCCAGATGTTCCAGAGCCTCCTGAATCATCCTGTCGAGCGTGTGCTTGAGGAGGCAAGCGGTCTGGCGCGAATTGTGTTTCGCGTGCGGACACTTTGAAGAGGGAAGAGGGGGCCGATTCTCGGTTTGGTGTTTCGGCGGAGAGTTGGTCGCTGGCTGTGAAAAACTTTTCATCAAATGATAAAAAGACCTTGCCAGACTTGATCGACTCGCTAGCATCCGCGCTCCCACAGCCTCGGCTCCTCTTTTGGAGCAAGTGATTTTGGCCTGTTCACGCAGGTCTTTCCTATCGGGTAGCAGCTCCGGACAAGAAGCGCATTTGACTGTGGGATATGGCTTCGTCATGTCCGGGTTTTGCTATTTGGTGGGAGACAACAGTTTCTCCATTCAAGTAAGTACCAGCACATGCCTACCATCAACCAACTCGTCCGTCACGGCCGCCAGAGCAAATCGACCAAGTCGAAATCTCCGGCGCTCACGAACTGCCCGCAGCGTCGTGGTGTCTGCCTCCAGGTGATGACCCGCACACCGAAGAAGCCCAACTCGGCTCTCCGTAAAGTCGCGAAGGTCCGCCTCACCAACGGTCACGAAGTCATTGCCTACATCATGGGTGAGGGCCACAATCTCCAGGAGCACAGCATCGTGCTGATCCGTGGCGGTCGTGTGAAAGACCTTCCGGGTGTGCGCTACCACATCGTCCGTGGAACGCTCGACTGCCTCGGCGTCGAGAAGCGTCGCAAGAGCCGCTCGAAATATGGTGCCAAGCGTCCGAAGGCTGGCGCGGCTGCTGATGCGAAGGGCGCAAAGCCCGCGAAGAAGTAATCTGATTTTCCCTCTGAACTAATTCACACACGCCTCTCATTATATGGCCCGCAGAAAAAGAGTTTATGACAAGCCGGAGTTGAAGGACTCGCGCTATGACAGCGAGATCGTCGCTCACCTCATCAATCGCGTGATGGAGCGCGGCAAGAAGTCGCTCGCGGAGCGCATCGTGTACTCGGCCATCGAGAAGCTGAATGAAAAAGGCGAGGCGGTGGATCCGCTCGAGCTTTTCACTCGTGCGATCGACAACGTGAAGCCCAAGGTCGAAGTGAAGGCCCGCCGTGTCGGTGGTGCTACTTACCAGGTGCCGCTTGAAGTTAGCTCCGGTCGTCAGGAGTCGCTGGCCATGCGCTGGATTCTGACTTATGCCCGCGGCCGCAAAGGCACGCCGATGCACGTCGCCCTCGCCAACGAGCTGAAGGATGCCGCGCAAGGCACCGGCAACGCCGTCCGCAAGCGCGATGACGTTCACAAGCAGGCGCAGGCCAACCGCGCTTTCGCTCACTTCCGCTTCTAAGTTCTCCCTCTTCCCTCACTCACTGTCTCGTCCCCTGTCATGGCAAATCTGAATTCACCGAACCGCGAGTATCCGCTCGAACGCACCCGTAATATCGGCATCTGCGCGCACATCGACGCGGGCAAGACCACGCTCACGGAGCGCATTCTTTTCTACACCGGCATGATCCACAGGATCGGCGAGGTGCATGATGGCGCGGCGACGACGGACTGGATGGAGCAGGAGAAGGAGCGCGGAATCACGATCACATCCGCTGCTGTGACGGCTAAGTGGAAGCAGGTCAAAGAAGAAGGTGTCTTCAAGCTCAATGAAGATGAGGACATGCGGGTGAACATCATCGACACCCCTGGTCACGTGGATTTCACCGCCGAGGTGGAGCGCTCGCTGCGAGTGCTCGACGGCGCGATCTTTGTGCTCTGCGGCGTGGCAGGTGTGCAGCCGCAGTCCGAGACGGTTTATCGTCAGGCTGAGAAATACGGCGTGCCGCGCATCGCGTTCGTCAATAAGATGGACCGCACAGGCGCAAACTTTGAAAACGTGGTCAAGGACGTGCGCGAGAAGCTCGGCGCGAATGCTTGGCCGATCCTGATTCCGATTGGTGCCGAAGAGCATCTCATCGGCCAGATTGATGTGGTGAACCAGAAAGCCGTTATCTATAATGATGACGACAAGTGGGGTTCGACCTTTACAACCCGCCCGCTCGAAGGCGCGGAGATCGCGACGGCCAAGAAAGCCTATGACGAACTGGTCGCCGCACTTTGCGATGTGGACGACGAGATCGGCACGATGTTCCTTGAGGAGAAACCCATTTCGATTCCAGACGTGAAGCGCGCCATGCGTCGCGCGGTGATCACCAACCGCATCGTCCCGATGGCGGGTGGCTCAGCCTTCAAGAACAAGGGCGTGCAGTATCTCATTGATGCCGTCATTGATTATCTTCCAGGTCCGCTCGATGCGAAGCCAGCCCAGGGCATCCATCCCGACGATCACGCGCTTGTCGTCGAAGCAACCGCCGATGATAACGCAAAGTTCTGCTCGCTCGCGTTCAAGCTTTGGAGCGACAAATTTGGCCGCCTGGTTTTCTTCCGCGTCTATTCAGGCTGCGTGAAGAAGGGTGACACGATCTACAATCCGCGCACCCGCAGGTCGGAGCGCGTCGGCCGCTTGATTCAAATCCAGGCTGCTACGCACAAGGATATTGATGCGTGCTACGCTGGCGACATCGCAGCGATGGTCGGTGTGCGCGATGTGCGCACGGGCGACACGCTTTGCAACGAGAGTTTCGAGATCCAGCTTGAGCCGCCGTCATTCCCCGAGCCAGTTATCTCCATGTCCGTCGAGCCGAAAACCAAGGGCGACCAGGAGAAGATGGGCAACGCGCTCCAGCGTCTTTCGGAAGAAGATCCTACTTTCTTCGTCAAGACCGACGAGGAGACCGGCCAGACCATCATCGCTGGCATGGGCGAGCTGCATTTGGAGATTCTTTGCGACCGTCTCAAGCGCGAGCACAAGGTCGAAACCAACACGGGGAAGCCGCAGATCGCTTACCGCGAGACGCTCACCAAGGAAGCGGACGGCGAAGGCAAACTTATCAAGCAGTCCGGTGGTCGCGGTCAATACGGTCACGTCATTCTCAAAGTCACGCCGAACGAGCGAGGCAAGGGTTTTACCATCGACAACAAAGTCGTGGGCGGCACCATTCCAAAGGAATTCATCAATCCGGCCAAAGCGGGGTGCGCCGAGGCCGTGCTCAATGGCATCATTGCTGGTTATCCAGTCGTCGATATTCACGTCGATCTCCTCGACGGATCGAGCCATGACGTGGACTCGAATGAAAACGCCTTCAAAATGGCTGCTATCTTCGCGATGAAAGACGCGCTTAAGAAGGCCAAGTGCATTCTCATGGAGCCGATCATGGCCGTTGAAGCCGCGACTCCCGACACCTATCAGGGCGACATCCTCGGTGACTTGAACCGCCGCCGCGGAAAAATCCAGGGCATGGAGACCAGGGGCAATTTGGCCTTGCTCAAGGCTGAAGTGCCGCTTGCCGAGATGTTCGGTTATTCGACCGCCATCCGTACCCTTTCCTCCGGTCGCGCATCTTACTCGATGCAGCCCGCGAAATTCGAGCAAGTGCCGCAGCAGATCGTCGAGCAGATCGTCGAGCAGCGCGGTGGCACGAGCCGCAACTAACACCAACTTTTTGAAACCTATTCCCAGCGGGAGACACTTATCATGAGCAATCAGCAGCGCATCCGAATCCGCCTCAGAGCCTACGATCATCGTGTGCTCGACAAGTCCACAGCGGACATCGTCGAGACAGCGAAGCGCACCGGCGCACGCGTGGCAGGCCCCATTCCGCTGCCCACGCGCATCGAGAAATTCACCGTGAACCGCTCGCCGCATGTCGATAAGAAGTCGATGGACCAGTTTGAAATTCGCACGCACAAGCGACTGCTGGACATCGTCGATCCCACCAGCCGGACGGTCGATGAACTCAAGAAACTCAACCTGCCCTCGGGTGTGGACATCACGATCCGCATCTAGTCACGAGCGCGCTGAACTAATTACAAGGACACAACCATGAGCATTGGATTGATTGGCAGAAAACTCGGCATGACCCAAGTCTATACAGACAAGGGCGATGTCGTCGCATGCACCGTCGTCGATGTCGGCGGCAACCAGATCGTGCAGGTGAAGACCAAGGACAGCAAGAACGGCTACAGCGCCGTGCAGGTTGGTTTTGGTGAAAAGAAAGAGTCGCGCGCCACCAAGCCTGAGCTTGGGCATTTTAAAAAGCATGGCTGCGAGAAACCCAAGCGCATCGTGAGGGAGTTTCGCGTCACCGCTGACGATCAACTGCCAGCCGCTGATGCAAAACTCGGTGCTGACATGTTCGCCCCAGGAAGCTGGGTCGATGTGATCGGCACCACC
>JANPIW010000704.1:0-8210 GCA_031425215.1 Verrucomicrobiaceae bacterium
TACAAGGGAATCGACCGGGCAACCAATTACGACACCAAATTGAAGGAACGCCTAGTCAAGATGTGGGAAGCACGCAGCGTTGGGCAGTGCTTCTTTGCGATGGTGAATTGGCCGGGCGAACTCGGGAAGATTCAGGACGCGATCAAGAAGGCGGCAGCGGCGGGATGATTGGAACCCGCCACTGGCAAAAGAACATTACCACCTACAACCTAGCCCGCATGACATGCTGCTGCACGGGGGACCTACGAATGGGACACGCTGCGCGATCCCGCAGGCGCGGGACGGCGAAGAAACCGAGCTTTCCCGCGCGCTGCCTCTGCTGCCATCGGCGGAGTGAAACGCAGCTTGGGCGAGCTGCAGCGACGTGAGTTTGTTGACTCACTCGCTCCCCGGCAGCTTGCCCCAGCGGGCGGAAGGGTCGTCGTCATCGTCGCCTCTCGGCAGTGCATCGGTCCGTTTCCCTTGGGCATCGCAGACACAGACGGCCCCGCCTTCGGAAGCCCGTGAGTGCGGAGACACGATGAGACGATGAGACGCGGAGAACTGATTCAGGGGGTCGTTCCTCTGCGGTTTTCTGATCTCTTGCGGGGCGAGATGAATGGATCAGCCGTGACGATGCAGTTGAACCACGAATGGACACGAACAGACACGAATAAATGCAGGGCAGCGGGGCGGTTCCTTGTGTTGCGTCACACGGATCGGAAGCTCACTATTCGTGTGTATTCGTGTACATTCGTGGTTCCCTTCTGCATGAACGACCGACCTTTGTGACGAGGAATGGGAACTGATAAAAGAAGATTTCGAAAAAGAAGTCTTGTCTTTCACGGCCAAAAAGAATTAAATCGGAATTGTCAGTCCGCACCGGCTTCCTGGCCGTCTCTCATGAGCAGCTCCCAGGAGGACCTTTCGGGCCGGCAAAACAAACATCATCACTCTGAGCGGGGCAGCACGGACCGAAAGGCACCCAAAGCTGCCCCGCTTTGTTTTTGTGTCATACCTCACCGTGCTGCCTTCATGCAGGCGGCGATATTCTCTTGGAGCGATCGCGCCGACGACAGCGCGGTGGCCGGTTTTTCAAAGCACTCAAAGGTTTCTGGCACACGCGCCATCATGGAGATGCCATGCGTGGGAATCTCCAGCGTCATGCACTCGACATGCGTGGAAAGCTCCACTGGCAGCTCGATGTCGTCCATCTCCGGCGCGCTCTCGGCGTGCAGTGCGATGGTTCCGTAGAGCCGCGCCTCGGCCCCCTCGCCGTCAGGAAAAGCCCACACCACCTGCGGACGCCGTATGGCCGCGTCGATCAGCGCGCCCATGTCCAGGCCTTGCGCCCACACCTTGCGGCAGTCGGTGGAGACTCTGCCCTGGCCCGACCAGAGGATGGGATAACGCCCCGAGGGATTGTAGGAGCCGAGGATGCCGAAGCCTGCCTTTTGTATCGTTCCAAGCACGGATCGGATCAAATCCTGAACTGACGGTCCGCGCACGATGGTGGTCGCATGGGTGTTCATGGTGGGTGAGTGGTTGTGGGTGCAGATTCGACACCAGCACAACCGATTTGTCTCAAACATGGTATCCACCCCGTGTTTGGATGATCACCTGATCCGTATCAGCGAAATACCGAGACATGCGCCCGCGACGGCGCGACTTACTTCTTCCGCTTCGGCGCGGTCTTCTTCTTTGCCGCCACACGTTTCTTCGACGGCTTGCGCTTTCTCGTCTCCGGTTCCTTCACCACTTTTTCGCGCGCCTTCCGCGCCTTCACGGCTTTGTCAGATTTCTTCTCCTCGCTCGGGGTGGTGTCCTCGGTGAGTTTCACGCGCGGCGCGTCACCCCAGAGGTCTTCGAGCGCGTAATATCCGCGCTTCTCGTCCTGCATCACATGCACCATCACATCGCCGTAATGCAGGATCATCCACTGGCTCTCAAAGCTGCCGTCGGAAACCAGCGGCTTCATGCCGTGCTTCCTCTGCATCCCGTCCGCGATCTCGTCACGCACCGCGCGCAGATGCGGCGATGACGACGCGGTGCAGATCACAAAGAAATCCGTGATTGGCGACACGCCGCGCGCGTCCATGATCACGATGCCTTCCGCTTTCTTGTCTTCCGCGTACTTCGCGCACAACCTTGCTTTCTCGATGCCTTCCATGTTTTTCTAGCGCGCAGACTCCATGCTTGTGGCGCGTTCGTCAAAGGGGAAAGCGCCCAGGATGGAAGCTGGCAAACATTGGGCTTGGAATCCGGTTCGTCTCCCGTCATCCTCGTTCTTGTCACGCATGATCCGCATCCGCCCCAACCGCCACACCCTGCTTCTGGCCAGCGTCACGCTCGCGATCTGGTATTCGGGCGCGGCTCAGTCAAACGGCGCGATTTATCTTCTCGCATTCGGCCTCGCGTCGGTCGGTCTCATTTCGTGGCTTCATGCACGGGCAAACATGCGCGGCATCCGCTTTGAGGCTGAGGGTGTTCAGCTCAGGCAGCGTGATGGGGACTACAGGCTGCCATTCACGCTTGTCTCGACCTCGGCGCGTCCGCCTTGCGGCATCGAGATCGCGGCTCGCGGTGCTCGTGCTCCAGTTTTTGTGGGCGAGCTGCCGCGCGGGGCGTGCTTTCGCGGGGAGCTTCTCATCCCCTTTGCCGCGATGGTGCCGGGCAATCCCATCGCGGTGGTGATCCGCAGTTTATATCCGCTGGGATTTCTCACGGGCGAGCTGCGTCTGGCGGTCAGCGCGACTGACAGGCATCCACATCCGCTGCCTGCCGGTGATCTGCCTCTGCCAAAAACGAACGCGCTGCTGCCGGACGCCGCGAGCGCGTCATTTGCAGGCACATCACGCGGGCAGGGAAGTGGCGGGGACTTTGCCGGCACGAGAACCTGGCAGCCGGGTGATCCGCCGCGCCACATCGACTGGAAGGCCGTGGCGCGGGGCAGGCCGATGATGACGAAGCAGTGGGCTGGCGACGACAGCCGCATGGTGGCGCTCGACTGGGATGCGCTCACGCTCGATCCCGCCGCGCGCGCGAGCCAGCTCGCGCGGTGGATTCAGCAGTGCGAGGGCATGGGCGTTCGTTACTCATTGTCGCTGCCGGGCAAAGTGATCGCAGCCTCCGCTGGTCACCTGCACTCGGCCAGATGTCTCGACGCGCTCGCGTCTCATCTCGCCGCGCAGCCGGGCGCGATGACAATGAAGGGCAGCACGGCGATTCCATTCGTGCATGAAACTTCCGCCGCCATTCCCGCCGGGCCTTTGCGTCTGATGGCGCTGCTGCTCGCGCTCACGACGCTGCCGCTCATCGGGGTGATCTCGTGGACGAGCATCTCCATGCTGATCATCGCCGCGGTGGTGCGCTCGCTGCCGCGATACCGGTCTCCGCGCTTCAGCGCGAAACTGCTCTTCGTCGTCATCGGTCTCGCCGCGCTGGTTTTCACCGAGGCGGAGTTTCGCAGCATGGAGTCAGCCGTGGCGCTGCTGCTTGTTTTCGTCGGCGGGAAAATGCTGGAGTCGCGCACACCGCGTGATTTCCAGGTGCTCGGCGCGCTAGGCTGGTTCCTCTGCATGTGCGGTCTGTGCTTTGAGCAGTCGCTATTCTGGTCGGTGTTCGCGTTCGTGCTCGCGTTTGGCATCGCCGCCACACTGGCGCGCGCGCGGCGTGGTGAGCGCGGTGTCATGCGGCCTGCGCGCGTGACCTTCACACTCATCGCGCAGGCGCTGCCGCTGGTGGTGCTGCTGTTTCTGTTCTTCCCGCGTGATCACGATGACTGGATATCAAAGCTCACGCGCCGCCGCACCGGCGCGAGCGGCATCTCGGGGGAGCTGCGGCCCGGCGATATCGCGCAGGTGGCACTCTCGGGCGCGACTGCGTTTCGCGCGGAGTTTCCTGATCAAAACCAGCCGCGCGATCTCTACTGGCGCTGCCTCGTGCTCTGGGAGTGCGACGGTCTGGCGTGGCGGCGCGGGAGCGCGGTGCCGGGCACGCGTGGTCATCTGGCGGAAGAAAACAGCACGCGCCAGGTCATCACGCTGGAGCCGCATCGGAATCTGTGGCTGCCAGCGCTGGATCGCGTCGCTGAGATCGTCAAAGGGTCGCGAGTGCAGGGGAAGATCGATTTTGACGACACGATCTCGGTGACCGAACCCGTGGACAGCCCGACGCGCTTCGAGGTGATCTCGCAGACGAAACCGCTGAGCGCCGCCGCTTTGAGCAACACACAGCGCACGCTCGGCACGGCTGTTCCGCAGACCGTTGGCAAGGCCGCGCGCGATCTCGCCCGCTCGTTTCGCTCCGGCGCGGCAAGTGATCGTGCGGTGGTCGATGCAGCCATCGCGCATCTCCGCGCGCAGGGATTTCAGTACACGCTCGAGCCAGGCGCATACGGCGCGGACGGCCTCGACGAGTTTCTATTCCAGCGTCGTCTTGGATTCTGCGAGCATTTCAGCGCGGCCTTCGCCACGCTGATGCGGCTCGCGGATGTGCCTGCGCGCGTTGTGGTGGGCTTTCTCGGCGGCGAGCGCTCGCAGCGCGGACGCGATTACTGGATCATTCGCCAGAGCGACGCGCACGCTTGGGTGGAAGTGTGGCTCGATGGCAAAGGATGGACGCGCATTGATCCGACGGCGGAGCTGGCACCCGCGCGGCTCGCAGGGAATCTCGAATCCTTCCTCTCGGGCGAGGAGGCTGGCACGTTTGCACAACGTCAGGGCTGGTGGTGGCGCGCGTGGACGGAGACGCGACTGATGTGGGACGGGCTGAACTACCAGTGGTACAATCTCGTGGTCACCGCTGACGAGGATGCGCAGCGGCAGAATCTCTCCGTGCTCGGCCTGGACCGCTTTTCAAACCGGGCGTTGATCAGCCTCTCCATTTCAGGCGGACTGCTCGCGATGCTGCTGGTTTTCCTCTGGCTGAAAAGAACACCGCGTCATGCGGATGCGGAAGTGCGCGTGTGGCAGCGCGTGTGCGCACGACTCAATAAGCACGGCATGGTGCGCAAACCCGGCGAGGGCGCGTCCGCATTCGCGGAGCGCGCGGCAAACGCACTGCCCGGCATTGCCGCGAAGCTGCGGGAGATCGACGAAACCTTCACGGCGATCCGATATGCGGGACGGCGCGAGCTGATGCCGGAGCTGAGGAGACAGGCGCGGGCGCTCAGGGTGTGACGCTGAGGATCACGCGCGCTTTTTCCAGCGCCTCATCGATGTCAGCGCAGAATTTTTCCTGGCCGATGAGTTCAACCAAGCCCGCGCGTTGCATCATCCGCAGCGGCACGGGCTGCACGGCGGTGAGGAAGATGCGGACTCCGTCACGACGCAGCTTTTCCACGGCAATCTCAAAAGCATGCAGGCCGCTGGCATCCATGGTCGGCACGTGGCGCATTCGCAGAATCACGGCGCGCGGTTTTCCGCCGGAGCCGCGCAAGGCGGACTCGAGCTTGTCCACGGCGGCGAAAAAGAACGGACCTTCGATGCGGTAGAGCACGACGCCTTCGGGAATGTGCTTGCCGACGATGCTGTGGCGCGCATGGCCATCGGTCTCGGTGTCGGCGGTCACCAGCTTGATCTGCGTGATCTCCTCCATGCGTTTTACAAAGAGAATGGCGGCCATGACCAGCCCCACTCCGACGCCGATGGTGAGGTCGAATATCACTGTGAGGAGAAAGGCTGTCATCAGCACCGCGAAATCGGAGTGGGGGCCGCGCCAGATTTCTGGGAATGTGTCCCATTCCGCCATGCGCAGTGCCACGGTGATCAGGATGCCGCTGAGACAAGCCAGCGGAATGTGCTGCGCGAGAGGCGCGGCGAAAAGCGCGACACCGAGCAGCACGACGGCGTGAACCATGCCCGACACGGGCGAGCGCGCGCCATTGCGGATGTTCGCCGCCGTGCGCGCGATAGCTCCCGTGGCCGCGATTCCACCGACGAGCGGGGTGAGCACATTGGCGATGCCCTGGCCGATCAACTCCTGATTCGAATCATGTCGCGTGTCCGCCATGCCGTCGGCGACCATGGCCGAGAGCAGCGACTCGATGGCGCCGAGCACGGCAATGGTGAAGGCCGGCCCCATCAGGTCGCGCATCATGTCGAGCGATATGGCGGGCGGATGCCACCCGGGCCAGCCTGCGGAAATCGCGCCAAACTTTGTCTCAATCGTGCTGACCGGAAGATGCAGGTAATGAGCGAGCGTAGTGCATGCAACGACTGCGATGATGGACGACGGTATTTTTTTCGTGACGCGCGGAAACTGGTAGATGATCAGCAGCGTGAGCGCGCCGATGCCCAGTGTGTGCCAGTTTGTTCTCGATGCCTCACTTGCGATGAGCATGAGCTGTTGCGGCACATGATCGGGCATCATGAGATTGAGACCGAGAAACTCATTCAACTGCTGCGTGAGAATGATGATCGCGATGCCGCTGGTGAAGCCGGCGGTGACAGGATACGGGATAAATTTGATCAGACTGCCCAGCTTCAGAACGCCTAGAACAATCAGCATCACGCCTGCCATCATCGTCGCGAGCGCGAGGCCGCTGTAGCCGTGACGCGCTACAATGAGCGCAAGCACCGGTATAAAAGCGCCGGTAGGCCCGCCGATCTGATACCGTGACCCCCCGAGCGCGGAAATTAGAAAGCCAGCGACAATCGCCGTCCACAATCCCTGCGTCGGCGTGACACCGCTGGCGATGCCGAAGCCTATGGCGAGCGGCAGCGCGATGACAGCCACGGTCGTTCCTGCCGCGAGGTCCGCCGTGAAACTCCGCCGGTCATAACCGCGAAGCGCGCGCAGGGATTCGGGATAAAAAGCCACGAGGGTTTTTCACATCACAGAGCGTGATCGGCAAGGATTAAAACCGCGGCAGCGAGCCTTTCCTCGGCGCAGTGGCAGCACAGCCGCCGGCGACGAAAGCGTTTGCTTGCAGTTCCCTTCCGTTTGTCATAGAAAGGCCGTGCTCGAAAAACAATTCCGCGCTGCCTCGCGATCATGGTCTCCATTTCCATCCGACATCTCACAAAGAAATTCGGCACCGCCACAGTTCTCGCCGATGTGAATCTGGAGATCGAAAAGGGCGAGCTTTTCTTCCTTCTCGGACCGAGCGGCTGCGGGAAGACAACGCTGCTGCGCCACATCGCAGGCTTCTACCAGCCAGACGGTGGCGCGGTGTTCTTTGACAATGATGACGTGACCGACCTGCCCGTGCATCGTCGCGGCACTGGGATGATGTTCCAAAGTTACGCGCTCTGGCCGCACATGAACGTCGGGCAGAACATCGCCTTCGGACTCGAAGAAAGACAAATGCCGCGCCAGCTCATCGAGCAGCGCGTGGCGGAGGCATTGCGCCTTGTGCATCTCGATGGACTCGGCGCGCGAAAAATCCAGCAGCTCTCCGGCGGGCAGCAGCAGCGCGTCGCCCTCGCTCGCGCGCTCGTGGTGAGGCCGCGTTGTTTGCTTCTCGACGAGCCGCTTTCAAATCTCGATGCCAAGCTCCGACTCGAAATGCGCGGAGAGATTCGCCGCATTTGCAAAGAGTTCGGCCTCACTGCCATTTACGTCACGCACGACCGCGACGAGGCGCTCTCGATGGCCGACCGCATGGCGATCATGGACGGCGGGCGCGTCGCGCAGGTCGGATCGCCCGAGGACATTTACCGCAATCCTGCCACGCGCCTCGTCGCCGACTTCATCGGCGAGACCAATTTCATCGAAGGCCGCGTGCTGCGCGAGTCGAGCCGCCCTGGCCTTTTTGAACTCGAGGTGCCCTTTGGAAATCTGCGCGGCAGACCGAACAACGACGACTGGCGTCCAGTGCAGGGCCAGCCCGTGCTGCTTTCGGTGCGGCCTGAGGCGCTGACATTCGGAGTGGTGCGAGACTCTCCCAATCGCTTTCCCGGCCGCATCATCAGCACCACCTATCTCGGCGCAACCGTGCAGTACGATCTGCGCGTCACCGCTGATCTCACGATGAAAGTCTGCGAGATGAATCCTTGGGACATCCGCCTTCCCTCAAACGACGAGCCGGTGAACGCCATGTGCAGCACCTTCGATCTGGTGATGCTCCGGAAGTGACTCGCGCCATGACTGCCATCTCCATCCGCCAGAGATTCGAGCCTGCCGTGCGGAAATTCATCGCGGCGGCCGTGCCCTGGGCCTCGCGCTGGCGCAAAGAATTGATCGTCGCCTGGGCCATGATCCTCACCGTCGTCGCGCCCTTCCTGCTG
>JANPIW010000705.1:0-2187 GCA_031425215.1 Verrucomicrobiaceae bacterium
TGATCGTGCTCCTTCATGGCCTCATTGCGCGCATGTTTGTTTTCGTCAAAGGCGGCCTTCTTCTCCTGGATGGTCCAATACGGCGTGAAGCGAAGGCGGCCGAGACAGCAGAGAAATTTTCCCTCCTGCAAATCATGCGCCTTGAGGAAAGCCAGCGCCTTCTCTTCATCGCGCAGATCAACGGCAAACGCGCCATCGGGGCCGAACTCCATCACCGGACTGGTGCAGCCCTTGTCCTTCGCGAGTTGAAGGGACACCGAGTCGCGGAAGAAAACAAACCGCGCATCGCTGAGCACACGGATCGTTTCGGAGATCGTCTTCTCCGACGCAGGCTTTGTAGCCGTCGATCCCTGCGCCGAGAATGTGATGCCGCCGACGCCATAAGGTTTGCCCGTCTCTTTCGCCCAGCGCGCCACATCTTTCTCCGCGACGAGTGACGGTCCCGAGCCGTGCAGCAGAAAATCGCACTCTGCAAAAGCGGCCTTCAACTGCTCTGCCCCCTTGACGATCTGAACTTTCGGGAAACGGCGGCGCAGCATTTCCTCCACCCCATTGTCCACCTTGCTCGGCCACAGTCGCACCTCCGCTTCCGGCAGATGCTCCTCCAGCAGCGCGAGCATCCCCGGCGTGTGGGCGATGTCACCGATGTTCACCGTCTGCCACGATGACCGCAGCAAAATACGACGAGGCGCAGGCGCGGCGCGCAGGGCGGAGACGAGAGATGTGGCGGCGGAGGTGACGAGGAAGTGTCGGCGGGTTTGCATGGTGGAAGAGTGCTCAGTGCGAAGTCATGACTGGAATCTGACTGAGCACTTAGAACTGAGCACTTCTTTCACTCCGCCGCCTTCTTTTTCCCTTTCCCCTTGCCCTTGCCTTTCTTCTTCGTCGGCGCGGCGGTTGGCTCCGTGTTTTTCATCGGCATTGGCGCGTTGATGTCTTTTCTCCAGGCGAGCATTTTGTCGTGCAGCTCTTTGGCTTTGTCGGGCATCGTGGCGGCGAGGTTCTTGCTCTCGCCGATATCGTCTTTGAGGTTGTACAGTTCCAGGCGGTTGTCCTCGAAAAACTCCATGAGCTTCCAGTCGCCGATCTCGACGATGCCGACGGGCGTGGTGCGCCAGGTGTTCTCGCCCGCGCCGAGGTAGCCGGGGAAGTGCTGGTAAATGGCCTCGCGTTTCAATGACGCGCTGGCATCGCGCATGAGCGGCACGAGGCTCTCGCCATCGAGCGGTTGTCCTTCGGGCTTCGCCGCGCTGGCGATCTCGAGCAGCGTGGGAAACACATCCACGTGGATGGCAGGCACGTCGGTGGTGGTGCCGGGCTTTGTCACGCCAGGCCAGCGCACGATGAAGGGGACGCGGGTGCCGCCTTCGTAAAGGCTGCCTTTGCCGCTGCGCAGCGGGGCGTTGTCGGTGATGTCGCCGCCTTTTACGCCTGCGCGCTCGTAGCCACCCACGCCGCCGTTGTCCGTCGAGAAAAACAGCGCGGTGTTGTCGGCGATCTTCAATTCATCCAGCAGCTTCATGATGCGGCCCACGCTTTCATCCACGCTGGAGATCATGGCGGCATAGGTCGGATTGTTGTGGCCGCCAGCGCCGGGCTTGGATTTGAAGTGCTCGATCCATTCCGGCTTGGCCTGATGCGGCGAGTGAACGCCGAAGTGAGGGAGGTAGAGGAAGAAAGGCGCGTCTTTGTGCCGCTTGACGAAATCCTCTGCGCGATCAGTGAGAAAGTCGGCGAGGTACTGGCCCTTGGGATATTCGGTCTTCGGATCGGTTGCGAAATCGAAGTGCTTGCCATTCGAGACGATGGCCTCGTCGAAGCCGCGTTTGCCTGGATGGTATTCTTTGCTGTTGCCGAGATGCCATTTACCAAACATCGCCGTCGCGTACCCGGCGGCTTTGAGCTGCTGCGCGATGGTGATCTTCTCGATCGGAAGGTTCTGCACGTTTTCCACAGGACGAAGCGGGCGGCTCTGCCAGTCAAACCGCTCGATGCCGCCGACGGTGTAAATGCCGGTGCGCGCGGCGTACTGGCCGGTCATCAATGCGGCGCGAGTGGGCTGGCAGTTTTGACAGTTGTGATAGCGGGTGAGGCGCGTGCCCTGAGACGCGAGTTTGTCGATGTGGGGTGTCTCGTAGTACTTCGAGCCTTGCACGGCGAGGTCGGTCCAGCCGAGATCATCGGCGA
>JANPIW010000706.1:0-1630 GCA_031425215.1 Verrucomicrobiaceae bacterium
CCGCTGGTGGCACGGCCGCGGGCGAACTCATCCTCATGGTGGACGACACCACCGCCACGCCCCAAACGCTCACCGTCAGTTCTGTCATCGCCGACAATGGCTCCGGCGCGGTCAGTCTCGTGAAGGCCGGTGCCGATAATCTCATGCTCACCGGCACCAACCTCTACACCGGTAAAACCGTGCTCAATGGCGGTACGACCACGGTGGCCTCCGACGCCAATCTCGGCGCCGCGCCCGTGTCGGCCATGGCCGCGCATCTCGTGCTCAACGGCGTCACCCTGTCGCTCAACAACGCGGCGAATACCATCTTCACCCTCCATGCTAATCGTGGCTTGGAAATCGGCGGCAGTGGCAACGTCACCGCAGCCGCCTCCACGGTGAGCGCCAGCAATGTCATCAGTATTCTCGCGGGTACGGCGGGGACCGGGCGCGTTTTCGACTACAGCGGCGCGGGCATCCAAAGCGCGCCGAATTCCGTGGCCAGCCTCACCTTTTTGAGCAACGCCACCTCCACCAACGTCGATGCCGGCGGCGTCATCGGCATGCTGACCAGCAGCAGCAACATCACCGGCGACCTCGTCATTCAGGCGACCACCAGTACTGGCAGCACCGTCGGCAGTTTCAACCTCGGCGGCCTGAACAACGTCATCGGCCGCTCCCTGCGCGTGGGCAGCAACGGCGCCGCGATTTTGAACTACAACGTCTCCGGCGGCAGCCTCACCGTTGGCTCCGGGACCACGGACTTTCTCGATGTGGGCCTCAGTGAAGGCGACACCATCAACAAAACCGGAACCCTGAACCTCGGGGGCAGCGCCAACTTCACGGCCAATGTCGATCAGGTGCGCTTTAACGTTGTCACCGGTGGCACGGGCAACACCCTCACCGCCAACACCATCACCTTGGCGGATACCACCAACAACATCACCGCAGGCACTGCGGTGCTGATCAGCGACACCTCCTCGGGCGGTGCCACTCTTGGAGCCGTGACCTTGAACCTCGGGGTCGGCGCAACCACCTTCACCACCCAGACTTTCACTCTCGGCGGTCGCAAGGGCTCTGCCACCGCCACCCTTGGTGCCAGCGGCACCTTGAGCCTTCAGGGCTTCGGAAAAAACACGCTTAACATGTTCATCGGTCGCCAGAATGTGGCGACCGGCTCCCTCAACCAAAGCACCCTCAACACCACGGCCGGCACCCTCACCGCCAGCTTCAATGGACTCGTCATCGGTGAAGGCTCGAATAGCGGCACTAACACCGGCGGCTCGGACTCCAGCCTGACGATGAGTGCCAGCGCGTCAAACGACGTGGTCGCCAACAGCCTCACCCTTGGTACCAAAAGCGGCCTTACGGTTGCTGCAGCCGTCGGTTCCCGAGGTTTTGGCACTCTGACCTTCGCGGGCGGCTCATTCGTTGTGAACAATGACCTCTCGATGGGCCTGCTGGCCGACAACGGCACCGCCCGCGGCACGCTCATTCTCACCGGGGGTACCTTCATCGTCGGCGGCGACATCGTGAAGACCAACAGCGACCGCAGCGGCGCCGTGATCACCGTGGACGGCTCGGGCGCGGTGCTTGACTTGCGGAACGACGCCGGTGGCGACCTCACCAACGGCTCCGCCACCCTCAGCCA
>JANPIW010000707.1:0-5051 GCA_031425215.1 Verrucomicrobiaceae bacterium
GGCGAGATCGTGGAGCTGGATGAATCACTCAAACCCAAGCGCGCGGAGCCGCACAGCATCGAGGTTGTGGTGGACCGCCTCGTCATCCGCGACGGCGTGCGCTCGCGTTTGATGGACAGCATTGAGACCGCGTTGAAGTGGAATCCGCAAGTCATCGAGTTTCTCGTCGGTGATGAGGGCGAGGTGATGAGCTTCACCACCGCTTTTGCGAACACGCGCACCGGGTTCGTGATCGAGAAACTCACGCCGCAGCATTTCTCCTTCAACACACACGTCGGTGCGTGCCCCGAGTGCGAAGGCACCGGCGCCCTCTCAGCCCCTGATCCATCGCTCATCGTGCCCGATCCCGCGAAGAGCATCACCGATGGCGCGGTGAAGTCGTGGTGGACGAAACAGCCGAAGCTGAAAACTCTGCACCAGCGCTCCATTGAATCTCTCGCAAAACATTTTCGCGCTCAGCTCGACGCGCCCTTCCAAAAACTCACCGACGCATTCAAGCACGCTCTTTTCCATGGCACCGACGCGACAACGAAGCCCTTTGAGGGCCTGCTCAACGAGGCCGCGCGTCTCCACCGCGAGGCCGACAGCGATGCCCTGCGCGCGCAGGTGGCGCGCTTCATGAATCCCAAACCGTGCAAAGCCTGCTCTGGCAAAAGGCTGCGACCTCTAGCGCTCGCTGTCGTCCTGCATTCGTCCCATTCCTCCCATCAGCACCAAAACATTTTCGATCTTTGCTCTCTCAGCATCACTGATGCCCTTCTCTGGCTTCGCGGCCTCCAGCTCACCGACCAACAACAAATCCTCTGCCGCGATCTCCGCGCAGAAATATTGAAGCGCCTCGAATTCCTCGACCAGGTCGGCCTCGGCTACCTCGCGCTCAATCGCGAAAGCGGCACGCTCAGCGGCGGCGAGACGCAGCGCATCCGCCTCGCTTCGCAGATCGGCTCCGGCCTCTCCGGCGTGCTCTATGTGCTCGACGAGCCAAGCATCGGCCTGCATTCCTCCGACAATGACCGCCTTATTGCCACGCTCCTGCGCCTGCGCGATCTCGGCAACACCGTCCTCGTCGTCGAGCACGATGAAGCCATGATGCGCGCCGCCGATCACATCATCGAAATGGGGCCCGGCGCAGGCCCGCAAGGCGGACGCATCATCGCCACCGGCACGCCTGCCGAGATCACGAAAAACACCGCGTCACTCACCGGCGCGTATCTCGATCACCGGCTCAAGATCGAGCGCGTAGCTGAACGCGTGAGCGTTCAGACGGCCGCGCGCGCCCTTCCCTCCGCAAAGAAATCACCCTCCACTGAACGCTCACGCGATCAGCTACAGCCCGCTCTCCTCACCATCCACGGTGCCAGCGAGCACAATCTCAAAAACATCACCGCCGCCATCCCTCTCGGCTCCTTCACCTGCGTCACCGGCCCCTCCGGCAGCGGCAAGAGCACACTCATCGACGACATCCTCATGCGCGCACTGATGCGCCATTTCTACAACGCCAAAGACGAACCCGGCAAACACCAGCGCATCACTGGCATCGAGCACATCGACAAAGTCGTCGTCATTGATCAGTCACCCATCGGACGCAGCCCGCGCTCCAATCCCGCCACCTACACCGGCATCTTCGGTCCGCTGCGCGATCTCTTCACCGAGCTGCCGCTCTCCCGCGTGCGCGGCTACGACGCGGGCCGCTTCAGCTTCAATGTCCCCGGCGGCCGCTGCGAGAAATGCGAGGGCGACGGCGTGATCAAGATCGACATGCACTTCCTCGCCGACGTGTGGGTCACATGCGAGCAATGCAAAGGCGCGCGCTATAACGCCGAGACACTCGAGATCGCATTCAAAGGCCGCAACATCGCTGAGGTGCTTGACATGACCGTCAGCGAGGCTGCGCGCTTCTTTGAAAAGCACTGGTCCATGCGCGACAAACTCCGCGTCATGGAAGACACCGGCCTCGGCTACCTCCGCCTCGGCCAGAGCGGCGCATCCCTCTCCGGCGGCGAGGCACAGCGCGTGAAACTCGCCGCCGAGCTTGGAAAAAAATCCACAGGCCGCACCCTCTACGTCCTCGACGAGCCAACCACCGGCCTCCACCTCGCCGACATCCAATCTCTCCTCACCGTCCTATATAGACTGCGCGATGCCGGCAACACCATCCTCATGATTGAGCATCACCTCGACGTCATCCGCTGCGCCGACTGGATCATCGACCTCGGCCCCGGCGGCGGCGTGAACGGCGGCCACATCATCGCCGAAGGCACGCCCGAGCAGGTCGCAATGAATCCCGCCAGCGTGACAGGGCGGTATCTAACCTCGGCGCCATCAAGCAGCCTTGATGCGTGATACCACATGGGTGGTGTGATCGGAGGTGCGCAGCGCTTTTTGGAGTGCGGTGGCGCAGACACCGCTTTTGCTTCGGATGCAATGGGCCGTCCGTCCTCATGGGAACAGCAGGAGAAAAATCCGTGTCTCCCCTCGATCCTCGCTGCGCCACCGTATCCCAAATCGAGCAGCGCGGATTGAATCATCGACCTCCGCTACGCCGTCCGCGTGAATGGCGGAAGCATCATCGCCCTTCCAGGATCACCTCTGCGGCACGAACTGGCGCATGCTCTCGATCACCGTCTGGATCAGCTCGTGCCCTGCTTCCGTTTGTCTCACCAACAGCACCTCGGTTTCCGGATTGTAAGTGGCGCTGGTGCCTGGTGGAAATGGGATGCCATTGTTCAGGAAATAATCCTTCACCGTTTGCCTGGTGAGCAGTGACGGCGTGGTTCTCGGCGCCACCGCGAACGGATCAGCGGGGCGAGTCCCAGAAATCGGATCAGGTCTGAGCATGTAAGCCATCGCCTCCTTGGACAGCGGATAGTTAAGCAAGACTGTCTCCGCCGTGGATTCCGACATCGAAACAACAAAGACGCCGAAATCCTCGACCTTGTATTTCACGCCGGCCAGCTCCGTCACATAGCGCAGCGCCTCGTCGAGAGGGACATCCTTGAGATCGAGCGTGATCGCAACAGCACTCGGCACCTCCCCGATCCTGAGGATGATGTTCACACCCTTGAGCGATGGGTCGGTTTCCTCCGTGTCCATATCCTTGCTTTTGATCCGCAGCATCTCGACGGCCTCTTCGAGCGTCGCGCCCATGAGGACCACGCTCGGCAGGATGATGCGCGCCATTTTTGCCCTGGTGCGCTCGCCCGGTGGCAATACTGGTGGTGCAACGCCGGCGACAGGCTCCGCCACGGGGACGGCGCGCATCACACGTTTCCCATCGATGAAGGTCTCGCCATCGGACGATGAAGTGTGCGAGGCATCAGGCGCAGGACCGGAGGTGAGAAAAAGGGAGATGAATCCAAGCAGCAGCATCACCGCCCCGGCTGTGACCGCCCAGGGAATCCATGCACGTTCCGCTTTGCGCGCCGCCGGCACGCGCGCAGCCGCCTGTGGTGCGCTGAGGCGCTGCGTGACTGGCTCACCAACGATGCCGCCCACGGTCGCGACCAGCGTCTCCAGATGGCGTTCCAGTGTCGGGGTGAATGCATCGAGCCAATGGGAAGATGAGATGAAAAGCTCCAGCGCTTTTTGCGGCAGCACGTCCTCGATGCGCACGGGAATGATGACCACGCCCTTGTGAACGGCGCGCTCCACCTCGAGGCGCACCTGCGTGGACTGGTTGGCGTTCTGGGAGAAAATCAGCGCCATGACCTTCGCGCCGCCGATGCCTTCCACGACCGCCTCAGCCCATTCCATTCCGGGCCGGATGTCACGCGGGGCGATCCAGCAGCGGAATCCCCGCGCTTCGAGCACCGCGCAGGCGGCGTCAGCGACAGACTTGTCCTTGGTGGAGTGGCTTATGAAGACATCGTGCATCGGGAGAGTGTGCGGAGAATGGCCGCGCGCCTCATGTTATCAATCGCGATTCTCATGGTTGTGCTTTTCAAAGAGATGTGGACGCATCTACAATCGACGCTCAACCATGGAAACGCCGCTCTCTCCCCTCGATTTCGCCCGTCGCGCTCGCAGACTTTATCCGGAGCGCGAGGCTGTCGTCGATGGCGCGCGGCGGTTCACTTATCGTGAGTTCTTTGAGCGTTGCGATCGCTGGTCGGCTGCGTTGCAGACGCTCGGCGTGAAGGCAGGGGATCGCGTGGCGAGCATCGCGCCGAACACGCACGCGCATCTGGAGTCGTTCTACGCCGTGCCGCAAATCGGGGCGGTGGTGGTGCCGATCAACTTCCGGCTCACGGCGGATGACTTCGCTTACATCCTCAATCACAGCGGCGCGCGCGTGGTGTGTGTTCATGCCGATTACCTCGACGCCGTGGACAAGATTCGCGATCAGGTGCAGGGCGTGGAGCATTTCGTGGCTTTGTCTGGCAGCAAGGCCGGCTGGATCGAATATGAGGCCGTGCTGGCAGCCACATCGCCGGAATTTGTTTCCGCTGAGACAAGTGAAAGAGAGATGATCGCGCTGAACTACACGAGCGGCACGACGGCAAAGCCGAAGGGCGTGATGGTCACGCATCGCAACACGGCGCTGAACATCATGGGACATCTCATGCACACGCGCATCACCAGCGCGGATCGGTATCTGTGGGTGCTGCCGATGTTTCACGCGAATGGCTGGTGCTTCGTGTGGGCAGTCACGGCGGTGGGTGGACGACATGTTTGCCTGCCGAAGGCTGACCCGAAGCTGATCTTCGAGGCCATCGCGCGTGAAGGCATCACGCTGATGTGCGCCGCGCCCACGGTGCTCATCAGCATCGCCAATGCGCCGGAGGAAGTGCGCAGGAATGCTCCGCGAGGCGTGCGCGTTTTCACCGCTGGCGCTCCCCCTGCCGCCGCCACGATCGAGCGTGTGGAAGGTGATCTCGGCTGGGAGATCATCCATGTCTATGGGCTGACCGAGGTATCGCCCATTGTGACGATCAGTGAGGTGCGTCCCGAGCACGCGCAGCTCGATGCGCGTGCTCGTGCGGAGATCAGGGCGCGGCAGGGCGTGGAGTATCTGGCGAACGCCGAGGTGCGCGTGGTCGATGACGCGGGCA
>JANPIW010000708.1:0-1856 GCA_031425215.1 Verrucomicrobiaceae bacterium
CGATGGGATTCACGTTCCCCCAGTACGTCTCCTTCTGCGGATGCTCCAGCGGATCTCCGTAGCTCTCGCTCGTGCTCGCGATCAAAAACGTCGCGCCCTTTTCCTTCGCCAGCCCGAGCGCGTTATGCGTGCCGAGTGATGAGACCTTCAGCGTCTGGATCGGGATTTGCAAATAGTCGATCGGCGACGCCGGCGATGCGAAATGAAAAATCAAATCAATATTCCCCGGCAGGAAAATGAACTTCGTCACATCGTGATGGATGAACTCAAAATCCCGGTTGCCCGCAAGGTGCTCGATGTTGCGAACATTACCCGTGATCAGGTTGTCCATGCCGATCACCTTGTATCCCTCCGCGAGCAGCCGGTCCGACAAATGGGATCCGAGAAATCCGGCGGCACCGGTAACGACAGCAGTCTTTTTAATGGCCATGAAATAGGGTTGGGAGCGAGCGGCCCCGATAGTGCGGCGATTCGTCATTCATGCAAGCGAAAGGATTCCACCCGCACGCCCAATAAGGGACGATCACCGAGACGCGCGCCGCGACACTCAGCGCCCCAGCTCTCCAGGCACCGCGCGATCATCAATGCCGAGGGCCTTCTCGAGCTGTTGCTCGAAAAAAACCGCCTGCTCTTCCGACAGACCGATGCTCAGAAGCTTGCGGGCGCCGCCGTCGCGGCCCGCCGCCCACACCTCGTAGCTCACATGCGGGCCGTTTTTCCCGTGGGTTATTTTTTCTTTGCAGAAAAGCTGATCAATCTCCGCGCAAGGCATCACCATGTTGCCCCGCCACGGCAGCGGGCCGTGAATGATGCTCACCACGCCGTTGTCAGCCTTGATCCAGGTGCGGTTAAAAAGCATCGCGATCGCGAGATAGCTCACCACTGCTCCCACGGCCACATGCACAAGCGGGAACACTTTGAACATCAGCGGCGCTCCAGAGCTGAAAGCCATCCCATACCAAAAGATCAGAAACGAATCCCACACGATGGCAAAAAGGACCAAGAAAATGCTGGCAAAACCGAACCAGCGCCGGGTGATCACGATCCCACCTCCTGTCGCCTCGACGCTCACACCAGATGGCATCGGCATCTGCGGGCGCGGGCGAAACTTCTCCCGTCTCATCGCGCCGGGCAGCGTGATCATCGTGCGGCAGTAGCCACACTTGGCGATGCCTTCCTCCTGATTCCAGCTTTCAGCCGCGAGAGGTGAAGCGCAGTTCGGACACTTGAGGGCTACGGGATCGGACATAAGCGGAAGCTGCGGATCGCTCAGGTTGTCACAAAATCCCACCCGGCTGATACGTGGCGGCAACTGAATGACGCGCCGCGATCTCTGTGACGCGCGCCGCAAATCCATCCACCTGCGCCGCCGCATCACCGGCATTCGCGCGGCCTTGCGCGATGAGCTTGTCGATCTGCGCTTGCGTGAGCGAGAGGCGCTTGTCGGCTGCGAGACGTGTGAGCAAATCATTCTGCGCCACTTTTCCGCTGCGCAAATCACGCGCCACTTCGACGGCGTGTTCCTTGATGGCCTCATGCGCCGCCTCACGACCCGCGCCGTTTTTCACCGCCTCCATCATCACCGTCGTGGTCAGCAGGAAGGGCAGGTAGCGCATCAGCTCTTGCTCGACAACGGCTTCAAAAACCTCCATCTGATCGAGCACCGTGAGCAAGGTCTCCAGCAGGCCGTCCATCGCGAGGAAGGCGTCTGGCAGCATCACGCGGCGCACCACGGAGCACGACACATCGCCCTCGTTCCACTGATCGCCCGCCAGCCCGGCGGCCATCGCGAGATAGCCCTTTAATATAACGTGCAGGCCATTGATGCGCTCGCATGAGCGGCTGTTCATCTTGTG
>JANPIW010000709.1:0-8784 GCA_031425215.1 Verrucomicrobiaceae bacterium
GCGCCGGGGAGCGCCTCGACCGCTTCCTTCACGGGAAGATGGCCGACATGTCGCGCTCGCGCCTTCAAGACCTCGTCCGCGAAGGACATGCCACGCTGAACGGGAAGGCCGCCAAACCCAAGGCCGAGCTGCGTCATGGCGACATGGTGGAGATAGTGATCCCTGAGACAAAACCCGCCGGCATCATCGCGCAGGACATTCCCATCGATGTGCTCCATGAGGACAAGGACATCATCGTCATCAACAAGGCCACCGGTCTCGTCGTGCATCCTGCAGCCGGCAATCTCGATGGCACGCTCGTCAACGCGCTGCTTCATCACTGCGAGGATCTCTCCGGCATCGGCGGCGAGTCGCGCCCGGGCATCGTGCATCGTCTCGACAAGGAAACCAGCGGCTGCATGGTCGTGGCCAAGCACGACCTCGCGCACACGCGGCTCACCGAGGCCTTTTCAGAGCGGCGCATCAGCAAATTCTATCTCGCCGCCATTTGCGGAATGCCGCGCTCGACGGGCGAGCTGTTGAAAAACCGAATCGGGCGACATCCTGTGGATCGAAAACGCATGACCGTGATCCACGACGGCGGCGGCAAGGAAGCGGTGACGGACTGGAGGGTCGTCGGCGGGCATCAAGGCTGCGCGCTCATCCTCTGCCGCCTCCTCACCGGGCGCACGCATCAGATCCGCGTTCACATGAAGGAGTGCCTCATGCATCCGATCCTCGGTGATCCGATTTATGGGCATCCATCTCGCCAGCCGCTCAAATCCACGCGGTTCATGCTGCACGCGTGGAAGCTCGCCTTTGAGCATCCCATCACCATGCAGCCGTTGTCTTTCGAGGCGCCCATCCCGCCTGAGTTCACGCCATGGATCGCAGATGAGGAAAAGCTGCGCGCCTCGCTGTAGCTGAATCGCGTGAGCGTTCAGTCCGTGGCGCAGGCACACGTCATCTGATTCACATCACCGCAGGCTCCCGCCAGCGGCTACATGCCGTCACTCTTTGCAGAGCACCTCGTCGAGATTGAGCAGCAGCGAGCACACGCCAGCCATCGCGGCGAGGTCGGCGGGCCGGATGTTTTTGTCGTGCGGTGATTCGCCGACGGTGAACAGCTTCGTTGCAGCAGCAGCATCACGTTGGTATTGCCCGCGCAGTTTCTCAAAGCGGCCAGTGAGAATCTCCAGCTCGCTTGCAGTTGGATGTCGTGCGGTGGCGAGACGGAATGCGTGGTGAATCTGGGCTTCGCGTGTTGCGCCGCCTTCGCGCATGACACGCCCGGCCATCATGCGCGCTGCCTCTACTTGCGCAGTCTCGTTCATCGTGACGAGCGCGTGCAGCGGTGTGTTGGTCCGGTAAGTCTTCACGCTGCATGTCTGGCGCGCGGCGGTGTCAAAAAACATCGTGGGGCCGACGATGCGCCGCCAGAAAATGTAGAGGCTGCGGCGGTAAAGTTTGTCGCCGTGATCCTGCGTGTAGCTCTTTTTGCCAAACGTGGCCTCCTCCCAGATGCCCTCGGGCTGATACGGTTTCACCGATGCGCCGCCGAATTCACCGACGAGCAGTCCGCCGAGCGCGAGCGCTTGATCTCGCAGCATCCACGAAGGCAGGCGATGACGAGAGCCGCGCGCGAGCAGGCGGTTCTCGGGATCGCGCTCGTTCATCGCGGGCGAGGTGCGTGATGAGCGCTGATAAGCATCACTGCTGACGATCTGCCGCACGAGGCGCTTGATGTCCCAGCCGTGATCCATGAAGTCAGCGGCCAGCCAGTCGAGCAGTTCGGGATGCGTGGGGCGCTCTCCTTGCACGCCGAAGTCCTCGGCCGTTTTCACCAGGCCGGTGCCGAAGAGCATCTGCCACACGCGATTGACGGTGACGCGCGCGGTCAGCGGATTGTCGCGCGCGACGAGCCAGCGCGCGAGATCGAGCCTGCTGGCAGCGGCGCCGGGTTTCGCAGGTTGCTTGGATGTGAGCGCCACGGGCATCGCGCCGAGCACTTTGTCAGTCGTCGGCTTGTCATACGCGCCTTTGCTCAGCAGGAATGTGTCACGCGGCTTTTCCAGGTGATCCATGATCATCACGCGCGTGATGGCGCTGGCTGCCGCATCACGCGCACGCACGGCGGCGAGGAGTTTTTTCAGCGACTTCACATACTCAGGGTCTTTGCCATCGCCCTCGAAGTAACCAATGGCTTCGAGGATGCCGTCCACTCCGCGCTTTGCCGGCTCCACCTTCGCGAGCGTGGCGGGGAGATTGCCAGGAAGCTTGATGGCGTCTGATTCCGTGAGCGGTTTGTCTTTGGCGCGCGGGAATTTTTTCAGCTCGAACTCCTCGACATCCGCGACGACGCGCGTGTGTGCCTGCCGCGTGGTCTTGACGCGCGCCTCCTCGGCGGCGGTGGACATGTCGATCACCGGCGCGGCCTGGCCGCCCCGTCCCTGACCCGTTTCGGACATTTGGTTGAAGACATCGTACATGCCGAAGTAATCGCGCTGCGTGAAGGGATCGAATTTGTGATCGTGACAACGCGCGCATCCCATCGTGATGCCCAGCCAGATCGTGGCGGTCGTCTCCGCGCGATCCATGACATTCTCGACGCGCGTCTCCTCCGCGATGCGCCCGCCCTCGCCGTTGTGCATGTGGTTGCGATTGAATCCCGTGGCGAGTTTTTGCTCCATCGTGGCACCGGGCAAAAGATCGCCCGCGAGCTGCCAGATAGTGAACTGGTCATACGGCATGTTGTCATTGAAGGCCCGCACGACCCAGTCGCGCCACGGCCACATGGTGCGCTCGGGATCGCCCTGGAAGCCGTTCGTGTCCGCGTAGCGCGCGGCGTCGAGCCAGTCCCAAGCCATGCGCTCGCCGAAGCGCGGGCTGGCGAGGAGGCGGGTCACTGCGGCGGTGAACGTCGAATGACGGATGTCGAATGACGAGACCTCATCCAGCGTGGGCGGCAGTCCGGTGAGATCGAGTGTGAGGCGGCGGATGAGTGTCTCCGGCGCGGCGCGTGGTGCGGGCGTGCTGCCCTCCTTTTCGAGACGCGCGAAAATGAAGGCGTCGATGGGATTTAAGATTTCAGATTTTGAATTTGAAATGGACGGCACGGGCGGCTTCACCGGCGGTTCGTAGGCCCAATGTTTGCCCCACTTGGCGCCGGAGTCGATCCACTTGGTGAGCTGCGCGATCTGCGTTTTGCTCACCAGCTTCTTCGATTTCGGCGGCGGCATCACTTCATCGGGATCCGTGCTGAGAATGCGGCGCATGATTTCGCTCTCCGCGCTCTTGCCCGGCACGATGGGCGCTGCGCCATCCGTGATTTTTTTCGCCTCGGCTTCGACGTCGAGGCGCAGATCACCTTTGCGCGCCGGCTTGTCCTGCCCGTGACATTGGAAGCAGTTATCCGAGAGGATCGGCAGGATGTCCCGCGAGAAAACCGGCGCGTCATCACCGCGCGCGGCAGCGACCAGCAGGAAAGCAAAAACAATGGGGCGTGAGAGACTGCGCATCGTGAGGGGAAGAGGCAGGCATGGGTACGAGGACGACACATGAATCTAGCGCGAAGCTTCCGCGTCCGGGATCAGGTTGCCTTGGGGGCCGGGCATGTTGTCACGCCAGATCCGCCGCGAGTCAGTCGATGTTCCTGCGATGGGCTGATCAGGGATTCTCCGGCGCGCGCTGTCGCTCTTCCTCGGCGGCTTTTTCTTTGAGAAGCAGGGCGGTAGCCGCAGCCTGACGTGCGCGGTCTTACGCGGCTTTCACCGCCTCGGCGGCCAATCGGACGGCCTCACGTTCGGCGCGGACTCGCGCCGCTCTTTCCTCGGCGGCTTTGCGCTCCACCTCCCGCGCGGCGCGTTCCCGGGCCTGGGCTTGTTCATAGGCTTGTTTCACGAGGCGCATCTCTTCGAGTTCCTTTGCCTTCAGCTCGGCAAGGGCCTGCATCTCGACGAGCTTTTGCGCCTTGGCTTCCTCAGCCGCTTGCTTGGCTGCTGCACGCTCGACGGCGGCCTTCGCTTTGGCATCGGCGGCTGCTTGCTTGGCGGCTTCCTTCTCGGCGAGCGCCACAGCTCTCGCCTCGGCCTTCTCAATGTCTGCCTTTGCCTTCTCCAGTCGGGCCGCCTCTTTCTCCGCGAGCGCTTGGGCCTTGGCCTCGGCGGCAGCTTGTTTGTCAGCGAGGGCCTTCGCCTTCGCTTCCGCCGCAGCTTGCTTCGCCGCTTCCTTTTCGGCGAGCGCTGCGGCTCTGGCCTCAGTGGCGGCTTGTTTGGCTGCGTCTCGTTCTGCGATTGCCCGGGCCTTTGCCTCGACAGCGGCGAGCCTGGCTGCGATGTCGGCGGCGATCTTCGATTGCAGCTCGGTGCTGAGCGCCTCGCGGAAGGCTTGCAATTGTGCGCCCAGCTCGCTGGCGCGCTGCAGCAGCGGAGCGGTCTGGTTTTCCGCTGCCAGGCCCTGAAGGTCGAGAGCCTGGAGCTTTAGCGCGGTGTCGTTGAGGAGATTGAGAAACTTCGGGTCGGGTTTGATGATCATGATGAGCGTGTGGGAATTTCCGATGTGCTGGGAAACGCGGGCGCAATGGATGGACGCAGAATCGCGCCTGTAAATGACCAACCCGGCAAGATGACGCGAGGTCCTGTGAATGAGCTTGCCAGTTCGACGCGCCAAAGCATAATGCGCGCCGTTCGGTGATTCATCGGACCATGTGGGGGTATAGCTCAGTTGGTAGAGCGTCTCGTTCGCAATGAGAAGGTCAGGAGTTCGAATCTCCTTACCTCCACCAGATCACCAGATAGCGCGCGCGTCAGGCGGCGCCTGCATCGCGACGTTCTTCGCTTGTGCTCACTTCTTTGTCTCGCCGCCGCCAGCGTTCATGCCTTCGGCTTCCTCAGGTGGGAGGAAGGCTTTGAAGCGCGCTTTGTCGATGGCTTTCATGTACGCCTCCATGGGCGTGACGTAGCCGTCGCGAAGTTTGTCCCAGATGGCTTCGTCCATGAACTGCATGCCCTGGGCTTTGCCGCCGATGATCACGTCGTAGAGTTTCTGCGTCGCGCCTTCACGGATGATGGCGCCGACGGCGGGTGTGCTGACCATGATCTCGTTCACGGCTGCTCGGCCTTTGCCGTCGGATTTTTTCATGAGGAGCTGGGCGACGACACCTTTGAGCGATGCGGCGAGCATGGTGCGCACCTGGCTCTGCTGCTCGGAGGGGAACACGTCGATGATACGGTCAACGGTTTTGCGCGCATTGTTGGTGTGCAGGGTGCCGAAGACGAGCAGGCCGGTCTCGGCGGCGGTGAGTGCGAGCGAGATGGTTTCGAGGTCGCGCATTTCACCGACGAGGACGATGTCGGCATCCTCGCGCAAAGCGGCGCGCAGGCCGTCGGCGAAGCTGGGTGTCTGGATGGGCACTTCGCGCTGGGTGATGATGCTTTTTTTGTTCCGATGCACAAACTCGATCGGCTCCTCAATGGTGATGATGTGGCGGCGGAAGTTGGTGTTGATGTAGTCGATGAGGGCCGCGAGCGTGGTGGATTTGCCTGAGCCGGTGGGGCCTGTGACGAGGACGAGGCCGCTGCGGATGTTGCCAAACTCGCGCACGATGGGCGGGATGCCGAGCTGCTCGAGGCTGGCGATCTTGGTCGGGATGATACGAAACACCGCGCCGTAACCGTGGAGCTGACGGAGGTAGTTGCAGCGGAAGCGGTTGTTGGCGTCCATCTCATAGGCGAAGTCGAGGTCGCCTTTCTCCTCATAGCGTTCCCACGCTTTGTGTTCGCAGATTTCCTTCATCATCTCCTCCATCGTGGATTCGGTGAGGATGGTTTCGTCGATGGCTTTCACCGAGCCATGCACTCGCACCTTGGGCGGCTGACCCTGGCTGAGATGAAGGTCGGAACCGCCCATGTCGATGAGCTTGTGGAAGTAGGAATCAATGATTGGCATGGCGGCGGCGGAAGACGATGAGACGCGGAGACTGTGAGACTAGGAGAGGGGTCAGGATTTGAAGAAGGATTTCATGATGACCTTGTCCTCGGCGCGGGACTCGCATTCCTCGCGGGAGATGAGGTTGTTGGAGTAAAGGCTGCGGAGGGAGTCGTCCATGGTGATCATGCCGACGTTTCTGCCGGTCTGCATGACGCCGTTGAGCATGAAGGTTTTGCCGTCACGAATGCAGGCGGCGGTAGCGGGTGTGTTGACGAGGACTTCGAGAGCCATGGCGCGGCCCTTGCCATCCATGCGCGGGACGAGCTGCTGTGAGACGATGCCGCGCAGGGATTCGGACACCATGACGCGGATCTGGTCGCGCTGATCAGCGGGGAAGACGTCGAGCACGCGGTCGAGTGTGCGCGCGGCGCTGCCGGTATGGAGTGTGCCGAGAACCAAGTGGCCCGTCTCAGCGGCGGTGATGGCGAGGGAGATGGTCTCAAGGTCGCGCATTTCACCGACCATGATGATGTCGGGGTCTTCACGGAGTGCGCCACGCAGGGCGGCGGCGAAGGATTTGGTGTGGCTGCCTACTTCGCGCTGGTTGATGTGGCAGCCCTTGGCTTGCAGGACGTACTCGATGGGTTCTTCGAGCGTGATGATGTGATCCTGGCGCTCCTTGTTAATCTCATCGACGAGCGCGGCGAGGGTGGTGGATTTTCCGCAGCCCACGGGGCCGGTGACGAGGACGAGGCCGTTATGATAACGGATGAGCGTGCGCACGGTGTCGGGCAGGCCCAGCTCGGCGATGGAGCGGATGCGCGTGTTTATGATGCGGAAGGTCATGTCGATGCCGAGGCGCTGCGTCACCACGGAAGCGCGGAAGCGGCCGAGCGGCGGTGAGTAGGCGAAATCGACATCGCCGCGTTCTTCGAGCTGCTTGGTCTGCGCGGGGGAGAGAAATCCGTACGAGAGGCGCTGGGCGTCCTCGTGGGTGAGGGGCATGGCGTTGTTCCAGATGGGGGCCAGGTTTCCGTAACGGCGCCAGGTGGGCGGGGAGCCAGTCGCGAGGTGTAGATCGCTCGCATCATACTGCATGCAGAACTGGAGGTATTCATCCACCGAGTTGAGCACCGGGACGGTTTCTTCGACGACTGCGACGGCCACGGGTGCGGCTTCAACGTGTTGGGCGGCTTCGGACATGAGGATCAGGCTGTGGTGTCATCCCGCTCTGGCACGGGAGGTTGGAATTGTTGCTTCAGGTAATTCTGAAAATAATTGGCGGCGTATGCGAAGGCTGATTTCCGTGCCGCGCCCATTAATGCGCTGGAGAGCAGCCTGGAAAGAGTGCCCTTTCTATCGGATTTTGAAAAATTGTCACGCCTATTCTTTCGACTGCGTGAAGGAAGAACGAACCGCAGCGCCACCACGCCTGCCACCGCCGCGCCGATGATCCACGCGGCGCGGTGTTTTTGAATGCTCCGCGAGATGATCGCCCCCGGCGCAAACTCCAGCGAGGCGCGCTCCGTGTGATGGGAGAGCGCCGTGCGTGCATGGGCCAGATCGGCCACGGCACGCAGCTTTAATTGCTGCCGTTCTTGTTCCCTGCGACCCATTCGCGGTCCTTTTGAAATTGGTTGATCGTCTCCTGGAAAAGATTCAGGCTCGAGGAGAGCGACTTGAGGCGCAGCGAAAAAAGAATGCCCAGCACCAGATGCGCGCCGCCGACCACTGCGGCCACTTGCGTCCAGTGCCAGCCGAGTTTTCCCGCCAGCCACGACACGATGACGGGCATGAGCAGCAGCCACGCGCCGCCGAGGAGTCCCATGGCGAGGAGGCCCGCTATGATCACGCGCGTGAGGCGCGTGGCAGCCTCCTCAGCCTCGATGCTCAGCAGCCTGCTGCGCGCCGCGAAATACAGCAGCACCGCCTGCGCCAGACCGCTGAGACGCGACGACGATTCGCCGATGATCCCGTCGATGCCCGGCTCAGGTTTCATGATTGAGCGCGCGATTATTTGCGCAGCAGCAGGCCCACGAAGAGACCCACGCCAAACGCGGTGAGGATCGCCTGCATCGGTTTCTCCCTCGCGAAACTCTCTGCCTCGTTGCGCAGGTCACCGTATTTGTCCTTCGCGTCGGAGAATACTTTTTCGGCCTGATCGCGATACTCGACGGCGCGCTCTTTGATGTCCGCGGCCTTATGCTCGGCGGCGCTGCGAAACTGCGAGGCGCGTGATTCAGCGGCCTGACGCAGCTCGCTGGCTTTTTGCGTGGCGGCGGCGCGGAGTTCCTCGGCGGCTTTCATCGCGCTCGCTTTCGCGGCTTGAAATGGGTCGTGGACGGTTGCGGCTCCGAAGCCGTTTTCTGGGGTGGGTTGATCGTTCATGGTTGATGCGGAGTTAAGGCGAGGTCAGGGAAATGGCGAGAAAAAAGACAGAAGACTTGCAGCGACCCATCACGGAAATTGTTTCCGCAGCAGCGCCTCGGCTTCCTTTTGGAAAACGGCGAGCGCGGGATCGTCGATGACGTTGCGCAGCTCTGGATCGTCGCCGCGATGATCGTAAAGCTCACGGTCGGTCACAGCCTTGGTCTTCCAGTCGCGCCACTCGGTGTATCGCACACTCGCGGTGCGCACGCTGTAGCCCATGGACTTCGGCTGCTTGTCCGCCTCGCGATCATAATACGCGGGGCGCGGATGCTGCGTGAATGCGGCGGCATCGACGGTCTTTGATGGATCAGCGATCACGGGCGCGAGGCTGCTGCCTTCCAGTCCCGCAGGCATCGGCAGCGCGCACAGCTCGACGAGCGTGGGGAAAAGATCGACCAGCTCGCCCGGCGCTTTGGTGCGCTTGCCTGCGCCTTTGCCGCCGGGCAC
>JANPIW010000710.1:0-2278 GCA_031425215.1 Verrucomicrobiaceae bacterium
CAGATTTCCCGATGACGATTGCCTCATACACCGCCATGTCCTCGATTTGCTGTCCCCTTGCGGAGAGTTCGGCGCATTGTCCGCGGATCACCATGGCTGTGCGCGCATGCACCAGCGCGATCAGTTCCGGCAGGAGACATGAATCGCGGACCGTGGCGAGCGCTCCATAAGCGGCGGAAAGCAGCAAATCTCCAGCGCAGATCGCCACCTCGTCTCCATAGGCAGCCCAGACTGTCTGGGTGCCCCGTCGGAGTTCCCCGCGGTCCTGCAGATCGTCATGCACGAGCGACGCGTTGTGCAAAAGCTCGGCGGTTGCTGCGAGCGCGACGGTATCGCCTGATGGCAGGCCAAGTGCAGCGCCTGCGTGAAGCGCCAGACGAGCCCGGACCCGGTGGCCACCTGCGGCAAGGTGGCTGGTGGCGGCGGTCACGGTAGCGGGGCCAAACCCAACGTCCTCACCTTCCTCCCCTCTAACCAATCGCAGCATCAGCCCTTCCGTCTCACCAAGCGAAGCCTCCGTGGCCTCGGGTGGTGTGCCACAGGCGACGGGGATGGGTGTGCTCATAGGATAAGGTACGATTGATTTCGCCGATGACTTCGAAGTCCTCTGACAGGCGGAAGAGACCTCTCGGCAACACAGAGCGAACCTGGCTTGGGCGTTGAAGCTTCATTTGCTTCAACGCCCCTAGAAGCGCGCGCATTAGCGATAATTAGTTGCCGCGGCCTTGTCTGTCTCGGTCACAGCTGCGGTCCAGATGATGACGCCGAAGGCAATCTTGTTCACCACGTCCGCAAGGTTGTAGGTAATGTTGAGAAGCTTCATGCTGTCCGCGGGACTCGCGCCAGTGAGGTAACCGAGGAAGTAACCGATAGGATAAATCGACCAGCCCACCACTACAATCCACCTCATCAACTTGAATGCGCTTTGCACAGAAGGAGGGGCGGAATCCGCATTGATCTTGCCCGCTTCGCCGAGGAAAATTTCCCAAAGGATGAATGCCCAACCTGCCATGCCGATGATGAAGGCCGGCCAGGCGCCCATATAACCAGCCTCTCCGAGGTATCCGCCGATGAGCATCACAAACGTGCCAACCATTAGGCGCCAAAATACGCCACCCGGGACCTTGGTGATGGCAGACAGAATCAAGTAGAACTCAACCATGAGCAGCGGCACGGTAATCATCCAATCAATATAGCGGAAGACGGTGGGAGTCTCCCCGGTGCTGACCCAGACGTCGCGCATATAGAAATAGTGAGTCGCCGCCACGAGGGTGACCAAACCGGAGACTGTAAGAGAAGTTTTCCATTTCGCGGAGACTCGCTGGATTTCGAGAAAGAAGAAGGCCGTTGCGGCCACCAGGGCCATCGAGATCATCCAGAAGGATACGCCAACGAAGTCATTCGCCTGCAGGTTGGCGCCGGAGGACGCAAACACATTGGTGGGCGCCAGCAGGGCGACCAAAGCTAGCATGGAAGTCTTAGGCACCAGGGATCGTAGGGTTAGAGTCATAGGTTTAGGTCTGAGTTTGAAAGTTCTTACGACCTTGTAAGTCACTTCAGACGCTTCTTTGCCGATAACTCGCGCCTGCACTGACCGGAATGGCTCTCACCGAAGTGGTGAAAGGACGGCCTGAGCCGCCGCCCAACCCGAGAGCGCGGCACCTTCCACGCGCGGTCCGGAGAAGGCGTCGCCAGCGAGCACGAGCGACGGCGACTGGCTCACGAGCACGCAGGGTTCTTCATCGACCCGCATCGGCTTGCTGTAGCGCCAGCCGTGGACTTGGAACGTGCGGATTCCTGCTCCGAGCCATTCTGCTGCTGCGTCGAGCAGCGCGCGGCCGCTCTCCTGCCGGTCGCGCTCCCAGTGCTCCAGGCTGAATGCATGCGTGGCGTGGATGGTCACGGCCGGCTCCGCGGAGATTCCTTTCAACTGATTGTCCGCGATCCACGCGATCGGACCGTCGGCAGGCGTGAGTCCGCCGGGAGGCGGGATGCGCGAAGGACCATCGAGCACCGCCATGACCGCGAGGCAGCGCGCGTATTCGATGGCGGCGAGACGCGTCCGCATTTCCGGCGTGAGGACGATGTCACTCGCGTCCAGCAGCGTGAGCGACTGCGGCACGGGTGGTGTCAGCACCACAGCTCCGGCGGTGAAAGTGCGGCCCGTCGTAGTTTCCGCGTTCCATCGATCCCCGGCGCGGCGCAAGGCGACCACCGGCATTTCCAAAAGGAGATCGAGGCCAGCGGCGAGATGCTTGGCCACGGCGGACATCGCGGG
>JANPIW010000711.1:0-2390 GCA_031425215.1 Verrucomicrobiaceae bacterium
GGTCGTGATAGGGCTGGTGAGCATGTGCGGAGTGTAGCGCATCAGGGTTGGGCTGCCAAGGGCGCGGTGGCATCACCGTCGCCGCTTTTGAGCATCCGCACTTTTTTCTCCACGAGCGGCAGGCTGATGGTGACTCGCGTCCCCTTCCCTTCGCGGCTCTCGATGTCGATCTCACCGCCGTGCTCGCGCACGATGCGGCGCACGATGAGCAGGCCGAGGCCGGTGCCGGTGGGGCGCGTGGTGGAGAAGGGCTTGAACAAGCGGCCCATCTGCGTGGCGCTGATGCCTTTGCCGCTGTCTTCAAAACTCACGCGCACCTCGTAATCCGTGAACGCGCCGGTGATGGCGAGCGTGCCGCCCTTGGGCATGGCTTGCGCGCCGTTGCGGATGAGATTGAAAAAAGCCTGCTTCATCTGCGCGGCGTCGAGCGGCATGGCGGGCAAGTCGGCGCGCAGGTCGAGCTTCACTTTGACTTTCGCGTGATCCAGCTCGGGCTGGAGAAAGCGGACGGACTCCTCGATGAGTTCAGTGAGCTGCGCGCGGCGCATCTGCGGCTGCGTGGGGCGGATGGCGGCGAGGAACTGGCCGATGATGCCGTCGAGCCGTTTGATCTCGGCAGTGGCGACGTCGAGATGCTCGCGCAATACCTCGCCCTTCGCGCCCATTTTCCGGATGCGGCGGTCGAGGAGCTGGAGGTGGATCGTGAGCGAGTTGAGCGGATTACCCAGCTCGTGCGCGACGCCGGCGGCCAGGAGTGTGAGCGCGTTGAGCCGCTCGCTCTCGATCTGCGCTTCGGTGCGCTTGCGTGACTCGGTGATGTCGCGGATGAGCATCACGAATCCCATCGGATGCTCGTCGTCGATGGAGGTGATGTAGAAATTGAGGAAGCGGCTCTCAGGGTAGGTGATCTCCAGATCGCGGCTCACCACGGTGCCGGGCCGCAGCACTTCGCCCCAATCGAGTCCGCGAATGCCCTGGCCGAGCTTTTGTCCGATGACCTGCTCCGATTCGATGCCGAAGAACTGGCACGCCGCGCGGTTCACATAGGTCACGCAGCCCTCGGTATCGAGAAGGATCACGCCTTCCTGCAATGCCTGGAAAACTTTTTCGAGGAATCCTTTCTCGCGCAGCAGGTCGCTGATGAGCTGCTGCACATCGCCGGGATCAAGCCGGTCCATGCGTTTGATGAGCTTGTCAAAAAAGGCGTTTCTCATTGGCGTGGGCGCAATAGCATGGGCGCATGGAGTTGCTCATCGTTTTCTGCACGTTCCCCGATCTGGCGCGCGCGCGTGAGATTGGCACGGCGCTGGTGGAATCTCAACTGGCCGCCTGCGTGAATCTCGTGCCCGGCGTGGAGTCCATCTACCGCTGGGAAGGGAAAGTGGAGACCGCCGCCGAGGTGCTGGCCGTTTTCAAAACCACACGCGAGGCGTGGCCGCGTTTCGAGGAAAAGCTGCGCGCGCTGCATCCCTACGACGTGCCCGAGATCGTCGCGCTGCGGCCCGAGGCGGTGAGCGCCACGTATGCGCACTGGGTGGGAGAGTCCGTGAAGTGATGTGGATCGGATTGCCAGCCGCCGCATCCGCGCTTTGATCGCAGCCGCATGAAGAACGCATTCTCCCTCAAAGGCCGCGCAGCATTGGTGACAGGCTCATCGCAAGGCATCGGTCTCGCCATAGGCAGCGCGCTCATGGACGCGGGAGCGCGTGTGGTGCTCCACGGATTGCAACGGCGCGCAAAGGACATCCCAAAGGGCGCTGACTACATTAGCCGCGATCTTCTTTCCGACGACGGGCCGGAGAAGCTCATGGCTGCCACTTTTAAACTGCATCCAAAGCTCGACACGCTCGTCTGTAATGCCGGAAGCTTCTTTGATGTGGCTCCGCTGGAGATGACGCGCGAGCGCTGGGAGCGCACGTTCCAGCTCAATGTGACGGCGACGTTTTTTGTGGTGCAGGCGTTCGCACGGCGGCTGGCGAAAGAGAGGCGCGGCGGGAGCATTCTGATCACCTCCTCGACTAACGGCTTTTTCGCCGAGGCGGATTCGTGCGCGTACGACGCGAGCAAAGGAGCGCTGGTGATGCTGACCAAATCGCTGGCGGTGTCGCTCGCGGAGCACAGCATCCGCGTGAACGGCATTGCGCCGGGCCTCATCAAGACACCGCTGACCTCAGTATGGATGGAGCAGCGCGCGAGCGACCTGCTGGAGCATTACAAGAAGAAGATTCTTTTACGCCGCGTCGGCACGGCAGTGGATGTGGCGGGTGCGGCCGTGTATCTCACCTCAAACGCGGCAAGCTACATCACAGGCGAGATAATCGTCATCGACGGCGGACTTACGACAGGACAGATCGGGCGCATGTGAAATGGAGTAATCCTCAAACCCCCCT
>JANPIW010000712.1:0-34922 GCA_031425215.1 Verrucomicrobiaceae bacterium
GATTGGGTCTTTGAAAGCAATCGCACGACCGGCCAGCAGATCTGGGAGAAGCTCAAACCCCTGCACGACGACCGCGCCACCGGTCGCGCGAAAGTCCAGGCCGCAATGACCCAAGCCGCCGACATCCAAAAGCGCATGGTCCAAGCCATCGCGGATGCGGTGAGGAAACGGTGAGTGAATGGAAGCAAGGTAGCAGAGCCACCCGCATCAGTGGTTGAAATTGAATTCATGGAATCTGCCAATCTCATGCTTCGCGGCATCTTGACCGGCGGGTCATGTCCATTCACTGTGCGCGCCCCATGCCCACACTTGTCATCCAGCCACGCGCGCGAATTTTCCACGGCCACGAATGGGTCTATGGCACCGAGATCAAGGCGCGCATCGGCGATCCGCAGCCGGGTGATGTGGTGGCGCTGCAAGACGTGCGCGGCAAGCCCATCGGCAGCGCCATCTATAATCCACGCTCGCAAATCGTGGCGCGGCGCTTCTCGTTTCGGCGGCAGGATTTGGACCTCGATCTTTTCAAGCGGCGCATCGAGCGCGCGGTGCGGCATCGTGAGTCGCTCGGCATCGACGCGCGATTGTGCAGGCTGGTCTGGAGCGAATCCGACGGGCTGCCCGGTCTGATCGTGGACCGCTATGGCGATCATCTTGTGATCCAGACACTCACCCTCGCGATGGACATGCGGCAGAGCTTGATCGTGCAGGCGCTCGTGGAGCTGCTGAATCCCGTGAGCATCATCGAGCGCAACGACGCCACCGTGCGCAAGGCCGAGGGCATGGAGCTGCGCAAAGGCGCGGTGCATGGCAGCGTGCCCGGACCGCTGGATCTCCGGCACAACGGCGTGGCGTTTCACGCCGATCTCATGGAGGGACAAAAGACCGGCCTCTATCTCGACCAGCTCACCAATTACGACCGCGTGGCAAAGCTCGCCAAAGGCCGGCGCGTGCTGGATTGCTTTACCAATCAAGGCGGCTTTGCGCAGGCGTGCGCGCTCGCTGGCGCGAGCGAGGTCACGGCGGTGGATGCAAGCGAGAGCGCCATCGCCACCGCGCAGCGAAACGCGGCCGTGTCCGGCACGAGCATCAAATTCATCACGGCGAACTGCTTTGATTATCTCAAAGAGTCCGAAGCGCGTGGCGACACCTACGACCTCATCATTCTCGATCCGCCGTCGTTCACAAAATCCAAGCAGACACTCGATGGGGCGATGCGCGGCTACAAAGAGATCCACCTGCGCTCGCTCAAGATGCTGAATCCCGCCGGCATCCTGGCCACATTCAGTTGCTCGCATCACGTCAGCCCCGCCGAGTTTCACGACATGATCGTCGATGCCGGCGTGGATGCGAAACGCACGCTCAGGCAGGTGACCAACTACGGCCAGCGCCCCGACCATCCCGTCATCGCAAGCCTGCCTGAGACCGAATATCTGCGCGGTCACGCCTTTGAAGTGATCGCATCCTGGTAAAATCCAATCCTTCCCTTTCATCCCCCCATGAAACCTGACCGCCAGAACGTGAAACTCGCCGCGCTCCTCGGCTTCCTCGCTGTCGCGCTCGGAGCCTTCGGCGCTCACGGTCTCGCCGATGCGCTCAAGGCGCACGACACCGCCGAGATTTGGGACACCGCCGCGCACTACCACCTCATCCACGCCGTCGTCCTGCTCTTTCTGGCCATCATTGGCGGAAAAGAACCAGCCGCCAGTTACGCCTGGTGGAGCTTCATGCTCGGCGTGCTCATCTTCAGCGGCAGCCTCTATGTGCTGGCATACACCGGCATCAAAGCCCTCGGTGCCATCACCCCCATCGGCGGCCTGCTGCTGCTCGCTGGCTGGCTCCTCACAGCCCTGCGCCGCTGGCCTGTGGCAAAGGAGTGATGATAGGCAGGCGAACTTCCGCGCACAAAGAGGAAAAAGCTTTTGCCAAAGCGAACGGTCCCGGCATAATGCGCGTCCGCTTTGCACAAAGCATGGCTCGATAGCTCAGTTGGTAGAGCAGTGGATTGAAAATCCACGTGTCGCTGGTTCGAATCCGGCTCGAGCCACCACTCAAAACCTTCGATTTACGAAGGTAAGCGCAACAAAACGGCCCGCATTTGGCCGCAAAGACAAGAAGTTGGCGGGTCGCACCTTCTTCCGGCGGCGGCTCAGGCGGGTGCAAGGCTTCAGTTGGGCAGCGCCATTCTTCCGACTGCGAATGAAGCCAATCCAGCCTTGCATGGACTTCTCGGCACCGACGATGCATCAGAAGACATCCGCTTTGCGGTCTTCGATGTGCACAACTGGTGCGGGCGCTGAGGCGGTAGATCGAGTCCGCCACGCGCTGACCATTTTCCTTTGGTCGGCTGAGAGCTAATGCCACGGTGAGGAACAGAAGCACCGCATCCGGAAACACTCCGCCATCTTCCGGCTGATGACCTTTTGGCGTTCGCGGGTGACTTCACCTTTGCGTTTCAAGAAGAGGTCTTTGCGCAGGAGATGAATGACATCGCGACGCACGGCTGTCTGCCAGTCAAGACCATCGCAGCCGTTGAGACTCGCAACCGCTCAGAGCCGATGATCATTCTGGCATATCATCACCTGGCTGGGCGGTACTTCGCGGGCAGGTGGCTGAGGACGAATTGCTTGCGCGGGCATCCCATTTCAGCAGGCGGCCCGGCTGACGGTTTCGATTGGCAATCAAAGACGCGGCAGGCGAGGACTGGGGCGTGATGACGAATTAAAGAGCAACGGTCCGTCGTTCTTCTATTCCACCACTCCAAGTCCCGCATGAAACTCCTCTCTCTGCTCCTTTCGTCATTCATCATTCGTCATTTGCTTCGCTTCGCTCACCCTGCGGGCAGCATCGGCTTCGCCTTGATGCTGGCTGTCTCGGCTTCGCCTCGGCTGTCATTCTCCGCCGCTCCGCCGAATGTCGTCATCATCTTCATGGATGACATGGGCTACGCGGATGTGGGCTGTTTTGGCGCGAAGGGTTACAAGACGCCGAACATCGATCGGCTGGCGGCGGAGGGACGGAAGTTCACGAACTTCCATGTCGCGCAGCCGGTTTGCTCCGCATCGCGCTGCGGACTGATGACGGGCTGCTATCCGAATCGTGTCGGCATCCACGGGGCGCTGGGGCCGAATGCGAAGCATGGCATCAACGCCAGCGAGATGACCATCGCGGAGCTGGTGAAGCAAAAGAACTACGCGACGGCGATCTTTGGTAAATGGCACCTCGGCAGCCTGCCGCAGTTTTTGCCGGTGCATCACGGCTTCGATGAATACTACGGCATCCCGTACTCGAACGACATGTGGCCGTATCATCCGGCGCAAAAGCCGGGCAAGGGCGGCTATCCGAAACTGCCGATGGTGGAGGGCGACAAGGTCGTGGACCCCGAGATCACGCCGGAGGATCAGACGCATCTCACGACGGATTACACGAAGCGCGCGGTCAGTTTCATCGAGCGCAGCAAGGACAAGCCGTTCTTCCTCTACCTGCCGCACTCGATGGTGCATGTGCCGCTTTTCGTCAGTGACAAATACGCGGGCAAATCCGGCGCGGGCCTCTACGCTGATGTGATGATGGAGGTGGACTGGTCCGTGGGCCAGATCATGGAGGCGCTGAAACGTAGCGGCGCGGAGGCCAACACGCTTGTGATTCTCTCCAGCGACAACGGCCCGTGGCTCAGCTACGGCGATCACGCAGGCTCCGCCGGGCCGCTGCGCGAAGGCAAAGGCACCTGCTGGGAAGGCGGCACCCGCGTGACATGTATCATGCGCCATCCAGGCATGATCCCGGCCGGCACCAGCAGTGACGCGATGATGATGACCATCGACATCCTGCCCACCATTGCGCACCTCGCGGATGCTAAGCTGCCGGATCACAAGATCGACGGCAAGAATGCGTGGCCGCTCATCATCGGGAACGCTGACACGCCGAACCCGCACGAGTTCTACGCATCCTATTACGAGAACAACCAACTCCAGGCCATCACCAGCGGCGATGGCAAATGGAAGCTGCAGCTCCCGCACACCTATCGCTCCATCGCCGGAGTCACCCCCGGCAGCGGCGGCAAGCCCGCGACCTACAAGCAGGCAAAGATCGAGCAGCCCGAGCTGTACGATCTTTATAGCGATGTGGGCGAGACAAAGAACATCGCCGCACAGAATCCCGAAATGGTGGCAAAGCTCCAAGGCTACGCCGCGCAGATGCGCGCGGAACTGGGGCACTCTCTCACCCGCACGACTGGCTCCGGCGTGCGCGAGGCTGGGAAGTGACCACGCACCGCCTGCTCTAGGTGATCACGTTCGGTCCTGCAAAATCTTGACGAGCCAGTCGAGTTCCTCCTGCAACTCCTCGGGAGTGCGGACGGTCAGCGCGACCTCTTCGCGCAATACTTTGCCAAAGCGCTGGCGGGTGCGGAAAACTTGAACGCGGATGGATGCCTCGGGGATGCTCAACCTTGCGGCGATGTCGCGGTAGGGCGTCTTGTCGTCATCCGCGACGAGCACGGGATGCAGTGCTTCGAACACCTCAGCGCGGCCGGTCCTAGTGTAATGCGCGCGCAGTTTTTCCATCGCGCGGTTCACCAGCTCGCGCGCCCATGACTTGAGGTAGATGGATTCGGGGTCGCGATGATCCACCAGTTCCATCGTGTATCGCTCCTCGGAGTCGTCGCACTCCAGGGGGATGACGATGGCGCGGCCGCCGCGCTTCACCGCGCGCTCTTTGCGCATGTGATCAGCCAGATGGCGGGTAAGCGCGCCGAGCAGGAATGAGCGCAGCCGCCCGCGTTCCGCATCGGCGGATTGAAACAGCTCATCGGACACCACCATCATGAAGAAACCCTGCGTGATGTCCTGCGCGTCCGCCTGCTGAAATCCGCGCCCGCGCAGGTAGGCGTAGATGGGAAACCAATAGCGGCGGCACAGATCGTTCATCGCTCCCTGCGCGCCATCGTCGCCCGCGCTCCGCGTCCGCAGCACGGTGCTCCAGGGTGTTACAGGAAACAACGAGTCAGGCAGCGCGGCTGGCTGCGAGAGATCATCTGCGGGTTGATCAGTGGAAGGGTCAGGCGGCATGAAAACGGGAGCGGGCGCAGAGTCCGGCAAAAAGGTTCTACCACAAGTGAAACGAAACCGGCGCGGTCTGTCGCCAAGCTTCCGATGCGCACGCTCCTCAAGCCGCGCTAATAAGCTTTTGAGAATCTTCCACGTCGAGTGAAACAAAATCGGGGCGATGACGAGACATCCGAGCATGAGAACTCATGTCACGTCACTTTTGCGGGTTGCTGCTCTCGCCGCGCTGCTGCTCGCCATCTTGGCAGGAATCGCAGGCTGGTGGTTGATGGATCACACGGAACACGAGCCGGCGCGTGACATCGATGCTTCGCAGCCAGTTGCCACCACCTCGGAGAAGATCACGAACGGGCTGCATCCGCAGACACCGTCCGCCTCGGTCGCTGGCACGGACGCAAAGCTCGCCGACAGCGGCCCTCTCGCAGCCTCTGTCACTGTGTCTGGCACCAACATTAATGGAGGAAAGCAAACTGCCGTGACCGTGACGCACGCCAATCCTCCGACAGTTCCGTTCGTGCCATCACCAGCCACGCTGAATGTTCCCACAATTGCACAGCCTGCGAACGCGCAGATGGGGTCCGCTGTAGGACGGACTCCTGCGTCCGCCCGTCCTGCGAACGTTGTTGGAGCGCCAAACAGCAATCTGGCCGCGCCCGCACCGCCGCCGTTTATCGCGCCGACACCGCAACAGATGCGCGACCAACCGGCTGCCACCACGGCGGCGCAAATCCTCTCCCAAAGGCTGGACCCGAAGGACAAGCCCCTTCAGGCGGAGGTCGCTCGTCTTTTGGAGCAAACCTATGCCATCCGCCGGAAAGCTGCGGTGGAGCGGGCCACTCGCCTGGGAATCCCCATCCAGGGCAGCAAAGCCGGCGGTGGCAGCTTCTCCTTGCAGGATTTCGACGCAAAGGGCGAACCCGTCTATCAGGCCACGGACAACGTGAATGCCGCCATCTCCACGGCCGTGCATGAAGTCCGCGAGGCTGTGGAGTTCGACTTTGTGGATGGATACAGCATGACGGTGGGCGTGTGGGACGAGCCCGGCCTACGCGAGACGCACCGGGAGTTCGACGACGGATTCGGAAATGTGCGGGTCGCGGTGCAGGATTTCAGCGCGAGTGTGAACGGTTCCGGAGCGCATGCCACGCATGTGGTCGGCACCATCGCGGCTTTGGGTGTCGATCCACGGCTCAAGGGGATGGCTCCCCTGGTTTCGGTGCGGTTCTGGGACTACGACCAAGACATCTCGGACATGAACAGAGAGGGATCGGCACTGCCAGACGACGACAAGCTGCTGGTTGGAAATGGGTCGTATGGAAATCTCATGGGCTGGGCACAGAACACCGCCGGCGATTGGTTCTGGAATGGCATCTTCAGCAATGATGGTAACAGCGCCAATGATGTGGAGGACAATTTCGGCCAGTACAATGCGAGCGCCGCTGCTCTGGATGGCCTTGCTTTTAACAAACCGTATTTCCTCATGGTGCGTTCCGCAGGTAACGAGCGTGACAATGGACCACCACCCGAGGGGGCAACCTTCACGCATGCCGCTACCGGCCAAGCGTGGGTGTGGAGCGCGGCTACCGGTGGTCCCATCGGCGATGGACACCACAAACAAGGCTATGACACCCTCGGCGCGGAGAAGACCGCCAAGAACATCCTCACGATCGGCGCGGTGACGGATGCTGTCACGGGCGGCAATCGTGATGTGGCCGCCGCAACAACGACCGACTTCAGCTCGTGGGGACCGGCGGACGACGGACGCATCAAGCCGGATGTCGTGGCCAATGGACAGGATGTGATCTCCGCCGGGTTCACGTCGGATACCGCCTCCGACACCATGAGCGGCACCAGCATGGCTTCTCCGAACGCCGCAGGTTCGGCCATCCTGCTGCAGCAATACTACATGGAGCAAGTGGGGGACCCGATGCGCGCTGCCACGCTGAAGGGGCTGATCATCCACACGGCGGACAACCTGGGTCCCATCGGGCCGGACTACAAATACGGCTGGGGCTTGATGAATACCAAAGCCGCCGGCGAGTTGGTTCAGGCCCATGTGGAAGAGCAAGACGGCGGCGCCATCATTGAGGACAAGCTCAATCTCAATGTGCCCAAGACCTTCACATTCGCCTGGGATGGGACGAAGCCTCTGCGTGCGACCCTGTGCTGGACCGATCCTCCAGGGCCGGTGCAGATCGGGCATGATGACCCCAACGCCGACCTCATCAACGACCTCGACATCACCGTCACCGGTCCCGGAGGCGCCGTGAAGCTTCCCTATGTGATGCCGTATGCCACGGGCGCTGGAAATCAGGTGGCTGTCGCCATCCAGGCCGCCAATCACTTCGACAATGTGGAGCAGGTCTTCGTGCCACTGGTGGACGTGGTGCCCGGCGTGTACACCGTCACGATCAATCACACCGGGAACCTGACGTACAACGAGCAGGACTTTTCCCTCATCATCTCCGGCAACAAGCCCCCGCCGGAAATTACCCTGACCTCGAGCAACGCGCCGGGCCAACTGCTGCGCGATGAGGTGGACAGCGTTCACTTCGGCCTGGTGGCCGAGGGCGAGGAATCCACGGTGACCATGACCGTGCGCAACGAGGGCGGGATCGAGCTTTCGAACCTCGCCGTGAGCGTCGATGGCGCAGTGGCATCCGCTTTCACGTTCTCACCGCTCACCGTGACGACGCTGGAGCCGGACGACGAGACCACCTTCACCGTGACCTACCGGCAGCCCGTTGACAATCCGGGCTCGCACCGCGCGACGCTTCATGTGACGAGCAACGATCCCGTCACGCCGTCGCTGGATGTGGACCTGGTGGGCATGAGCGAGTTCCACAATCTGGTGCTGGACTGGGAGAAACCCTTCGGGTCGAATTCCGCAGCGTGGACGCCGGATGGAAACGTCGTGTTTGGGAACTGGTGGGACTGGTTTGAGACTCAAGATTTCACCGTCAGGAAGTGCGACCCAGCGGACGGGAGCACGATCTGGGAAAAGATCAGCTATGGATGGGAACCTCCGTTTGCTGATCCCCGTCCGGATTCCATGTCGGTGCTCGTGGACGCCAATGGCGATGTCCTTGCCGCGGGCACCAGCGACGGAGTGCCGAACCAGTTCATTGGCGGATATCACGGCGACATCTATATCGTGAAATACGCGGGCGGGAACGGCGCCAAGCTGTGGGACCAGCGCTGGGATTCCCCCAGCAACTACACTGACACCGTGCTCAGCGGATTGGTCCTTGATGCGGATGGCAACATCATCATCACGATCAACACCACCGAGGCGTTGATCGACGCCCGCACCATCTACTTCAAGACGCTGATTACGAAATACGCGGCAGCGTCTGGCGCCATCCTGTGGGAGAGGGTGCTCGGCGGCGGAGCCTCTCACGCCGCGCCATGCGTGGATCCCAATGGCGATGTCATCATCACCGGCAATACCATCCGCAAGCTGCGGGGAACCACCGGCGCGACTCTTTGGGAAAACCCTGCGACGCATTCCATGGCGGTCGTGGATGCCAATGGGGACGTGATCGCGAGCGGCGGTGGCTCCTCCTCCACCAGCGAAGCCATTCTGACAAAGTATGCCGGAGCGACTGGCGCCGTGATCTGGCAGACGGTGCACACGGAGCCGGGCTTGTGGTATGGAGGCCGATTGGTGCTCGACCCCAACGGAGATGTCGTCGCCAGCGGAGTGCTGGAGCCCGCACCTGACAGACGGGAGCCGTGCATTTCCAAGTTCTCCGGCGCCACCGGGGTGCGCATGTGGGAACAACGTCTCGACACAGGAGCGGATAGCTATGTATGGTCGCTGACGCTGGCGCCTGACGACAGTGTGGTCGTAACAGGAGCGGACTACAATACTGTCGGCGGCTTCATGCTGAGCTACGCCAATGCTGATGGCGCCCTGCGCTGGCAGAAGTTCGAAGGGAATGACTTTGTACCCTTCGTCATCCTCCACGGCGAGGAGGGCCGGATGCTGGCGACCGGCGCTGGTGGTACGCGGATGTACATCCTGGAGAATGTCGCGCCTGCCATCGCGGCCATCAGCTCGCAGGTGACCGTGAACGAAGGACAAGACGCCACGAACTCTGGCACGTTCTCGGATTCCAACAGCAATGAATCCGTGACAATCACGGCGACTCGCAACAATCAGCCGTTTGGCACGATCACGAAGGACGATGAGTTTGGCACGTGGAACTGGACCTATCCCTCAAAGAAAGGCCCGGAGGATGGAGGCACTGTGGTCATCACGGCGGATGATGGAGTGGCTCCACCGGTGAGCATCAACTTCCCCCTGACGGTGAACAATGTGCTGCCGGCGATCAATGCCGGTCCTGATGTGACCCTCACCCCGGCACAGGCCGGCAGTTTTAGCAGGGGCTTGAGTTTCATTGACCCGGGCGAGGATACCTGGCAGGCCACGGTGGACTACGGAGACGGCAGCGGCACCGTGCCCTTGGTGGTGGATCAGGAGGCCAAGTCCTTCTCGCTGGTGCATGCCTTTACCGGCCCAGGTCCCTTCACGGTGACCGTGGAGATCATGGATGGCCACGGCACTTCGGTCGATTCATTCTTCGTGGCGCTGGAACGCCGCATCGACGCTTGGCGCATGACTCACTTCTCTACCACTGACAACACCGGGGACGCGGCGAATGATGCCGATCCCGACCGCGACGGATTGAAGAACTTGGTTGAGTTCGCCTTCAACCTGAATCCCAAGCAGGGAGGCACGGGGCAGTTGCCACAGCCCTCCTTTGGCGGAGGTGGGTCGGGGCTAGCTGCCCAAAGCAACGCACCGCAGGGTCAGGCGACGGGCAGCACTTTCGGCTTCACCTTCACCGAACCTCCTGGCACCACTGGCATCATCTACGGTGCCGAATACGCTGCCAGCCTCACTGGCCCCTGGCTGCCGATCACCGACACCGGCACTGGCGGCGCGCACGTTTTCAACGCCCCCATCGGCGCGAACACTCGCTTGTTCGTGCGGCTGAAGGTGACGACAAATCCGTGACGCCTTTGGCGAGGTCGTCATTTCACGGTGCCCTGGCACCGGATGTAGCAGTCTGGGCATCGTCCCACTCGACCAGATAGCCCGCTCGAAAGTCCCGGTCTTTGTTTTGTCCGACGATGCCGTCATACGGCGTGTCAACCCAGCCCAGGCCCCTTTGTCGAAAGTGCATAAACAGCGGCGCGGGCTCACCCACGACATTCTCGACCGGCAGCCAATTCTGAAACTGGAACGGTTCGCCAGTGACCCAGTGCCACAGCCCACCCTTGCCACGCATTCCGCCGATCCACACCCCGCGATCCACCGGCAGCGCCTGGATGAAGGTGCGGGCGATCCAGTCATTCTCCTCCTGGCTGGTGATCGTCGCCAGATGTCCGCCCATCGCCTCAGCTTTTGCTTTCGCCTCGCTCCAGCGCGCAGCCGGGTCCGGCACGAATTGGTACCGATGCCCGGCGAATTCAGCGGGAGCACCTGCGGTCGCTGTCCGTCCGGCATCGGCAATGGCGGGAGTTGGCGCGGGCAGTTCACACCACTCAATTTTCTCGAACACGGCACCTGGGTCGGCACGCAGCGAGATGCGGCCGGAGGTCACCGCGCTTGGATGCCCGACGAGCACTTCATTGCCGCCGAGCACGAGGGTGAGGCGGTCGCCTTGCGCGCGGAACTCCACCGTGTGGCGGTCGCCGAAAACAAAACCCGCGGGCAGCGTGATCTTGGCCAGCTCGGTTTTCGCCTCGGCGCGCCAATGGTTCATCGTGACCACGCCGTTGCTCTCGATCCTGGCCTGAATTTTGTCGTTGGTCAGTTCATGCCGGAGATTGAGAATCAGATCGCTCCCTCCGCCACGAACGGTCGTGCGCAACGCGGCATCCCTGAATGACCCCGCCGCGATGCGCAGTTCCGTGTCAGCCTTGTCGCCGCTGATGCGAAGACTCATGCCATCGAGCTGGCAGTTCGAGGGCAACCCCGGGCTGGCGCGATCCAGCCCGGCGATGAAGTCATGCCACACCTGACCGCCCCCCGCCGATGCCGGGGGACTTCCGTCGGACTTGGCAGCAGCGTTGCCGCTCTTGTCATTGAGAAAGAACGCCAAGCTGCCGACGATCACGAACGCGGCTGTCAGGCCGATGAGGACGGGCAACTTCGATCTGATTCCTGACGCCGAAGAATCGGAGCTTTCAAGCGAGAGCTGCGGAACCGCTTGCCGCGTGTTTGGTGTGTCGAGGATGACATCAATATCCTTCCGCATCTCCCCAGCGGTCTGATACCGGCTTTCACGCTTCGACTGCATCGCCCTCGTGATCACACGATCCAATCGCCGGTCAATCGCACCATTGCTTTGCAGACCCGGCATGATGAACAACCCGCGCGGAATTTCTCCCGTCAGCATCTGATACAGCATCACTCCAACCGCATAAAGATCAGCGCGACCATCCACATGCGTCCCCATGATCAATGCCTCGGGCGCGACAAATTCCGGGGTGCCCATGACCAGTCCTGTGCGTGTCAGCGCGCCGCTTTCCAGCGAAGCATCGCCTTTAGCCAGCCCAAAATCCGCCACCTTCACCAGCCCCTGCGTGTTGATCAAAATGTTCGCCGGCTTGATGTCGCGATGCACCACGCCATTCGCGTGCGCATACGCCAGCGCGTCACACACCGCGATCGTGATCTTCGATGCTCTGTCCGGCGGAATTTTTCCGTTCTCCGCGATCTCCCGTGCCAGATCGCTGCCATCCACATGCTCCATCACAAAGAAAAACTGTTCGTCCGCAGTCTCTCCAAATTCATGCACCCCTACGATTCCCGGATGATTCAATCGCGCCATCGTGCGCGCCTCGGTTTTGAATCGCTCCACAAAACTGCTGTCCGCCGCCCCGATGTCAGATGGCAGCAACTTGATCGCCACTAGACGATCCAGCGAGCGCTGCCGCCCTTTGAAAACCGCGCCCATCCCGCCACGACCAATCATCGCAATGATCTCATACTGCGGCAGCATCGCCTGCAAAGCCTCCACGGTCGGCGGTTGCCACACAATGCTGCTTGTCTGACGGCTGGATGTCTCTTCGTTCACCTCGAATGTCCGCAATGTTACAAGCGCCAACCCGCGCAGCGCCAGAGAAATATGGCTGAACCGCGTCAGCGTTCAGTCAGTGGTGGCAGGGCCTTGCATCGCAAAGCACGCCGAACTTCTCATGCCGCCGGATACTTTCTCACAACTTCAAAGATCAATGTTCAATGCTCAAAGCCCTCCCCAGCTTTCGCCTTGCCCGCTCCGCCGTTCTCGGCAAGCATCCGCGCCATGAAATCGGACTTCCTCAAAAAGAACTGGTACTATTTCGCGCCCGCCATTCTCCTGCTCATCCCGGTGATCATGCTCGCGTTCTACACCACCATGTTTGGCTATTCATTCAGCGAGTCCTGGAACGCGGTGACGCACATGGGCAGCTCATCCACGCGCTACGCGACGAATTATCAGGAGCGCAATTTCGACAAACTCCGCGTCGGCATGGACGGCCGCACGGTTTTCGAATCTCTCGGCAGCGTTCCGCTGGAGCGGCGGCTCAATGACGCGGAATGGTACTTTTCCTTCCCCGCCGGCAACGCCACCTGCCACCACGAGCGCATGCTTTATCTCGAAAAAGACAAGGATGGCGTCCCGCGCGTCACCCGCATCGTGAAACGCTTCCACATGCCTGAGACCAAGTGACCTGATGTGAAGTCAAAATCTGTAAATTGAAAATTGAAATGCTAAATCCTCCCCAGAAATTCTCCGTCCTCCGCTCGTTGTCCGTCATCGCGGCTCTCGTCCTGCCGCTCTTCCTCGCCTCCTGCGGCAGTTCACCGAGCAAAGGCCGCACTCGCGGTGCCCCCGCCAGGCTCCCGACCATCGACCTGCACGGCTCTGCCTCCACGCCTTCCCACTCCATGTCGCACGCGGACTACCCATTCGATTCCAACGGCAATTACATCACCTCCTGGGCCGCCGAGGGCGAGGCACGCGCCGGACGCAACGCCTACGCCAGCACCAGCTACTCCGACTGGCGTTCATCTCACAGCGAGGGCGGCGGCGCGGCGCGCAAAAGCTCCAGCAGCAGCGGCGTGAAGAAATCGTCAACCTCCTCGACCACTGCCAGGACGAAGAGCGCCGCCTCAACCACCAAGAAGAAGAGCGTCGCTTCAACCACCAAGAAGAAACCCTCCAGCTCCAGCCACACGGTGAGGAAAGGCGACACGCTCTCCGCCATCGCCCGCAAGTACGGCACCTCAGTCGCCAAAATCAAAGCCGCCAACGGACTTTCCTCCGACATCATCCGCGACGGCAAATCCCTCAAGGTCCCGCGCTAGCCGGCACGAGTCGAGCATTGAAAGCCTGGTCATGAATCTCCCCGGCATCGCATCCAGATTGCTCACCCTCGCGATTCTCTTCTGCGTCAGCAGCGCGAACGCATTCACAACCGTCATCATCGACGCGGGTCACGGCGGCAAGGACGGCGGCGCGGTGTGGAACGGGCTTGTCGAAAAAAGACTCTGCCTCGACGTGGCAAAGCGACTGGAGACCGCGCTGAAGAAACGCGGCCTGCGCACCGTGATGACGCGTAGCACCGACACCTTTGTCGAACTGGAATACCGTGCACGAAAAGCCAACCGCTATTCATCCTCCGTCTTCGTCAGCATCCACTTCAATGCCAGCCGCAACCGCGCCGTCTCGGGCATGGAAACTTTTTATCGCAGCTCTCGCGGCCGCAGCCTGGCCTCCAGCATCCAGCGCTCGCTCGACCGCCGCGTCACCGGCATCAACCGCGGGATCGCGAACCGCGATTACAAAGTGCTGCGCGAAACCAGGATGCCCGCCGCGCTCGTGGAATGCGGATTCATCAGCAATAAGGCCGAGAGCAAACGCTGCGCCAGCCCCGCTCACCGCCAGGTGCTCGCGGACGCCATCGCCGCCGGCATCGCGGCGATTCGCTGAGATCACACCGTCTCGCGCAAACCATCGAGCACCGAGTACTCCGGCGCGAAGCCCAGCACCTCCGTCACGCGCGTCGTGTCCGCGCAGGAGTGCCTGATGTCGCCTGGACGAAAGTCGCGGTAGATCACGTCGGGAACGCTCCGCCTTTCCGTCTCCCGCACAAAGAAACTGATCGTGTCAAAAAGCTGGGTCAGATTCGTCGCCGCCCCGAGACCCACGTTGAAGGCATTTCCAAACGCAGCCGCGTTGTCCGTCGTGGATGCCAGGATCAGCGCCTGCACCACGTCGCGCACGAAACAGAAATCCCGCGTGTTGCCGCCGTCGCCGTTGATGTAAACCGGCTCGCCGCTCCGCATCTGGCTGATCCAGCACGGGATCACCGCCGCATAAGCGCCCTTGGGATCCTGTCGAGGGCCGAACACATTGAAGAACCGCAGCCCCACCGTCTCCAGACCGTAGCACGCCAGCATGGTGCGCGCATACACCTCGTCGATGTACTTGCTTGCCGCGTATGGGCTGAGCGGCCTGCCGATGGAGTCCTCTCGCTTTGTCGGCAGTTCGTCATCCCCATACACCGCGCTGCTGCTCGCATAGACAAAGCGCCGGATGCCGGCCGCGTTCGCCGCGATCATCATGTTCAGCGTGCCCGTCACGTTGATCTCATTGCACTCCGCAGGCCGCTCCATCGACAGCGGCACCGAGCCGAGCGCCGCCAGATGAATCACCTGCCCCATCCCGGCACAGGCCCGCGCGCACGTCGCGGCGTCGCGAATGTCGCCCTCCACAAACTCCAGCCGCGCCGCAGCCGCCGCGCCCACGATGCCGCGCACCTTTTCAAGGTTGTGCGGTCCGCTGCTGAAAAAATTATCCAGCACCCGCACACTTTGCCCGAGCTTGAGCAACTGCTCCACCACATGCGAGCCGATGAAACCCGCCGCACCCGTGACCAGCCAGCGCCGGGGAGCGGCGCGAAGGGAATCCTGAACCGAAGAATAAACAGAAGTCATTTTTTGAATCCGCCCATCTATAGAGACGCCGCGCGCCAGTGCCAGCATGGAACGAGAGGTTTTTTCTCGTCATGAGTAGAATGGATCAGCCGTCCCCCAAACGATGGATCGTCGCATGAATGCTGCGCGTGAAAGCCTTGCCGTCGGCGCCTTTGAGCGCGCATTGCAGTTCCAGTCCACGCGCGGGCGACAGCTCCGGGATCGTGAGGACCAGCGTGCATCCATCGGCAGCGAGCCTGGCGCTCGTGATGGTGAGCCGGCGTTCATTCAGGTGCTTGGAGCCATAGTTTCCACTGCGAAGCAGGTCCCAGGTTTTGAGAGTGTGCTGCGCGATGTCCTCGGCCATCGCCTTGTCGAGCGCGTCGCTGAATGTGATTGTGATGCTGCCTCTCGCGGTTTTCCATTTCACCGGCAGACGCATGGCAGACGCGGTGCGGCGGACCCGATACAAACCTCCATCTTGAATTTTGTTCGACGCCCACACCGCCATGCCGCAGGTGTAAAGATCGCCCGTTGTCGGATGAAAGCGCCCACGCATGACGCCCGTGGGAAAGTCTGGCATGGGCAGCGCGACGGCGGCTCCCTGCGCGGGATCGGACTCGTCTTGCAGAATGAGGTTCATGCGGCCCATGCCGTAGCTGATGTCGAGCAGCTTGTTTTGCAGCGGTGCCCATGATTCTGGCGTCACGCGCACGAGTTCGCCAGGCGAGCGGTCGAACTCGTTGGTGAGCCAGACGAGCGGCTGCTCCATCGCCGCATCAGCTTTGTCCTCGGGAGCGCCGTGTGACCACATGTTGCCGTAGAACCGGCCTTCGCGCACGAGGTTGATGCGGTTCTTCGGCGTCCAGTGGCCTTCCTGATCGGTGACATAAAACGTGCCGTCGTCGTTGACGCTCACGCCGTTGGCCGCGCGGAATCCATTGGCTACGATGGTGGTCTTCGAGCCGTCCTTGCTCACGCGCAGCAGCGTGCCGTGCTGCGGCACGAGCGGTGGCTTGGCATGGCGCGCAGACTTGGCATAATAGATATCGCCCGCTGCATCCGTCTGCAATCCCATCGCAAATTCATGGAAGTGCTCGGTGACTTGATGATCGCTGTTGAGGCATTCGTAAAAGTCCGTCTCGCCGTCGCCATTGAGATCGCGCAGCTTCAGGAGTTGATCGCGGCAGGTGATGTGGATGATGCCATCTACAATTTTGAGCCCAAGAGGCTGATTCAAGCCTGAGCCAATGCGCTTCCACGTCAGCTTGCCTGCGGGATCGAGGATGCCTTCAATGATCCACACGTCGCCCATCCATGTGCAGAGCGCGAGACGGTTGCCATCGGCAAAGAAATCGAGCCCACCGATGCGCCATTGAGTCTGCCATGGATTCGCAGAATTCTCTGGAAACACCAACGTGTCCGAGGCTAGTCCATCGCCCGTCACGGCTGGTGCAGTTTGCGAGGTCAGCGCATTCGGCCAGCGTGATGCACCGCCCATGATCAGCGACTTCAAATCCGCCGGCGCAGCGACGACTGGCTTCAAGCTCGGCTCCGCCTTCAAGCTTGAAACGATGCGCACCACCACACGCTCCACGTCTTTGCGTTCTGGCACACGCAGCAGCTGAAAGCCATTCGCCTTCACGATCTGAGACACAGTTTGGCCGCTGATTGTCACCGTCTGCTTCTCATCTGCCACACGCAACTCCAGAGCCACATCACTGGTGCCGATTTCCAGCGTACGGGTAAACACGAGCGTCCCATCCTGCACTTCACAACCCGGAGTCTCCAGCACCTCCGCTGCACCAACCGTGTAGCTCAGGATGGTGCGATCACCCTGCTGATGCATGCCTTTGAATCTCATCCACGCGCGCGGCAGAGGACCATACGGATTCTTGTCGGTCGCGATGAAGCGCACCTCTTCATAACCACCCGTCGCCGGATTCGCCCAGCCCGGTGTATTGGGATTCACAAAAGCCGTCTCGCCCACGATCTTCGTGTGCGTGCCGTGTGATCCGTCAAAAGCAATGCCGCGCCAATCGACAAACTTATCGCCCGTCCAAGCCGCCGCCACACGCATCGTATCGTAATCGTAAAGCATCCACGCCTTGCCTTTGCTCACGCCACCGGGACCTTCATCCAGGCGCACGGCGATGCCTTTGTAGGCGATGTTTCCCGGCGCAGCCTCCAGCGTCCACATCAGCGCGGGACCGAAGTCCATTCGCAGATACTTCGGTCCTTTTTGAAACTCCTTCATCTCCGCCGTCTCCACGAACTCACCCTGCGGCTTCGGCAGCTTCGCGAGATACGCCTCCGTCACCGGCCCATAGGCTGTTGGGTTTGCCGTCTTCACATATTTCTCACGCACAAAATACGACACGTCATACTTCTGCTGCGGCGTCAGCATCGTCCACGGCGGCATCAGGCCAAGGCCAGTCGTCAGCGTGCGGTAGATGCCATGCAGATCACCCCCGTTCTTGAACGGCTCTTTCCAAAACGCACGCGAAAGCGGCAGCGATCCCGCCCTCTCCGGTGTGCCATGGCAGGCGATGCACAGCGTCTTGTAGAGCGTTTCGCCGCGCTCCATCGCCGCAGCATTGAGGCCTTTGATCAGCTTCACATGATCGACTGCCAGCTCTGCCGGTGACAGCGGCAGGGCGACAGGTGTCTGGGCTACGGCAATTGAGGCCGGCAAGCAGCAGGCGGTGATGAGAGTGATGAGTCGAAGCATAAGATGGGAAATAGTATCGTAGCGCGACATCAAGTCGCGCGAACAGAACTTTGGACAAACTTCTCGCTGCTAGACCGGTCCCCGACTTTTCAGCAGCTCCCGAAAAACCGCCGCACTGGGCGAAGCCGTGTGCCCTGAGCGACTCAACAACGCCACCTGCCGCTCCACCGGATTGTCTCGTAGCCGCACGACAGTGCATCCAGCAGTGGGCTGTCGAGTGGCGAGCTGGGGCAGGATGGCGAGGCCCAGTCCCGCAGCGACAAGCGAACGAATGGTCTCCAGCTCGCTGCTTTCACAGGCGATGCGTGGCTCGAATCCCGCAACACGGCACGCAGTGAGCGCCGTGTCGCGTGCGCGGCCCTTGTAGAGGATGAATGGCTCTTCGGCGAGCTTGGAGAGGCTGATGGACTTCTGTTTGGCCAGCGCATGGCTCCTGGCGATTAGGGCAACGAATGGCTCGGTGAAAAGCGGATGCTCATCAAAGCTGCCGCTGCTGGTCGGCAGTTGCACGATGCCAAACTCAACGCGCCCGCTTTCGACCCACTGCGCCACCGCTTCCGATGTGCCTTCAAAAAGCGCCAGTTCGACCAATGGATGCAATTTGCGAAACGCCGCGATTGCAGCGGGAAGCAGGCAAGCACTGACCGAGGGAATGGCACCGATGGTGAGCCTTCCACCGCGTAGGCCAATGAGATCATGCACGGCTCGCTTCGCAGCATCCGCACCCGGCCATCTTCACCGGAAAGAACTGTTTTACCAGTGTGCTCTTCAAGCCATCATTCCTCCCATGAGCAGACTTTGCGTCCACACCATCACCACCAAGCCCCTGAACCTCGATCAATGCCTCGTGGAATTCCCGAAGCGCGGCGTGAGTGGCATCACGATTTGGCGGCAAGCGTTGGAAGGTCGCGATCTCGCGGCGGTGAAGCGCCAAACAGCGGACTCGGGCATGGAAATCGTCAGCTTATGCCGTGGCGGCTTTTTCCCTTCGGCCACTGCAGCAGGTCGTCAGGCGGCGATTCATGACAATCTTCTCGCCATCGAGCAGGCCCACGCCATCGGCGCACCGCTCATCGTTTTGGTCTGTGGCGCGGTTCCTGGCCAGCCTCTCGTCGAATCGCGGAAGCAAGTCGCGGATGGCATCGCCGCTGTTTTGCCTGCAGCGGAGGCTGCGGGTGTGAGACTCGCCATCGAGCCACTACACCCGATGTATGCCGATGATCGCAGCGCGGTGAACACCATGCGCCAGTCTCACGAGATTTGCGATGCGCTCGGCTCACCCAAATCACTCGGCATTGCTGTCGATGTCTATCACGTCTGGTGGGACCCCGAGTTGAAGGAGCAGATCGACCTCGCTGGCCGCACCGGCCGCCTGCACGCCTTCCACATCTGCGATTGGAAAACTCCGACGACTGATCTCCTAAACGACCGCGGCCTCATGGGTGAAGGCTGCATCAACATCCGCGAAATTAGCGACTGGGTGGACGCCACCGGCTTCACCGGCCACCGCGAAGTGGAGATCTTCTCGAACAAATGGTGGGCCACCGATCAGAATCTCTTCCTCGACGAGATCGCCTCCAGGTACGCAAAACTCTACGCGTAAGCCGGCGCACCACCCCGCAACTGTGCTGCCCTCGTTATTGAACCTGCGAAACGGAATATGGCCTGCATTCAAGATGCGCTTAGCCAGATGGTGCAGCTAAGCTATGCGCACCATTCTTACTCATGGAATCCCAAACTTGGCACCAAGCGTTACAGTGTAGCTCTCTCTAGTTTTTTGCTTCGAAGAGTCTGTCATCCTGTTCTCTTAATTCCGCTTTTTCAATGCCGCCTCCCAACCCACTGACCCGCCAAGATGCGAAAGGTTCCTGGCGAGGTTTTCTGCCTGATGTGGTTCCGTATGCGACTGCCAGGAATCATGTTCGGCCCGGCCATCGGAATGTTTCATGCCTCAGTGCCAGCCTTCGTTTTCGGACATTGCTCGAGGACGAGATCATCCAGGATACGCTAGCCGAACACAGCTTTCACCAAGCCGAGAAATGGCTCCAAGAAGTGTGCTGGCGCCGCTACTGGAAGGGCTGGCTGGAGATGCGTCCGCAGGTCTGGACACAATGGCGGCTGCGGGTTCACTCATTGCGCGAGGAGTTGCCGGAGGAAACGCTGGCCCGAGCCGAGGTGATCATGTCGGGCCAGAGCGGCGTGGCCTGCATGGATAAAATCGCCCGCGAACTCATCGACACCGGCTACCTGCACAACCATGCCCGAATGTGGTGGGCTAGTTTTTGGATTCACGTCGAGCAAATGCCATGGGAGCTGGGTGCAGATTTCTTTTTTAGACATCTGCTGGATGCTGATCCCGCGAGCAACACGCTCTCCTGGCGATGGGTGGCTGGCCTTCAGACAGCAGGTAAAACTTATCTCGTGCGCCTCTCGAATATCGAAAAGTATGCCTCAAACTATCTCGCTGGCGATTCCGCTGGCAACGACCGGCTCCGAGATGAAGTCGTGAGTGCCGTGACGGTTCGCGAGACTACCGACCTCACTAAAATCACGCTGCCACAGCATCCCAGTGCTCTAGCACCAACCGCCGCGCGCCGGGGCTTGTGGCTGCATCCTGATGACCTCGTGCCTGAAATTGGACCACTGTCCACACTTGAACCCGTGGGCGTGGCGGCGTTCATCAGCGACCCAGTTTACCGAGATGTGTATCGTCTCAGCCAGCAGCGAATCGATTCGCTGCACACCGTGATTCATGAAGGTTTGGCGAGAGCAGCGACGCACTACGGCTGCCCGACATCTGCACTGGAGACTGCGGATCCGGCGCAGGCACTTTGTGCATGGGCCAAAGAGAACGATCTGAGCGAGGTCGTTGCCTTTGCACCGTTCGTGGGGCCGACTCACGACCTTCTGCCCCGTTTGAAGTCTGCAATGGACGCCATGGGTGCGCGCTTAACACTCCTGCGCAGGCCGTCAGACGAGACAGCGCTCTCCTTTGCATCTGCCGGTTTCTTTCCCTTCTGGCAAAAGATGAGCCACCACCTCAGCACCCTTCGCTCATCATGAAACCGGCTCCAGTGGACGAACAGATCTCACGCATCATCCGCCTAGCGTGGGAGGAGCGCACCGGTTTGACCGAAAGGCAGGTCATCGAAGTCATGCGCCGCGAACTGATGCCATCCAGCTTTCGCTTGTGGCGCAAACGTATTTCGGGCCGCATCACCAAGCATCGCAAGCTCCTCGAACAACATCTCAAAGGCGCCCCCAATGACGAATGAATCCATCATCAGAAGTACTGACGTGCTCGTCATTGGGGCTGGCATGGCCGGTCTATCGGCAGCATCCGCTTTGCAGAATGCCGGGCGCAAACCGTTGCTCATTGATAAAGGTCGCGGCATCGGCGGACGCATGGCCACGCGCAGGATTGGCGCAGCTACGTTTGATCATGGCGCACAGTTTGTCACCGCTCGTGATCCTCATTTTGAGCAGGTGTTAAAAAGTGCCTGCGCAGCGGGGGCCGCCGTCGAGTGGTGTCGAGGCTTCACCGCCGAGGCCGATGGTCACCCGCGCTGGCGCGGCTCACCCGGCATGTCGGCTCTGGCAAAACACCTCGCTCTAGGCTTGGAGATCGTTCAGGAGAAACAAGTCGCCTCCGTGCGCCCAGAGTCAGACCGCTGGATAATGAGCATGGCCGATGGAGAGACTTGGTCTGCTGGAGCCGTGATTTTGACCGCGCCCGTTCCGCAATCGCTCGTGTTGCTAGAGGCTGGCGGTGTCCCGCTAGAGCCAAATCTCCAGCAACGGCTCAGCAGCATTCACTATGAGCGTTGCCTAGCAGTGATGGCCGTGTTGGACGGACCTTCGCAGCTGCCTCCTCCAGGAGGTTTTGCTCCTGCAAGCGGACCCATTTCGTGGATCGCCGACAATCAGCTCAAAGGTGTCTCCAGCGAGCCTGCCATCACGCTGCATGCCACAGATGGTTACAGTGTCGCGCATTGGGATCAGGATCGCGATGGAACCGCGCGCCAGTTACTCGCAGTGGCGGCCGAATGGATTGGCGCCGGAGTCAAATCTCATCAAGTCCACGGCTGGCGTTACAGCAAGCCCCGCCAAACCGACCCGCTTACCTGCGCCGTCGTTTGCAGCCATCCTCCGCTGGTGCTTGCGGGTGATGCCTTTGCCGGACCCCGTGTGGAAGGCGCAGCGCTATCCGGTTGGGCCGCAGCGGCGGAGGTTCTGAAAGTCCTGGCTGCTCGGAAGTTTCCTTCGATTCAGCTTCCGCGCTCTGATCGTTGCTAGTTGCCCACTTTGTTTCGGCGGCAGCGATCGCTGCAATACTTCACGCTATCCCACACCTTCTCCCACTTCTTGCGCCATGTGAACGGACGCTCGCAGATGAGGCAAATCTTGGACGGTAGATCCTGTTTCTTCACGCCTTTCATGGCTGCTCGGGATCGTGGATGGCATCCGTTAAATCATTTCGATTCATCTCCTGAAGCGCTTTCAGATAGGCGTTGTTGGGCGCTGGTTTGGCAGGACGTTCCTCCGTTTCCAACATGCCCTTCACTCTGCCTGAACTCTCCGCAATCAGTTCTACGATAAGAGGGGCCTCTGGCAGATTCTTCCAATACTTCTTCGGCATCTCCGACTGCATGGCGCTGATTTTGACCCGCGCTGGATTGAAGATGTTCCGATAGTAAGTGCGCCACAGATCATCCAGCGCATCTGCATCAGGCGCGTTGCTTCGTGACACACCGGGAGTGAAATGCAGCCGCTGGCCATCCCAGTGCGCGCACTCATAAGGCGTCAGAATCGACCAGTCCATCCCAGCAAATCGCTTTTCAAAAAACGGCACAGCCAGCCGCACGATGCGATGATCCGGTTCGAACCAAGCCACGAACTGTTCGCGGCGTGTGTTGGCATTCACGCCGACCAAGCGAAAGCGCACGAAGGCATGCATCTTGTGGATGTCGCGCCCCACCGCTTTGCACCAGTCCTGCACCTGCCGCACATCACGATCCGTGGCCATGGAGAGCAAGTGCCGTTCGCCACCCAGCGTCAGGCGCCAGAGCATTCGGTAGAGCAAAGCCCAGCGTCTCGCATCGGTGTGCGCCGCTGCACTCCGGGCGATGTCTAAAAACGCAGGCGGCACCTTGATAACGTTTGGCGCAGAAATCCGAGCTGCACCCTCTTCACCCGCGAATAAAGAAGCCTCCTCAGGGCTGTCTGACCAAAGAAGCTCATCAGGAGAGACGCCCTGCGCTAACAAGTCACGGGCCACCGTCCTCCACACTTCATACTCGGGTTGAATGACGATGGTGCGCATGGGGTGCCTAGAGTTCCCCAGACCTAACCGAGAGGAAGTCACTCGCAGCAGGTGTTGGCGGCGCGTCAAAGTTGAGTTCGAGTTGCCTCGGTGGCGGCAAAAACCTTGCCCGCAGCGCATCGCTATCCAGCCCCATCTTAACGGGATGATGATCCACCGTGATGATGAAAGGCAGCAGCTTCTTCATCTGCAATCTCAGTCGAATGAGATCCGCCAACCGGAGCCGGGTGTAGCGGCGAGCACTCAAAATGCGCTCCGCATTCCGCACGCCCAACCCTGGAATCCGCAGCAGCATCTCCCGGGGAGCTTTGTTTACATCCACCGGAAACGTTGCTCGGTTTCGCAGTGCCCAAGACAGCTTAGGGTCCAGTGCCAAATCTAGATTGGGGTCCGCAGCATTCGCGATCTCCTCCACCTTAAACTCATAAAACCGCAGCAACCAGTCCGCCTGATACAGCCGATGTTCGCGAATCAAAGGCGGAGCTTTCAGCGGTAAAATCGAAGACGGCTCCGGGATCGGACTGAAGGCCGAATAGTAAACCCGGCGCAACCGGTGAGTCGTGTAAAGCTTGTCCGCACAGCCCAAAATCAACGCATCGGTTGAAGCATCAGCTCCCACCAGCATCTGGGTGCTTTGTCCCGTGGCAAAGGGCGGCGGCTTCGGCGCATCAGGCTTTCGCTTCTCGGCATATCGCTCGTCGATTTTTCCCCGGATATGTCCCATGGCCGATTCTGTCCGCGCCAGATTTTTTTCAGGAGCCAGGGCGTTGAGTCCATCCTGGCTCGGCAGCTCGACATTGATGCTGATTCGATCCGCATAGCGACCCGCCAGCGCAATCAGCGCCTGCGATGCCTCAGGAATAGTCTTCAAGTGAATGTAGCCACGGAACTGATGCTCCTCACGCAGCTTCCGCGCGACTTCGATCACCAGCTCCATGGTGTGATCCGCACTGCGGATGATCCCACTGCTCAGAAACAATCCCTCAATGTAGTTCCGCTTGTAGAAGTCCAGCGTCAACCGGACCACCTCATCCGGCGTGAACCTCGCTCGCGTGACGTTGCTGGACCGGCGATTGATGCAGTAGTGACAGTCATAGAGACAGGCATTCGTCATCAGCACCTTCAGCAGTGATACGCATCGCCCATCCGGCGTGTAAGAATGGCAAATCCCCGCCCCGCCCGTGGATCCCACGCCCTTGCTGCCCCGAGAATCCTTCCGGGCCGCGCCACTGCTCGCACACGAAGCATCATACTTCGCCGCATCAGCTAGGATTTCGAGTTTGCGGGTGACGTCCATCAGTCGTGTTGAGTTGCAGTTGGTCGAGCCGCCCATTTCCGGGTCCGATAGTGCCGATACTTGAACAGCAGGGTCAAATACAGCCGCACGCCCGTCTCCGAGACCAGTCGCCCCCACCATGAGCGCCCCCACTGATAGGTGATCCTGTCGTGCATCACGCAACGCTCCGCGCCCACAGCATCAAAGCGATGCTCATGGATGAACAGCGCAAAGGGTCCTTTCACAATCTCATCCGCCAGCAAGTGCGGGCGTTGCACCGTCTTCCATCGGCAGGTCCAGCGCATCGGAATGATCCACCAGTCACGGCAATGCAGCTCAATCATGCGCCCTTCCATAGCGGGACCATCCGTCTTCAGAGAGACCAGCGTCAGTGTCGGTGGCATGACCTCAGGGAGATTGTTCGGATCGCTGTGAAAGTCGAACATCCTCTCGGCGCTGGCCGCGAGTGGTGTGCTGGTGTTAAAGATCGAAGGCATGGCGCTGTGATTTAAGATGACTTGAGTAAAGCCTCCGCCGTCGGCCTTCCAGAGATGATGGCACCCCCGATCGAAGCACTCCATTGATGATCGCCACAAACATAAACGCCTTGCGCCAGGCGATGGCCCGCCCCCGCAAAGCCTGTATTTGGGGGCTGCTCAAGCAACGCACGCACGAGCCAAGGCAGTGGGATAGCTGGACCGTCGGTTTTGTTGGGCTGGTTAACTGATTTGATTCCACACTCTACGTTTGCATGCCAATCCTGGATTTGTGATTCGGCCCCTGATGTATGAGATCCCCTCGGGGCGTCGGCTCCGCTCGTGCTGCATCCTTGAAGTTCACTATTTCCGCTCCTTCCGGCTGGAAAGAACTGTTTTACCAGCCGCTACGAGTGGGTTTTTATAGCGAGCTTTCCTCACACTATGAAAACACAACGAATCGGCATCATCATGAACGGCGTCACGGGACGCATGGGCACCAATCAGCATCTCATTCGCTCCATCAAAGCGATCCGCGATCAGGGCGGCGTGAAGGTGGGCGATGATTTGATTTTGATGCCGGACCCGATTCTGACGGGCCGCAATCATGACAAGCTGGCGGCGCTGGCAGCTCGCACGGGCTTCACGCGATTCACGACGGATGTGGACGGGGCTTTGGCGAATCCTGAAGACGAGATCTTCTTTGATGCCTCGGGCACGCTGCAACGGGCGGGTTTTATCGAGAAGGCAGTGAAGGCCAAGAAGGCGATCTATTGTGAGAAGCCGACGGCGGTGGAAGCGGCGGAGGCGATGCGGCTGGCGAAGCTCTGCGAGGACGCGGGCGTGAAGAATGGCGTGGTGCAGGACAAGCTTTGGCTCTCGGGCATTCGCAAGTTCCGCCTGCTGCGTGATCAAGGGTTCTTCGGTCGCATTTTGAGTGTGCGTGGTGAGTTCGGTTACTGGGTCTTCACGGGTGAAGATGGTGATCAACCTGCGCAGCGTCCGTCGTGGAACTACCGCAAGGAAGACGGCGGCGGCATCATCGTGGATATGCTCTGCCATTGGCGTTATGTGATCGACGATCTCTTTGGCAAAGTGAAGGCGGTGAGTTGTCTCGGAGCCACGCATCTGCCAAAACGCATCGACGAGCGCGGCAAGGAATATGCCTGCACAAGTGATGATGCCTGCTACGCCACCTTTGAATGCGAAGGCGGTGTCGTGTGCCAGTTCAACAGCTCCTGGACGGTCCGCGTGCGTCGCGATGATCTGCTGACGATGCAGGTCGATGGCACCCATGGCAGCGCTATTGTGGGGTTGCGGAAGTGCTGGGTGCAGGCAGCGGGCACTACGCCACGTCCGACTTGGAACCCGGACATCGATCAGCCGATCAACTTCTTCGACGGCTGGCAGGAAGTGCCGGACACGACGACCTACGACAACGCTTTCAAAATCCAGTGGGAAGAGTTTTTGAAGCACGTGGCCGTCGGCACGCCATTCCCATGGTCACTGCGTGAAGGAGCGAAAGGTGTGCAGCTCGCCGAACTTGGCCTCCAGAGCTGGGAACAGCGCAAGTGGCTTAATGTGGAGCCTTTGGTGTAACAATGTAGCTTCGGCTTTAGCCGAACTCCCTGATGCGGCTAAAGCCGCAACTACTTTCAACGACCTCATGAAATCACTCATCTCCAAACCTGAAGACCTCACTCCGAACACTGCTTGGCTCGATACCAAGTGGGCGTGGACCGGAGAGGAAGAACTGATCGATCACACGACGAAGCCTCGCCTGTGCGCGGCGGCGTTGTTGCCGTTTCGGGATCAAAAACCGGACTGGGAGGGCTTCATCGGGAGTCTGCGCTGGATGCAGGCCACGGCGGATCATTATGGGGTGGAGTTTGTGCCGGTGCTGAATGCGGATACGGGCTACATCTTTGATATGGATGACTTGCAGTATGCCGAGGTGCTGAGGCGCTTCCGAGCAGGTTTTCCGACGACGAAGTTCATCGCGGGTGTCACGGCTCGCGGCGCTCAGGACGACACATGTTTTAAAGCCGAGCGCTATCGTCCGCTGATCGACATCGTGCAGCAGCATGACAACTGCGAGGTGATGCTCATGACCTCGAAGTGGCTCAGCGCGCTCGATCCTGAGCCTTGCCGCGATGCTTACTATGAGATCGCGGAGTGGCTGATCCGTCCGGGCATCGTCCATGCACTGGAGCCGGCTTTTGTGCCGTGGGCGCGGCCGTTTGGGCCTTGGCTGCTGCATCAGCTCGCGATGCATCCGAAGTTTGTGGGCGGAAAAATCAGCACGCTCGATGAGCCGCACTTCCTTTATTGGGCGGCGATGAGTCGTGACCTAGGACTCGATTTTGCAGCGCACAGTGGTGATGACTTTGGCATCGCCACGGCTATCAAACTTGGCCTGCCGCTACTCATCGGCGCTGCTGTGAGTGGTGCGCCGCTCATCTGCGCGGCGAAGGACATGTGGCTGAATGACGACGCGCCGCAGAAGAAGTTCCCAACCGGCACCGGTCGCTTCGACACGCGAGTCTATAAAGTCTTTGAGGCCTTCCAATCGCTGGAAGATCAGGTCTTCCGTCTCGATGCCAACATGAGCGCGTCCGCTTACAAACACAGCACCGCTCATGTGCTGCACAACCTCGGCATCATCGCCGCACCCGAGGCTCATCCGGCCTGCAAAGACCTGCGTGGCGCTGACGAAGCCTTCCGCATGGCCGAGGCTCTGCGCCGTCCGAAGCGTGTGGCGGAGCGGTTGGGGATTCGTTTCTAATTTCGGGTGAGAGACCTCTCTTTGAACCCTGATTTCTGATTCTTTAATTTCTCATCGTTGCCGAACGGAAGCACATGATTCTCATCGGCAACGGAGCCAAAGGCTGCGAAGGCGCCCCCGGCCCGGCCCTGCAACCTCGAAGTTAAAGCGCGGGCGACAGACACGCTCGGCGCTTTGGAATGAACATGATCCCATGGCCTGACTCCGTGCGAAGAAGGCTTTCACTTACCCTTGCCCTTGTTTGCCGCTTTGGGCTGCTGTTTCGGCATCACCTTCTCCCACGGCTCGACATTGGCGCGTTTGGCGTAGGCATCATACATGGCAGTCATCTGTTTCACGCGTTCGGACTCCTGCTGGCTCAGATCATTCTGCTCTGAGCGGTCTTGAGCGATGTTATAGAGTTCCCAGGACTTGGCGTGCTCGGCGACGAGTTTCCAATCGCCGACACGCACGGCGCGGTTGCCTTCGTGCTCCCAGTAGATGGCGTCGCGCTCGATTTTTCCGCCGCTAAAAAGCGGAGCGAGGCTGCGGCCTTCCATCGGTTTCACGCTTGCTGGATACGTCGTCCCGGAAACATCGACCGCCGTGGCCATGAGGTCGATGAGATGGCCCGGTGTGCTTTCGAGTTCACCTTTGCGTGTGATGCCTGCCGGCCAGTGCACGATGAGCGGCGTGCTGATGCCGCCTTCATGCACCCAATGCTTGTGCTTGCGGAAGGGCGTGTTCGACACCGTCGCCCATGCCTCGCCGTAGCCGATGTAGGTGTCGCCAGCGCCTGCCATCACACCCCTGCCCTGGCGCACCGGGAAGCCGTCACGCGTTTGTTTTGGGATCATGTCAGGCTGGAGAAATTCTTTGCTCAAAGGAGCGAGCGTGGCCGCGTCGCCACGCTGCGAGCCTTTTCCGACACGTCCCATATTCTCGGCGCAGCCGCCGTTGTCCTGCATGAAGCAGATGAGCGTGTTCTCAAACTGCCCGGCTTGTTTGAGCGCGGCAACAATGCGGCCGATGCCCTGGTCCATATTGTCCACCATCGCGGCGAAGACTTCCATGTTGCGCTGGTCCCAGTCCCAAAACTCTTTCTCGCCCATATTCGGCGGCAGCGGCCAGTTCGTCGTGCTGGCGGCGCTAATGACGCCCTCCTTGAGCATCTTCTCATACCGCGCTTTGCGCACGGTCTCGTAGCCAGCAGCGTACCTGCCTTTGTATTTCGCGATGTCCTTCTCCTTCGCGTGCATCGGCCAGTGCGCGGCGGTGTAGGCGACGTAGAGAAAAAAGGGCTTCGTCTTTTCATGCTCGCGAATGAAGCGCGAGGCGTGGTCGCTGATGGCGTCGGTGTAGTAGTAATCGCTGGCTGGATACTCGGGATCGGCGAAGGGCGAGATGTAGGTGTTGTCGCGCGTGAGCGTGTTCGGATCAAAGAAACTGCCTGCGCCGTGAATGGTGCCGTAGAAGCGATCAAAGCCGCGCTGGAGCGGCCAGTTGTGTTTGTCGGCGTCAGTCTTCGGCTTCGTCACGTTCGTGACATGCCACTTGCCGACCGCGTAGCTCTTGTAGCCCGCTGGTTTCAGCGCCTCGGCGATGGTGACGCAGCTCTTGCTCAAGTTACCGCGATAACCTTCCATCTGCCGGTCCTCCATCATGTGCCCGATGCCCGCCTGATGCGGATACAGTCCCGTGAGCAAAGCCGCACGCGTGGGGCAGCAACGCGCCGTGTTGTAAAACTGCGTGAAGCGCACGCCGCCTTTCGCCAGCGCATCGAGATTCGGCGTGTCGATCTCCCCGCCATAGCAGCCGATGTCGGAGAAGCCCATGTCATCGGCGAGGATGTAGATGAGGTTCGGCGGAGCCGAGAATGATGAATGCAGAATGACGAATGACGAAAGGAGGATGAGAAGGAGCTTCATGGAGAAAAGACACAGTGAACGGCGGTGGCGCGGTTATCTACGCGAAAACCCGGAACGCCCGTCACTGACCGATGCTTGCAGCGGCGAAGCCGGCTGCGCTGTAGCTCGGGTCAGTGACCCGTGAGGCGACGGCGAGCAGGAGGCATCGATGACACGACAAATGCCATTCGAGCCGTTGTCTGCATCCGTTGGCATCGTCCCCGCGAACTAAGTTCCCCCGCGTCCGACGCGAATCGCTCAACAACGGTTAGCATCGCGGCTTCGCGCGATGCTAACCATGTCCGTTCGGGCTCTTTGGTGCTGCGGGAAGATCAGTCATGGCTCTTTTCGGCACTGTCTTTTCGGCCAGTTGTCTTATTTCCGACTTCAACTTTCAAGATTACGCCTTCGTGATAATGAAGACGTGCGAAGACACCCTCACGTAACACACCACCGTGGAAAATGTTCTGTTTGTAGCCTGGCGTGAAAAGATAGTAGTTCACTTCAAACCTGCGGTCTCCGACGATGATCTTGTCACCAGCGTCGTGTCCTTTCTGCTCATAAGAGACATGAACCACGCCCTCGACAATCTGACTCTGTCCACTGTGATAGAGATCTAGCAAATGGTCAATGTCAGCTGTTTCGCTTATCCAAAGTGAAATATGGACGATGAGCCACAAAATGCCCCATCCCGTGAGGAATGCGGAGCTACCCAGTATCTTCGGGAATCGTCCTCCAGCCTTCTTGCGGAGGATGAGCCCAAGGATTCCTGCAATCAAAACAACAACACCCACCACCAATCGGAACTGGAGGTCTTCTCGAATGCCGTTCGTTCCTGATGTGATCTCAAAAGCGGTGGTGAGTTGGTTCATCTGGCTCTGCCCGAACAACGTTTCGGATTAGGCGCCGGCAAGAGGGAAGCGTCGATGACACGACAGATGCCATACGAGCCGTTGCCTGCATCCGTTTTTGTCCGGTGCCGACTTGTGGGCGTGTGTCTGCTGAATGATGGTCATGGTGCTCTCTGCATCGGTAGCGGGTGCTGATCGGCCAAGTCTGGACGCACCATAATGTCGGTCATCTGGCCTGACTCCGAGAAACTCATTCCTACCGATCCCCACCACCAGTAGCCATCTCTCTCGATGGCTGGTTCAGCCAGGTTGGAGCCTTGCACAGCGTGGATGACCCTCTCCCTCGTGGCATCTGGCCTGCGTGATGCGTGGAACGCAGATCTCATCTCCTCCACTGCAGATTCAAATCCGCTTATTCGCTGCTCCATCGTCCAAGATGTCTGCTGGGACCGAAGGAAATATGCGCCCCATGCGATGTTGGTAACGGCGAGAATGGCAATGAGCGTCTTTGATACACCAGTCATGACGTGAGGTTAGTTCTTCGGGTGCATTCGATCGGGGGGTGCAGCGACGATTCTTGGTTGGGCGAACTACTTGATGAGACACAATTCTGTCGTGAACGTCAACACCATTATAGGCCACAGTTTTGTCGAGTACCGACGAGATTCGGGCTTCATGGCTGTTGGTTTTTGCTCACTGGTGGATGATGGGCAGCCACATTGTTGGGTCTGACGCTCATGCGCTTCATGTTCTCGTGCTCAATATGACCGAGGGATGGCCGAGAGGAGGCTTTCGGCCTCCTCCCGGTTTCTTTCTGCCTCACAAACTCATATGGCTCACTGGATCGCTCCAATCGCTGTAGCCGGTGCTGCCGCCGACGGCTCTTACTTGGAACAGGTACATGCCGCCGGGGGTGAGGCCGCTGACGGGCATGTGTCCGCACGAGACGCGCCACATCACCAGAGATATTTCTCATCATATTCGACGAGGCCGCGCTGGAGCATCTCAGTGTACTCTTCCTGAAACGTTTTCACCCGATGATGCTCCTCCTGCCGGAGCACATAACCACGCACTTTTTCCAAGGACGAGGCGCTCACGGTGAAGCCGCCGTAACCTTCCTGCCAGTGGTGACGAAGGGAAAGATGCGTCGAGGCCATGGGTGAGCCTCACGCGCCCCTGCCGGGGCGCAACCTTGAACCACGCGTCCCGCGCGCATCGCGGTCCGGTGGTTCCACTCGCAGAGCCTCGCTGCACCACCGGCTAATATCTCTGGTGCCTCCGGCACCGATTCAATCTGCGTGAATGAACCACCGGTGATGCGACGAGACATGTTTGATCACACTGCTCCCATGCCGGAGGCATGACCGATATTAGCCGGTGGTGGAGCGAGTCACCGAGCGCAGCCACCGGACCATCCCGCCCCATGCGCGGGTGTTTCAAGCGCGCGTCCCGGCAGGGACGCCAGAAACATTCGTCTCACCTCCGACACCCCTGCCGGTGCGTGGCCTTGATGGATGGCGGCGTGTGCCGTCGCGGTCCGGTGGTTCCGCTCGCAGAGCCTCGCTGCACTACCGGCAAATATCTCCGGTGCCTCCGGCACCCTGCCTCAGCCTCACGCCTTCTTCTTGCCTTTGCCCTTGGGTTTTTCTTCTCCCAGAGCCGGGCCGTTGTCAGGAGGCAGGGCTTGGTGCCAGGCGAGCAATGACTTGGTCATGCGACTGACGATGTCGGGATATTGCGCGGCGAGGTTTTTGGTTTCGGCACGATCTTGCGCGAGGTCGTAGAGCTGCGGCTTGGTGCCATCGTATTCGCAGAGGAGCTTCCAGCTTCCATCGCGCATGGCGAGATCAGGGAGGCGTTCGGTGAGAGTGGCGGATGCGGTTTTGCGATCAGGCGGGCGGCGCCAGAAGATGGGCGCAGTGCGGGAAGTGGTGCTTTGGCCGAGGAGCACAGGGGCGATGTTTTCACCGTCAAAGGCGATGCCTGCTGACTCGATCTTCGCAATGGAGAGCAAGGAAGGAACGAGATCGAAGGCGGCGAAGACGGAGGTTTCGTTGCTCGTACCAGCTTTATTTTTCTCGATCAACCCAGGCCCCCAGATGATGAGCGGGGATCGTGTGCCGCCCTCGTAGAGCGTGGTCTTGCTGCCGCGAAAAGGGCCGGCACTTCCTGCGCCGGGTTCGGGGCCGTTGTCGGAGCAGATGAGGATGAGCGTGTTGTCACGCAGCGCGGGTGTGTTGCCGATGTAATCGAAAAGTTTGCCGAGCTGGCGGTCCATTTCTTCGAGCACGGAGAGGTAGAGGCCGCGTTTGCCGTCAGCCCATTTGTCCGTCGGTGGCCACCAGGGGCCGTGGACGTCGTCGGGCCAGAGATTGACGAAGAAGGGTTTCTTTGCGGCGGCGGCTTTGTCGATGAAGGGGATGGCGGCGTCGATGAAGCCGCTGGTGATCTTTGAGCGCTGCATCCATGAGACGGGCTGTCCGAGGCGCTCGGCATCGACCCAGATTTTGCCTGCCTCTCTCTCGCCAGGCTTCATCGTGAGCGGGAGCAGCTTCGGTCCCATGCCCTCAAAATTGGTCAGCGATTCATCAAAGCCATACGCAGTGATGGGTGGCGCGTCATCGACATCGCGCTGGCCGCCGAGGTGCCATTTGCCGAAGTGGCCGGTGGCGTAGCCGTTTGCCTGGAGGATGCGCGCGAGCGTTGGCGCTTTCGGATCGAGCCAGTTCGCGCAGCCGCGCCGTTCGTTGTCAGCGCGGTTGTTGAGAAATGAGTGGATGCGCCAGCGCTGCGGGTACTGCCCGGTGGTCAGCGCGCAACGCGAGGGCGAGCAGATGGGCGAGTTCACATAAAACTGCTCGAACCGGATGCCCTCCGCCGCGATGCGGTCAATGCTCGGCGTGCGCGCGTCCTTGTTTCCAAAACAGGAAAAATCGCCCCAGCCCATGTCGTCGATGAACACGATGAGGATGTTGGGTCCCTGCGCGGCAGAAGAAAATCCGCCGAGGACACAGAAGAGCATGAGGAAAAAAATGGTCCTCATGGCCGGGCCTTCTTCTTGGATTGCTTGTCGATGAGGGTGACCGGCTCGCCTTGCAGCAGTGGCGTGCCAAAGACAGTTTCCTGGTCGCCTTGCCTCTTCATCCATTCAGTGAGATCACCGCGCATGGTGGCGAGACGCGCCGCATGACTGGGGTGGAGGGCGAGGTTGCGGAGTTCGTCGGGGTCGGCGCTGAGATCATAGAGTTCCTCGGCGGGGCGCGTGGTGTATCGCTGCACGGTGGCTGCGGCGGCTGGATCTTTTGCGGCAGCCGCCAGCCAGGTGTTCCAATAAAGGAGACCGCTCGGACCGGTGGAGCGCGAGATGTGCGTGTGATGCTGAAACTCGGGATGCAGGTTGCGGATGTACTTCCAGTCACGGGTGCGCACGGAGCGGATGGGATAGACATTGAAATCGCCATCCCCGCTGTGCGTGGTGAAGACTTGTTCGCGATGCGTGGTGGCGGTGCCGCGCAGGATTCCGGCGAAGGATTTGCCATCGATGCCAGCGGGAACTTTTCCACCGCCGAGCTCGATGAAGGTGGGCAGCAAATCAGGCCAGCACACCAGGGCATCGCTCGTCGTGGCGGGTTTTAGTTTCCCGGGCCAGGCGATGATTAGCGGGATGCGAATGCCCGCGTCGTACAGGTTCCATTTTGCAAAGGGCCACTGGCCGCCGTGATCAGCGGTGTAGATGAAGAGCGTGTCGCCGGTGACCTTCTCGCGAGCGAGAGCGCGGACTTCACCGAGCAGCGTGTCCGACTTGGTGATGTCGGTGAGGTACTTCGCGCGCTCTTCCCGCGTAACCGCAGTGTCCACATGCTTGGGCGGAATGGTGACCTTCGCTGAATCATACGTGCTCTCTTCGCTCCAGGGCACATGCGGATGCCGCGTCCCGACGAAAAGGCAGAGCGGCCTGGTGGATTTTCGTTCGGTGAGAAACTTCGCCACTTCGCCCGTGTCGGAGATGCCCACGGGCGGCCCGATGACAGTATCGAAGTCGTAGAACTTGGCCCAATTGCTATGGGCGACCTTGCCGATGCAGACGACTTCATAGCCGAGGCTGCGGAGCACGGTGGGCAACGATGGCACCTCCGGCCGCTTTGCATGGTGATTGGCCTCCGCTCCGTTGCGCGCCGACCAAAGACCCGTGAGCATCGCCGTGCGGCTCGGCCCACACGCGGGCGAAGCGACGAAGGCGTGGGTGAACTTCAATCCTTTTTCGGCGAGCTTCGCCATAATCGGCGTGCGGACTTCGGTGGAGCCGTAGGCTTGGGAGTCGAGCTGGCTGTGATCATCGGAGATGAAAACGATGATGTTAGGCTGCCCGGCCGCGGAGGAAGGCTGGCTGGAAAATATGCAGATGAGCGCGAAGAGGAGGGACGTTAGTTTCATGATATCGTTTTATTGGATTGTCGGGGCATTGGGCTTCCTTCTGACGCCTCGCTTCTCACGCACATTGCAGCGTTCGGCCCAGGCATCCCACGCGGCTGCCATCGCGCTAACGCGCTGTGGT
>JANPIW010000713.1:0-11781 GCA_031425215.1 Verrucomicrobiaceae bacterium
CGGCCATACTTGAAGCCGACTTCCTTGAGATGGGAGACCTTCTCAAAGCCAAACTTGGTGTGCAGCGCCACACTCGCCTCCTGGTCGGCGCTGATGCCGCCGAGAATTGTGTGGTGGCCGATCTCTTTCGCGAGTCGCACAAGCTCGCCGAGCAGCAGACTGCCGATGCCCTTGCCCAGCATGTTGTGGCGCACATACACGGAATCCTCCACGCTGTGCTCATAAGCAGCACGCTGGTGAAACTTGCTCAACGATCCCCAGCCGATCACCTCGCCATCAAGCTCCGCGACGATCACCGGATGCTTCGGCCCATGCGCCTCGAACCACGCCATGCGCTCCGCCGCCGTCGATGGCTCCGTCTGATAAGTACATGTGGAGTGCAGGACGTAGTGATTATAGATCGAGTTGATCGCATCGAGATCACTCGCTGTGGCCGGACGAAGCGTGGCGGTCGTCTGCATGACGGGATGCTAGTCGCTTTTCCCGGCGTTGACGATGCCGCGTTTGCTGCCCTCGACGAAAGTCACGAACACCTCGACCTCGGCGGTCATCGGTTTCTCTCGGATGGCGGCGAGCGCTTGCGAGGTGTTGAGTCCTTTGCGGTAAAGCGTGCGATACGCGGAGTAGATCGCCTTGATCTGCGCCTCGCCAAAACCTGCGCGCCGCAATCCCGTCTCGTTCAGACCGCGCGCGCGCGCCGGGTTTCCATCCACTGTCGTGAATGGCGGGATGTCCTGCACGATCTTTGAACAACCACCCGTGAAGCTGTGGCGTCCGATCCGGCAGAACTGATGCACCGCGCTGAGGCCGCCAATGATGACGTGATCCTCGACGACGACGTGGCCGGCAAGAGTGCCGTTGTTCGAGAAGATGCAGTGACTGCCCACGATGCAATCATGCGCGATGTGGGTGTAGGCGAGGAAGTTGTTGTGGCTGCCTATGAGCGTCCTGTCACCCGGCGAGGTGGCGCGATGCACGGTGGTGAACTCCCGGAATACATTGCCATCACCGATCTCAAGATGCGTCGGCTCCCCTGAGTATTTCAAATCCTGGCTCTGCTGCCCGATCGACGCATAGGAGAAGAAGCGGTTGTTCTTCCCGATTCTCGACGGCCCCATGATCGTGACGTGATGCTGGAGCCAGCAGCCATCGCCGATCTCCGCGCCTGCGCCGATGATGCAATACGGGCCGATGTGAACGTCAGCGCCGATCCGCGCGGCGGGGTCGATGATCGCTGAAGGGTGAATCGCAGAAGGCATTCGTGCTCCGTTTTTTATTCTCACCGATCCACGAGACTGAACATCAAATCCGCCTCGCTCACCACCACGCCGTTCACGCTGCAGCGGCCTTTCGCCGTGCCGACGCTGCGGCGCATTTTCAGTATCTCCGTCTCGATGATGAGGATGTCGCCGGGCAGCACGGGCTTGCGCCACTTCACATTGTCGGCGCTCATGAAGTAGCCCAGCTTGCCCTGGTTCTCCGGGCGGCGCAGCATCGCGATGCTCGCCACCTGCGCCATCGCTTCGAGCTGGAGCACACCGGGCATGATGGGATGGCCGGGAAAGTGGCCCTGGAAATACGGCTCGTTCTCCGTCACGCACTTCACGCCGGTGCATTTGTTCTCCCCCTCGAAGCCGACGATGCGATCCACCATGAGGAAGGGATAGCGGTGCGGCAGGATTTTCATCAGCTCATTCACGTCGAGCACGGCCTCACCGGTGGGAATGTTGAGCATCGGCACCATCGCGCGCATCTCGGCGTACTGTTTTACGATCTCGCGCGCCAGCTCCGTGTTCGGACCATGACCGGGACGCACGGCGATGACGTGGCCGAGGATGCGCTTGCCTGAGAGCATCAGGTCTCCCACGATGTCGAGTATCTTGTGCCGCACGAACTCGTCCGGGAAACGCAGCGGATGCTTGGAAAGCAGCGTCTCACCGCGCACCACGACAGCAGCCTCCAGCGTGCCGCCTTTGATCAAGCCCTTCTCCAGCAGCGGCGCGATGTCCTCGTAATAAACAAAGGTGCGCGCGGCGGCGATCTCCTTCTCGTAAATCTCCGGCGTGATCTCGGTGGAGAAGTACTGCGTGTGCCGCCCTCCCGGCCCGACGTTTGTGCATGAGATGCGGAACTTCTTGTCCGGCACGATGTGCAGGATCGTCCCGTCGCGCGTCTCCTGGTAGATCGGTTCGCGAATCTCAAAAACCTTGCGCGGTTCCGTCTGCTCCTTGAGGCCGGCCTTCTTGATCAGCTCCACGAACGGCATCGCGCTGCCATCCGCGATGGGTGGCTCGTTCGCGTCCATCTCGATGATCGCATTGTCCACGCCCATGCCCGCGAGCGCTGAGATGACGTGCTCGACCGTGTGGACGTTCACCCCGCCCTCCGAGATCGTCGTGGCGCGCTCAACCTTCTGCACCTTCTCCGCCAGCGCGGAAATGAACGGCTTGTCCTCCAGATCAATGCGGCGGAATTTGATACCGAAGTTGTCCGCCGCCGGCTGGAGCGTGAGCGTGACCTTCTCGCCCGTGTGGAGCGACGTGCCCTCGAGCGAGGCGGATTTTGCGAGCGTGTGCTGTCGGTCGGAGGCAGGCATGAGCGGCGTTGTTAGCCCGGTGGCTCTGGCGGGTCAAAGAGAAATTCCCCCGGCGCGCGCCGCCCCAAGGATTTCCCACTCGTTTGAGCGAAAATGATATGAAGGGCTTTCACGGTGCGCAGCACAAGCCGGAGCTTTACGCGCGCTTGATTCGCGTTGGAAATCCCGGGCATACCGCTGATTTCCTGACGGCCTGCTCCGATTCCTTCACAAAAAACTCCAGCCGTCCCTCGTCATCACAAAGCCAGACTTCCCTGGCTCCGAGATCGAAGTAAAGCCGCTTTTTTCCTTCCATCTCCAGGCGTGTGTTGCCCAGAGAAACAATCTCAACGCAAATCTCCGGTGCGACCGGAAGGCTGAACGCGTCTCTGTGAGGCTTGTAGCGTTTTGCCGAAATCCAGGCGACGTCGGCCACCTTGGTTCCATCTTCGGTTTCGACGGGACATTCTGTCAAAACCGATCCGCCCGTCATCAGCTTGTTGAGTTTGGTGGCGATGGTCGCCTGGAAATCGCCATGCCAAAGATAGCTCGGACTCATGATGATTTGATCGAAGCGATTGGTTTCGATTTTGTACGGCAGGTCTTTGAACTGCGGATTCTCACAGATTTCTCGCCAGGAGATCATGAGCGGACGCTAGCGGAAGGAAGATCGGATGGCAACCGCCATGTCATCCGACCATTGCTCGCGGAGCCGACGGAGCTTAGCATCCGCCATGCTGACCGAATCCATTCTCCGCCGTCTGCCCAAAGTCCTGCTGCACGAGCATCTCGATGGCGGACTGCGACCGCAAACGGTGATCGACCTCGCGCACGACATCAATTACACCGGACTGCACACGCAGGACGCCGCAGAACTTGCCGCCTGGTTTCACCGCGGCGCGCAACGCGGCTCTCTGCCAGAGTATCTTGAGGGGTTCCGACACACCTGCGGCGTCATGCAAACGCGCGCCGCCATCGAGCGTGTCGCGTTTGAGTTCATCGAGGACATGCATCACGACGGCGTGGTATATGCCGAGTGCCGGTTCGCACCGTGTTATCACATGGAAAAGGGCCTCACGCCCGAGGCCGTGGTGCAGGCGGCGATTGATGGCTTCAATCGCGGCCACGAGAAATACGGCGTGCGCTGGGGACTCATCCTGTGCGGCATGAGACACCGCACGGACTCGCTGGAGTGGGCCGAGCTGGCCATCTCATTCCGCGAGCGCGGCGTCGTCGGCTTTGATCTCGCGGGAGAAGAGGCAGGCTATCCTCCCAAAAAGCATGCGGACGCGTTCGAGGCCATCCAGCGCGCGAACTTCTTCTCCACGCTTCACGCGGGCGAGGCATTCGGCATCCTCAGTATTTGGCAGGCGCTGCAAATCTGCGGCGCGCACCGCCTCGGCCACGCCACCAAGCTCACCGACGACATGACCATCGTCGATGGCCGCATCGTCAAGCTCGGCTCCCTCGCGCAATACATTCTCGACAGACGCATCCCTTTGGAAATGTGCCTGTCTTCAAACGTCCATACCGGCGCCGTGCGCTCCATGGCCGAGCATCCATTCAAGCTCTACTTCGACCGCGGCTTCCGTGTCACGCTGAACACCGACGACCGCCTGATGAGCGACACGTCCATGACCAAGGAATTCCTCATCGCCGTGGAGTGCTTCCAGCTCACTCTCGCCGATCTGCAACGCATCACCACCAACGCGATGAAGAGCGCCTTCATCCATTTCGACGACCGCATCCGCCTGATCTACGAGCGCATCAAACCCGGCTACGAAGCCATGCGCCGCGAGCTTGGCGAGGAATGAGCGATGCGTACTTACTTCACCGCGCCCAGTTCCTCGATCTCCACATCGTCGATCAAATAGCTGCCGGGGTGATGCAGAAAGATCGTGAAGCTGATGCTCTTCGTGTCCGCAGGCGTGAGGATAAAGTGAGGGAAGGTGTGCCACTTTTTGACGTGCTCGTGCGCGCCGACGCCGGTCCATTGGTTGCGCGTCACAGCCTTGCCCTTGGCATCACGGAAGATCACCCGGGTGCGCGGCGCGATGGGCGGCTCGCCGCGTGTGGTGGCGTCGGCATCATCGGTGGCGGTGACCTTGGCGGGCGCGGGATCGTTCCAGTGCTTGTGCGTGATGCGGTAGCTCGTCTCGGGCTTCACCTTGGTGGCAAAGGTCATCGAGCCTGTGCTGCCCTCCGGCACCGTCACGCGCAGATGTCCCGCTTCGGTCGCAATGGTGGCGCTGCCTGTTGCGGTCCAGCGTTGATCTTTGATCGGCAGCTCTCGCACAATGCTCTTGCCGCTGATCAAGCTGCGCGCGAGCTGCGCCAGCGGACCGTCGGGCGCGATGGCCTCGGTCTCCCCGCGATCCTCCTTGTCGAGGCTGGCGCTCAGACTCGGCGCATACGTCTTGATCCGCTCGCGCACTGCCTGCCGCTGCGCGATCAAATCCAGCAGCGCCTTCGCATCCTCCCCGCTGCTTTGCGCCTCGCTCTCCAATCTCGCCGCAACGAACATCCCGCGCACCGTCGCCACCAGCAGCTCATGCTGATCCAACAGCCGCTGCAATCGCGCCTTCTCATCCACGCTCAGCTCACTCGCCCGCGCCGCGTCGATCAGCTTCGTCGCCTCCTCCAGCACCGGCTCATACGCCGATAAAATATAAGCCGGCGATCCCAGCCCCCGATGCTTCCGCAGCGCCACGCGCACGGCGGCCACTCGCGTATCGAGCGGCGTGTGCTTCGCCTTCACCAGGCACGACTCCAGCAAGTCATAGTAAGCCTCCACCTTCTCCGCCGCCTTGCCATACAGCGCGCGGTAGTAGTCCGTGGCATCCACCGTCGCATTCGCATCCCACATCAGCCGCGCCATCAGCCAGTGGCCCGCGCCTAGCTGCTCGTAGCTCTGCCCCATGTAAAGATAGCCGCCCTCGATCCCCACCGCCGACTCCGCGCGGATGCGCTCCACCAGATGCCGCGTCATCGGCGCGATGAGATTGAGCGACGAGTCCGGCGAGTAGTAGATGTCGTACTTCGCGAAGTGCCTCGCACCCGCGCGCCACTGCTTCTCCATCTCGTGCTCCTCGGCCCAGCCCACGCCTTGATGAAACGCCGTGTTCGTCGCGTGGACGAGATATAGGTTCGGATGCGGCTTCACCTTCACCGGCGGCTCGCGGTAATAGCTGTAGGCGTAGGCACCCAGCAGCTTCGTCGGATGCACCTTAGCCACGCGCTCCGCGATGGCATTGTAGAAGGTGATGAGCCGGTCCGTGATGATCGGGCGGCCATCGGCGCGCACACCGTTGTCCAGCGCGCGACACTTCGCGCAGGTGCAGAAGCCGCTGCCGTCATTGGGCGAGAGCGAGAACATGTCGCGCCCCGGCTGCGCGTTAAAGTAATCCACCGCCGCCTTCGCAAACACCTCCACCACCTCCGGGTTCGTCGTACACACCTGCCCGCCGTGGTGCTCCATATAGTACTCCGGCTTCCTCACCCCATCGATCTCCGCAAACCACTCCGGATGCTCCTTCCCGTTCTTCTCCACCGGCATGATCTGGTGCCACGCATGACTATGCGTCACCGTGTGGCTGTGCCCCAGCCGCAGCTTGCGCGCGAACATCTCATCCCCGCACATCCCTTCCGGCGAGTACGCCAGCCAGCGATACGTCCACGCCGGCGCAGTCGTGATGTCCAGATCGGGAACCACCACCCGCGCATGCTTCGGCACGATGGCACCCAGCTTGTCGTGCCACAGGAATCGCACCCCCGCGCACCGCTCCAGCAAATCATACACGCCACTGAGCGTCCCAGTCTGCGTGGCGCTCACACGCCTCGGCTGGAGCGACCCGCGCTGCACATCCACCCCGACGATGTGGATGTCCTCCCCCACCGTCTTCAAGCGATACCCCTCCGCCTTCAGCCCCTCCGCCTTGATCGACTGCGCGCTCTGCCCGATGAACACATGCCTCTTCCCCTGCGACGGCACATTCACCACCGGCAGCGTCACACCGGTGGACTGCCTCAGCCACTCATTCAGCTCCCGCGCCGCCAGCGTCGTCGCCGCATTCGCATCCGCCGCGCACACGATCTCGTATTCACTGGCACCATGATGGATGAGGACGCGTCCGTCAGCGAGCGCGCTGGCAGCGGCGAGGATGAAAAGGAGAAGGCGGATCATGTATGTGTTTGTGGTGTGAGAACAACGGGCAATGCGGCCGTCTCGATGAGTCGGGAGGAGCAGTTTGCCACCGTGATCCGATGAAGCATTCCGCACTCCCGCGCCACCGCACGTTCACAGCATCGCCATCGCCCGCTTCAGGAGCCGGGGCTGCATGCGTGCGAGCTTGAGGAGCATCTTGGCGGCACCCGTGGGCTGTCGTCTGCCCTGTTCCCATTGGTGCAGTGTGCGCACGCTGATGCCCAGCAGACTGGCGAACTCAGTCTGCGATAGATCGAGGACGGCGCGGGCCTCAGCGGCTTCCGATCGTGCATTCCATCGGTCAGCCATCTGCTTCTGGTGCGTGGCAGCGGGCACACGCGCGCGCTTGACGGTGCCGTCGGGCTGCTTGGTGAGCCGCCAGACCCGCGCGGCTGGCGTCTCGCCGCGCAGCACAGCGCCGGCTTCACGCACGGATTCTATGAGCTGCCCGCCCAATGGTTGGGACTTGGATGACTTCACTGTCTTCATGGGATGTGTTGTTCGACTTCGTGTTTGAGTTGTCTCATCAATGCCGGGGGCAGGTCGTCCATCTCATTCTTGGCATAGAGATGAAGCAGCAATATCTGCCCTTCCGCAGTGACGTAATAATAGATGAGCCGGAGGCCGCCGCGCTTGCCACGGCCACTGCCAGCCCAGCGGAGTTTGCGCAGACCGCCGCTGCCTGGAATGATGGACCCCGCATCCGGGCGCTCCATCAGCCACAACTGCAGGGCGAGGTAATCCTCATCATCCCCCAGCAGGCCGATGTTGCGCGCGAAATGGCTGAACTCCACAAACTCCACGGCACAACCATGCGCCGCTGGCGCAGGGTTGGCAACGGCTTTAACGAATGATCATGCGCATGGAGCATCAAACGCCTCCGGGCGCCCCGGTATAGCTGCCAAGGGGTACGCCACCGCCATGTTGTAGGCCGGATGTGTTCGGCGCGATCAGCCTGGATGACACGTCACGCGATCTCCGCCGAACTATCCGGCTGGTAGGCGAACGCGCAAAGAATGCCGGATGCCGTGAAGTCCGCCGAACAGCCGGATAGTTTGGCGTGGTGCATCGGTGGAGAAACGCCGCGCTCCCCGCCAAACACATCCGGCCTACAAGCTGCGACCCTGCAAGCACCACAATTATGTCCTCGACAACCCCCGCGCCGGTCTGTATGGACGGCACATACGGTTCCCAGGCCGTGTGTTTTCCTTTCCGCGCGGCATCGCAAAGGTGCCCGACCAGCAGGGATGAGGACAGAGTTCTCCCGCTCACCATCATCCTGCTTATGACCACACTCCTCATGCGAGGCCGTGCCTCGCTGTCGATGTCTCCCTGCACGCGAGTCTCCGCGCAGGGCGGCCTTCCCTTCATTGGCATCACCGCGCAGCGCGCGTCATCCCATGTGCCCGCATGATTTACATCCGCTTCGGCATGAACGATCCGAGGGTGATTTTCGATTCGCCCAACGTCGCGTTCCTGGACGGGAAAGGGGTGCTTTATGAGCCGGGTGACAAACTTTACCAGCAGCTCTCCCCCGGCACACCCGGCTATCAGGCCCCGCCGAAGCCCAAGAGCAAGCACCGCCGCCACCACTCCCCCCGAGACCAAGACAACACACCAATAACAACACACATGGACTCTAACTTCCACTTCAACGTCGTCCCCAAAGCCGGGGGCAATGGCAACACCACCCGCGTCGTCACTCAAGATGAGCTGCTCACCCCTGAACTCGTCACCTCCACCCAGACCGCGCTCGCGGCGCGGGGGATCACCCTCACCGCCGAGCAAATCACCGCCGTCGGGGAGGAATGCGCCAAGGTACGCATCGCCGCCCTCGCTCAGGGCCGCCCCGTGCGCCGCGCCTTCGGTTTCTTCACCGACGAGCCCACTTGCGGCGGCTCCCATGCCGATCCTGACTTCACTCCCACGGTGGAGAACATGAACGCCGGTGTGCGCGGTCGCCTCGCCCCTGCCGGTCAGGAGCTGTTCGACAGCCTCGTCACCTTCCAGCGCGATGGCGTGAAGGGGGACAAAGTCCCCACCGTCACCCGCGTCTATAATGGCACCACCCGGGACACCGACCAGATCACCCTCGGCGGCCCCTTCCGCATCAGCGGCCCTGGCGACTTCGGCCCCGAGCCCGGCATGGTCGGCAGCACCCTGGGCATCTTTTTGGAGCGTACCGGCGGCACGCCCGTGCGCATCGGTGCCTTCTCCGACTGGACCGGCAGCGAGATCCGCGGTGCCTGGCCCGCCGCCATCAGCGGCACCGGCACCGCCGAGCTGCGCCTCGTGGTGCAGTATGTGGGCAATGCCGACCCCAGCACCTTCATCTACGGCACCCCGCTGACCGTCCTGCCATGATGAACCTTCCAGAGAGCCATCCTTCCACCGCCGGTGAGCCATCCCCCGGCGGTCGCAGTGGCATCCTCTTGCCGTCGGAGAGGCAACCCCCGGCGGTCGTACTGGCATCCCTCAGCCGTCACAGTGGCATCCTCCGGCGGTCGTACTGGCATCCTCCAGCCGCCGCAGTGGCATCCTCCGACGCCCGTACTGGCAGGGGTCTCCCGCTCTTCATTCGTCATTCGTCATTCGTCATTCGTCATTTAGCCTCCCCCTCGTTATCATGAAAACCATCCTCCTCGCCCTCCTCGCCTGCGTTCCGCTCCTGCACGGGGAGACACCCGGCAAGACCCAGAACCTCACCTCCCCCGATCAGGTGCCCGAGGGCCTCGCCAAGTCGGACTGGTCGAGCATCCGCGCGGCCTATGAGGCCGGGCGGCATGCCTTCCAGCCCATCGAGGGCGGCTGGCAGGCGCGCAATCCGGGGCAGCAGTGGACCACCAAGTTCGACCGGCGCGGCTTTGTGGCGCAGCCGCGTGAGGGGGACTGGCAGTGGGGCTTGGAACTGCGCAGCTATGGGTTTGGGGAGCAGCAGACGGCGGTTGGTGGCACGCCAGCCGTGAAGGCCGAGGGGCAGCGGCTGAGCTACGATTGGGACCGCACCGTGCAGGAGTGGTTCCACAATGACCAGCGCGGGCTGGAGCATGGCTTCACCGTCAAGTCACGGCCCGCCTCTGCTCCACCACTGACTTCTCACGACTCACCTCTCACCTTCCACCTCGGCGTGCGCGGCACGCTCTCCGCGCATGTCAGCCCGGACGCGCTGGGCGTCGAGTTCCACGATGGCGCGGGTGCCACCGTGCTGAACTACTCCGGCCTCAAGGTCTGGGATGCCGATGGCAAGGTGCTGACCTCCCGCTTCGAGGCGGCAGGGGAGAAGGCGGTGCGGCTGCTGGTGGACGAGCGCGGCGCGCGCTACCCGCTCACCATCGACCCCATCGCCCAGCAGTCGTATTTGAAGTAGGGCAACAATGGACTCCCGACCAATGACCAGTTCGGCCAGTCGGTGGCCGTCGCGGGCGACACGGTGATCGTCGGGGCACCCCAGGAGGACAGCAGCTCGACGGGGGTGAACAGCACGCCGGACGATGCCGCCACCAATGCCGGAGCGGCCTACGTCTTCGTGCGCAGCGCCGGAGTGTGGACGCAGCAGGCGTATCTCAAGCCCGCCGCCGGCACCACGCAGGCGGGGGACAATTTCGGCTACTCGGTGGCCGTCGCGGGCGACACGGTGGTCGTCGGGGCATTCCAGGAGGACAGCAGCACGCTGGGGGTGGGCGCCGGAGCGGGCACGCCCAATGAGCTCGCCATCTCTGCCGGAGCGGCCTACGTCTTCACGCGCAGCGCCGGGGTGTGGACGCAGCAGGCATATCTGAAGCCCGCCGCCGTCGGCACCACGCAGGCGGATGACCGGTTCGGCTTCTCGGTGGCCGTCGCGGGCGACACAGTGGTCGTCGGGGCCAACTTGGAGGACAGCAACACGCAGGGGGTGCAAGCCGGTCCGGGCACGCCCAATGAGAGCGCCAGCGATGCCGGAGCGGCCTACGTCTTCGTGCGCAGCGCCGGGGTGTGGAGTCAGCAGGCGTATCTGAAGCCCGCCGCCGTCGGCACCACGCAGGCGGGGGACCAGTTCGGCTTCTCGGTGGCCGTCGCGGGCGACACGGTGGTCGTCGGGGCCGCCGGGGAGGACAGCAGCACGACGGGGGTGGCCGCCGGAGCGGGCACGCCCAATGACGACGGCACCGCCAACAGTGCCGGGGCGGCCTACGTCTTCGTGCGCAGCGCCGGGGTGTGGACGCAGCAGGCCTATCTGAAGCCCGCCGCCGTCGGCACCACGCAGGCGGGGGACCAGTTCGGCGTCTCGGTGGCCGTCGCGGGCGACTCGGTGGTCGTCGGGGCCCTCTTTGAGGACAGCAGCACTCTGGGGGTGCAAGCCGGAGCGGGCGCGCCCAATGAGAGCGCCAGCCAAGCCGGAGCGGCCTACGTCTTCACGCGCAGCGCCGGGGTGTGGACGCAGCAGGCCTATCTGAAACCCGCCGCCGTCGGCACCTCGCAGACGGGGGACAATTTCGGCTTCTCGGTGGCCGTCGCGGGCGACACGCTGGTCGTCGGGGCCTACTTTGAGGACAGCGGCACGCTAGGGGTGCAAGCCGGAGCGGGCACGCCCGATGAACTAGCCGGCACTGCCGGAGCGGCCTACGTCTTCGTGCGCACCGCCGGGGGGTGGAGTCAGCAGGCGTATCTCAAGCCCGCCGCCGTGGGCACCACGCAGGCAGGGGACCAGTTCGGCTTCTCGGTGGCCCTCGCGGGCGACACGGTGGTCGTCGGGGCCGCCGCGGAGGACAGCAGCACGCTGGGGGTGCAAGCGGGAGCGGGCACGCCCAATGACGACGGCACCGCCAGCGCAGCCGGAGCGGCCTACGTCTTCGTGCGCAGCGCCGGGGTGTGGACGCAGCAGGCGTATCTGAAGCCCGCCGCCGTCGGCACCACGCAGGCGGGGGACCAGTTCGGCTTCTCGGTGGCCGTCGCGGGCGAAAATCTGGAGAGCGTCGAGTAGGGGCAGAGAGTGTTAACGAGTGTGGATGGCGGGGGTGGGCGG
>JANPIW010000714.1:0-5520 GCA_031425215.1 Verrucomicrobiaceae bacterium
GTTCCTCCAGCGTCTTGGGCATGGCGGAGGATAACGGACTCAAACACCCTGCGCAAGCTATCTCCCTCCAACTCGTTGAGCGTTGTTGAGCAGCAAATCCTCCTCTTGCTCCTACTCATACTCTTCCTCCCTTGAAGCCCGACCTCGTCTGTCTCGTTGAGCGATGGTTGAGCCGTTGTTGAGCAGCAGCTACCCGAGAGGGATCAGCATTGGCAAGACAGGGATCACATCGGGATGTCGTCCTCAGCCTCAGCCTTCCTGTCGGCTTGATTCGGGATATATGTGGGCGTCGCGGGAGCGTGGGTTGAAGCTCCGCACCCGCGACTCGGAGGTATTGCAGTCTTGCCCCGATGTCGCACAGCCCATGCCGCAGCCCTGAGCTAGCCTCCGCCGATCTCTCGCCGTCGGTTGTTGAAGGCACCGCCCCCGGTGCCCGCCGCGTGGCGACCTCCGAGGAAACAGCCGTCCTGACGAGAGAGAGTAGCGGAGCGTTTGGCAAGACGGCGCTCATCACGGCTCACTTCGGGATGTCGTCATCCACCGCCAGCGCCTCCGGCAGCGCGATCAGTTCCGTCCCGCCCTCCGTGCGCCAGACGAGGCGCCCGTCCTCCAGCACCCGCATCACCACGCCATCCGTGCTCCCGCGCAGCGTCTTCACCCGCGCACCCGGCGTCAGCTCTGCGGAGGCGCACAGGCTCTCGACAATTCCTGTCATGGGTTCCCAATCCAGAACACCCGCCACATAGTGGGCCACCGCCGACACCACCTCGCGCCTGCGAGACGCCGCCAGCTCCGCAAACACCAAGTCCACCATGCGCCGGGCAATATCGGCAAAGGTGTTGCCATTGAAGAAAAGGAAGGGCGCTGAGCGGTGGCAATGCCGGAGGAATTGCAGCAGCTCCGCCAGCGTCAGCTTCTTTTGCTGCTTCGCTGCCCACTCTGCCTGGACCGTTCCATGGCTTTCTTGATTAGCTCCGTGCTGCGCTGAACTTCGCTGGCACGCTCCTCGGTTGAAGCCGACGACAAGCTGCCAGTCCTAGTTTTTGAGAAAAGCGGCTCGGGCTTGTAGCGGTGATTGTTCGCCAGCACCTCCTCCAGAATGTCCTCCGGACGAAGATGTTCCAACAGATCGAGGCGCAGTTTCATCGGCCATAGGATAAAAGAAACCAGCCCGCGCGCAATGCAAGAGTCACATCACCTCACCTTGCCACCGTTCCCGGCAGCACCCAGCGGGAGAAGCCTTTGCGCGCGTCAGAAGTCTGGTGGGCTTCGTCGCCAGCAGCTTCTTGCCTTCATCCGTGATGCGCAGGATGCCGCGCTGGGAATCGTCCACCAATCCCGCCCGCCCAAGATGGAAAGCAGCCCATCCGGTGCGATGTCGCACAACTTGGTAACGACCGCTCGGCAGCACCGCTTCACGTTCCTCCGTGGTGAGCTTGAAGACATCCGCAAGTTGATTGGCTGCTTCGTGAAGCGGACGCTCGACGCCATCTCCGAGCAACTGGAGCAGCGGGACGCGGAATTGGGTGACGGGTGGGATGGACATAACCTTCTAGTCTCCTCGGTTGACTCGCACTAACTGGCCCTTGAGCGAGTCCATCACTTGCAACCGCGCGTGGACCTTGGTGGCCAGCACTGCGAAGTCTGGATTCGCGGTGCATACCACGATTCCTTCATGCTCTGGGATCAGCCGATGCAAGCGCATGAAGTCACCGCGATTGTGCGTGATGACGGCTCGTTGGTTCTCGATGGCAAAGCGCAACACTTCTTCATCCGGGATGCCGACATTCGCCTTGCGCGCGTCACCCGTGGTCAAGACATCGTGCCCCAGCTTTCGTAACGCTTCGACCACTGGAAGAGGGAAGTTCTCGTTGGAATACAAGCGGGCGATCATGCGTCATCTCCGTTGGCGGCGATCTCCCGATCCATTTCTTCGCGGTGCGTGCGGGCGTAGTTCCAGGCATTGGCGAGATCCTCAGCATTGAGCGAAGGATAGGCGGCAAGCAGCTCCGCGTCCGTCTTGCCGCCGCGCCTCAGGGATTCCAGCAGCCACACGGCGATGCGCGTGCGGATGATACGGGCCGCGCCGCCGCAGACGTTGTCCTGAAAGTCGATGCCTGGGTGCGCATTTGCCACGTCCATCGCCACGGCGGTGAGGATGCGCACCTGATCGCCCTTGGGCATGTGGAGCACGGCGTCGCGGATGGAGTCAAAGGTGGCTGTCATGCGTTGAGTCTATCACAGAGTTCAAGTCGGGCAGTCGCCTTTTTCAATTCGTCATACACTCGCCCCATAGTGCGCATCCAGCGCTTCATGCAGCGCGAGGATGGCGGAGATGCGGCGGACGTGGTGGGTGAAGGATTGGGCTTCGTCGCTGGAGAGGGGGCGGCCGAGCAGGACGCTCTCGCGGTAGCTGAGCCACTTCTTGAGGACTTGGTAGCCGCCGAGGGTGTAATTCCAGGCGGGTTCGGGCACATCCTTCCAGCGGGTGGTGGCGTTGAGGTGGATGTCGAGGAAGTCTTCGCCGCGTGTGCCGGTTGTGACTTGGCCGGGGCCGGGCATGGTGACACCGCCTTGTCCGGCGTAACCCCAGCGCGCAGCGATGGCGAGATCGGGAGTGATCGACGCTTTGCCTTTGAGAGGAGCGCGGACACTCTTGTCCGCCTTCTTATTCTTCGCGGCTTCGCCGCCAATTGTTTCGATGCGGGCAGGAGTGCCCGCGCTCCCTTCTTTGACAGCCAGCTCGCCGAGGCCTTTGAGGTCGGGGCGGACTTTGAGATCGGTGACCCCGGGGACGGGAGTTCCGGGATCGAGCAGGGCAACGATGTTGCGACCCAGCCCTGCTATCTGAATGTTTGGTTTGAATCCTCATCTCAGGGTAATCCAGTAGGCACATCAAATGCGATGACGGTAACGATCATCTCCCGTGACGGGTCATCCTTATGTGCCAAAACGAACCGGCTTCTCGATTCCCCATCAATCTTCAAGAACCGTTTGAAATTCGGGTGTTCAGGGATCGTGGATCTGATCGATTCGATGACGGCCGTGAAGTTCTTGTTTCGATTGAATATGATCATGGCGACCTTGGTATCCCGCCAACTGCTATAGCCGAGGATTTGATCAACAGTCTCCAGCAACTTCTTTGGGCCACTCCAGTACTTGCACTCCCCAATGAAGACATTTCTGCCATCGACCCGAACAAGGATATCGGTCTTCCCCTCGAAGTTGAAGGTCTCGCCTGTGGCTTGCCCTTCGTAGTGCCCATTGAGCTGGACCAGAAAGTGAGTGCGCAGCGCTTCTTCATCAATGTCCTTGAATGCACTCGGGCTGCGTTCCATTACCATTGCCATGCCGTCCAACACCTTCAGTATGTGCTCATAGTCGTCATTAAGCAGGGCTGGTTCTGGCCTGAAAGTTAGGGCATTCGTTTTCGATGAAAGCGATGGCCTGAGTATCCTTCGGAGTGAGGGCGGAGTATAGGTGGAAGGCTGGTTGGTTCTTGGCCGAAGAGGAAATCCAAGTTCTGCCACCAAGTTTTGGTCAGACAAGAGCTTTGCCTTCCGTGCCTCCAGTTGCGGACGAGCAGTTGCGATGATGCCGTCATTGTACGGCACGCAATCGGATCGTAAATTGGACAAAGATCCTTCAATTTTTCCCAAACTGAGATCGAGAGCCGCCTTGACAGTTTGCGCGTCTAGTTTTTCGCCAATTACCTTCAGAATGAGAATTTGACCTCGAATTTCTCCCATCGGAGGCATTGATGAGTACGACGATGGACGAATCTTAAAGGCATCAGCTTCCCCGAGGAACGGAATAGTCAATGTGACCTCTGTTCCTTTCCTTACGTGCGGCCCCGGAGTCATGAAATGTCTTCCTCGTTCATGTGAGACGTCGATCTCTGTCTCCTTTTGCGTGACATGCGAACCGTCCTTGTCCAGAGTTGGAACTGTGATCCAAAACCGTTCCTTCAATTCGTCACAGATGTCATCAATCGGAGTGCTTAAAATCGTGTTCGGGCTCATCTCCGCAATTTCTTTTCGGATGCGACTGTTCTGCGCCTCACGAAGTGAAAACCAGTCCGTAGTTGAGAAGAGATAATCATTTTTGCTCATGGCTGTGCAAATACTCGAACTGACATAACCGTCATTGCGTTTGTGAGTGCTTTCTTCACCGGCTCCAGCGTGCCAATCGGCGCGATCACGATCCGAGCGCGGGCTTCGCGTGCGTAACTGGCGAGAAAGGCGGCAAGGTCTTGCGGCGTGGCGATGCGCGCTGTGCTGAGCAACGCGCGGCGGAGAAACTGCCAGATGCGCTCGTGCTCGGGATGCTTCGGGTCATTGCGCAGCGTGTGGAGTTTGTTCCAGAACTCTTTTTCGTTGCCGGCGATGAGCAGATGCTCGCCGCGCACGGCCTTGCCACCGACCCATGACCAGAGCGCGAAGGCGCGATAATTGGTGAGAAGAATCTGGCCGTAGTGCTCCAGGTAGCCGCGCACCTGCGCACTGCTCTCGAATGCCGCGAGATCAAGGGAGAGCGGCTTCACCTCGATGACGCCGCGCTCGGGTTTGAGCTTGAGCAACGGCTCCTCATCGGGGCCATACTTTTTGAGTTCCTTCGCGGAGTAGAGTCCGCCATCGGGGATGCCCGCGCCGTTGTTGGCGGGGTTGATCACGGTGCTGATCTTCGGCTTGAGAGACTCACCGACGGCATTCAGAAGCTTCGACAGTGCTGGGTACCCGGAGGTTTCAGGCACGCTGACACCCGAGATCGTGTACAGCTCATTGAGATAGTCGGCGACGGGATGCGACATTTTGTTTTCGGGAGTGCGGTCATGCTAGGGACTCCCCAAAGGAACCGCAAGCTCGAATCCGGCGAAAGGCGGTGGGGGCTTGGCGAGTGATGGGATGAAGAAACTGAAAATAGTTTGTTACGATTACCTGCGAGATGGGTATTGCGGGGTACGGGAGCGAGTCATTCTGCCGCGCTGCCGTTTTTTGCCGATGAAAACCAAACGCTCTCCCGCCAAGGCCGTCGGCCTCAAGGGCGGAGCGCAGGCGGACGGGATGCAGGGCCATGCTACGGCGGGCGCGGCTAGTTCGGACAAGGGCGGAGCACAAGCTGAGGGGGCGCTGCCGGGGTCATTCAAAACGGGGCACGCAAAAAAGAAACGCCCGGTGCCAAAGGGGGTGATCTGGTGGCATGCGCTGGCGCATCATCCGGTGATCGACGCGCTGGGGGCGGAGGTGTTTCACCAGCGCCATGTGCTGCGCGGCTGGTCGCTGGATGATCTGAGCGCGGCCTCGGGCATCTCCAAGAGTCATCTCTGGGACGTGGAGCATGGCGAGCAGGTGCCCTCGCTGGAGGTGTTGGAGAGGCTGGAGACGGCCTTCGGCATGACGCGTGACGGGTTGATGAGGATGTCCTGGCGGCGCATGGACCGCGACAGGCGGGTGGGAAAGCTGTTCGCTATTGAGAACAAGACAGCCCGCCGTGCCGGGAGCATCCTGCGCCCATGAACAG
>JANPIW010000715.1:0-3039 GCA_031425215.1 Verrucomicrobiaceae bacterium
TCGCCTTTGTCATCGAGCTTGCCATCAGGGCGCTCGATGAGATTCAAGAAAAGGGTCTTTGTCGGCATTGGCTGATCCAGATTTGTCACTTCTTGAATGCAGCCGGTTTTTTCGACGACGAACAGCCGCTTCTTATCCCCCGGTGCGCCCACCACGGCCACCGGCATCGAAAACGTCAATCCGCCAAACGCATCTTCAAGCGCATACGCCATCGGCGGCAGCGGCGGTGGCACGGGAGGTGGCTTCTTTGCCTTCGGCGCCTGCGCGGCAGCGAAACACGCGCACAGCATGAACATGAACATCGAAGCAGAAGCGTGTTTCATGGCGGGTCATTTCACTCCCAGCAGATGCTTGATGAAGAAGTCGTTCGTTTCCTGACCAGAGTTCGGTTTCTCGTCGGCGTGGCGGATCGTGCATTCGATGCCGAGCGCATCCATCTGCTCCTTGAGCTTGATGCCAAAGTTGATGTGATGGATGCCGGTGCCTGGCTTCGCATCCGGTGGCAATGGGCCACGCGGCTCGGAGTAAAACGCATACACGGGCGGATCGTCCTTGGTGAGATAGGTGATGGCGGCGGCTTTCTTGAACATCTCGCGTGCGGCAGATGTTTGATATTGGTCCCACTTCAGGCCGTAGAAACCTTCAAGCGCCGGATGGCGTGCGGCGGCCTCGCCGATCCACTCCGTGATGGTGATCGGGTCATAGGTACTCTGTGCGCCGAAGACGGCCATGCAGCTCAGACGTGTGGATTCGCGCAGCACAGGGTCGGCGTTCTTGGGATCGGCCATGTCGTCGTGAAAGCCGACCCACAGCGACGTGCCTGCCCCTGCTGAGCCGCCAGTGGAGCCGATGCGCTTCGGATCAATGTTCCATTCTTTCGCGTGGAGGCGTGCGTATTGAATCGCGCGAGCGCTGTCCATGTAATGCGCGGGAAACGTGACCTCGGGCGAGAAACGGTAGTTGATCGACATCAGCGAGATGCCCTGTTCCAGCAGGGCAAAGAGCGATCCCGAGATGCCTTCCTTGCTTCCTGCTCTGAAGCCGCCGCCGTGAATGAAGACAACGAGCGGCGTTGGCTTGTCCGACTTCGCCTTCCAGAGATCGAGCACATGGCGCTCATGCTTGCCGTAATGCTCGTTGGCGATGTCGGGAGCAATCTTGGGTTTCGTGCTTGGTTTCTGGGCGTTAGCCAATGAGGCGCCGAGACCAACGCCAATAAGGAGCAATGAGAAGATGGATTTCATGGTTGGTGGTTGAGTGTGCTGAGAGAACGGGCTGCGCGCAGCTGGTGTTGCGACAGCGTCGGCGGTCATGAAGGCGCCGCGATTCTCTCCAACATCCTTGATGATCACCGACATCAATCCTCCCGCAACCAGCCCATCTGTCGCATGGCACGGAGGAGGTCGCGGTGTTCTTTGTTCAGAGGCGGGATGAGATAGCCGCTGATGCGCTCACGCTTCCACCATGCGCCTTCGGGGTCGTCGGACTGCGCGAATGTGTATTTGTAAATAATGGCGCGGATGTGACGCGGCGGCTCGCCGGGGAATGGATTGTTGGCGAGGAGGCTGAGCGTGCCGGGGTCGTTGTGGAGGAGCTTCCAGACGAAATGGATCGTCCAGGGTTGCGGACCTGCGGTGTGCCAGGGATGCCATGCCTGCCAGTCGAGGCGGTAATGATACGGCGTGATCCACGGCGGACGGCGCATGGGGTCGCCGGGTTTGACTTTGAATTCGTAATCGCGCCAGTCGGCGAGGGAGTCGGGCAGGAGATCGGTGGTGCCTTGGAAGACGATCTCGAAGCGCTCGCGCGTGATGCTGCCAAACGCGCCGTAGCTGCCGCAGAGATGCAGCGTGTCGAAGGATGTGTTCATCGCCTGCTGGCTGGAGATGAGATTGGGAATGGGGCCTTTGATGCTGAACCACGCGATGATCGCGGCGAAGCCGACCGAAACAAAAGAGCGCGTGACTGGCAGCCGGGCGCTCTCATTCACGGGAGCATCCGCGCGGCGCGTGAGGAATCGCGGCAGCACACGCCGCCAGAAGGTGTCATCGAAACACGCGAGGCATGGGATGATGGTTAGCCAGTTGAGGAAGGAGAGGTTGCCGCTCAAAATGAGGATGACCATGAAGCCGACCATGAGCACTCCGGCGATGTGACGCGCGATGCGCGGGCCGAAACCAAACCACGGGACGACCAGCTCGACGAAGTGATTCATGAGCACGCCGCCTTTGTGAAACCACAGTGGCATGAAATGAAACAAGCGGCTCAAGGGGCCGGGGACGGGTTGTGTCTCGTAATGATAGACCAGCGCGGTGAGATCACGCCAGACCTCGTCGCCACGCATCTTGATGAGGCCCGCGCCGAGCATGATGCGGAACATCAGCCAGCGGAACAACCAGATGATGACCACCGGCGGCGTGGCACGCGCGAATGGCCTCCCGTCGAACAGCGGCGCGAGCATCATCGCGAGAAAGCCGGTCTCGAGAATCTGCGTGTCCCAGCCATACGACGTCCATTGCTGGCCGATGTGCGCGAGGGACAAGTAGAGCGCCCATAGCGCGAGCAGGATGGGCACATTCGCGTAGCCGCACATCACGACGAACGACAGCGCCACCCCGAGCCACAGCGCGCGCTGGATGAATTCATCGCTGTGATTCCACCAAAAGATCGACGGCAGCTCTCTGAATGCCGCCTCGCGCGAACCGAAATGCTTTTCCACCGCCTCCATGTAAGTGTCCGCCGGCAGCAGCCCGTCGTGGCCGATGAGGGGAATCATTTGCTGCGCCGCGACGAGGAAGGCGGTGAAATACACCAGCCCCATGAAACGCAGGATGACGAAGCGGGCGAGCCGGTAGTTATCCCCAGCCCTCGCCATCCAGCGCATAAGTCGGATGAAAGCGCCATCGCGTGTCTCCGCCATCGCCGCAACACCGGGAGGCAGGAGCTGTTCCATATTTGAGATTGGAGCTTCGGTCACTAGCAAGTGAAGATTCCGTTTCAGCCCATTATCAGCGAAGAGCAACAAGCGCCGCTACTCGG
>JANPIW010000716.1:0-1701 GCA_031425215.1 Verrucomicrobiaceae bacterium
CCACCGTCCGTGATGCGCTCGTTCTGCGAACGAGGCGGTTGTTTCATCACATCAGGATCGATGGGATCGGTGGCGAGGCAGAGCGCTGGCAAACCGTCGGTGACGAGGTTGATCCAGAGCAGGTGGAGGGCGAGCAGTGGCATGGGCAGCCCCATGACAATGGCCGCAGCCATGAGAAGCAGCTCGCCGCAGTTACCCGCTAACAAGTATTGGAGCGTCTTGCGGATGTTGTCGTAAATGCCACGACCTTCCTCCACGGCGGCGACGATGCTGGCGAAGTTGTCGTCGGTGACGATCATGTCGGCCGCCTGTTTGGTGACCTCCGTGCCGCTGCGACCCATGGCGATGCCGATGTCGGCCCCTTTAATGGCAGGAGCGTCGTTCACACCATCGCCAGTCATGGCCACGACCGCACCGCTGGCTTTCCAGGCACGAATGATGCGCAGTTTGTGCGCGGCGGTGACGCGGGCATAAACGGCTATTTGGGTGACGCGTTGATGCAGTTCGTCGTCGCTGAGCTTGTCGAGTTCCGCGCCGGACAGCGCCAGCTCTTCGCCGGTAGCGATGCCGAGTTCACGAGCGATGGCCGTAGCGGTATGAGGATGATCGCCGGTGATCATCACCACACGGATGCCAGCGGCACGGCATTTGACGATGGCATCCTTCGCCTCGGTGCGCGGCGGATCATACATGCCGGTGAGGCCGACAAACACGAGATCGCGCTCCACATCGTCCGCTTTGAGCTGTTCGGGCGAGGTGGCATCGAGATCGCGATACGCGGAGCCGAGCACACGCAACGCCTGTCCTGCCAACGCGATGTTTTGCGCGGCGATTTCGGCTCGATCCGCATCCGAGAGCGGACGCACGCCGTCCGTGGTGACGATCTGGGTGCAGCGCTGCAACAGCAGATCGGGCGCGCCATTGATGAAAGCACGGTGACGGCCTTCGGGCATCAGACGGATGACACTTTGACGTTTGCGGTCGGAATCGAAGGGGATCTCGTGACGCTTCGGCATCTCGCGTTCGATCTGTTCCTCCGTAACACCGGCTTTGTGTCCGGCGGCAAGCATCGCGCCTTCCGTGGGATCGCCGATGACCTTCCACTGGCCGTCTTCGAGCGCGAGATGCGCGTTGTTGCAGCCGATGAGGTTGTTCGCAATTTCGCGCAGGAGCTTCGTCTGGTGTTCATCGGCGGCTTTGCCCGCAACGCGCACTTCGCCATCAGGCCCGTAGCCTTCGCCGGTGATCTCGAACGTTTGTCCGGCGACGTAAAGCACGCGCACGGTCATCTCGCCGACGGTGAGCGTGCCAGTTTTGTCGGTGCAGATCACATTCGTCGATCCCAGCGTCTCGACGGCGGGCAGCTTGCGCACCAGCGCACGACGGCGTGACATGCGCATGACACCCAGCGCGAGAGCAACGGTGACGACCGTCGGCAAGCCTTCTGGAACCGCCGCAACGGCGAGGCTGACCGCCGTCATGAAGAGTTCGAGGAAGGGTATGCCACGCGCAAGACCAAGCGCGAAGAGTAGCGCGACGATGCCGAGCGAGGCCCAGACCAGGATGCGGCCAAACGAGGTGAGCTTTTGCTGGAGCGGCGTGTCTTCATCGGCCCCGGCTTCTTCGAGCAGGCCGGCGATGTTTCCCATCTCGGTCTGCATCGCGGTGGCGACGACCACAGCGCGTCCGCTGCCTGCGACC
>JANPIW010000717.1:0-2062 GCA_031425215.1 Verrucomicrobiaceae bacterium
GCGCCTGAAGCACCGCGCCCTGATCTTCTGCAGGAAGGGTGTCGATCCTCCAGATTCGAGTACGAGGCGACGGCGCACCTGTTTTACTTTGGACGATGAGCGGCAGCACCTCCTTGATCGCTCGCGGTGCGTCCGCTTTGAGAAACTCGGCAAGGTATCTGGTCTCGTTGCCAGTGGAGGAAGCCAGTTGCTTTTTGAACAGCTTCAAAGCCAGATCAAAGTCGCGGGAGCGCAGTGCAAGCTTGATGAAGCATGAGAGATGCTTGGTGCGGCTTGAGAAATGCTGGTCTCGCAAAATGCCGCCAGGAGCATCAGCATCACTTTCCAGCGCCTCAAGAGCCAGGACGCGATACTTCGCCACCAACTCACGCCATGCATCACTCGGCGCGCATTCCGCGAGGCGGTTGATCAAGGAACGGCAGTCCTGCGATAGCGCGCGCGTCTCCACAAGCAAGGGCCACACGCGCAACAAGTCCCCGGCGAGAGTTGTCGCGACCTCGTCGTCGTATGAATTGCGCAACGCGGCAGCCAGGCTGATGCGGCCTGCCAGCGAGAGGCTCTGATCTTTTAGGATCGCCGCCGCCGACTTCACCAGAGCTGCCGGGGGATCCACGGAGATTTCGCCATCAGATCTGGAGCGCATTTGATGCGCGACAAGGTCGATCATCGTCTCCACCAGCGTTCGATCAGGAGAAGCGATGATCTCGCGACGCAACTCGTCGATGAAAAGACTCCCGCCATGCTCGCCCATGTTGCCAAGCATGGATCTGATCGAAGGCGCGAGCACCAGCCATGACGAGCACCCGGCCGCCGCGCAGAAGCGCGAGAACTGGCGCGCGCACTCACGCGGGTCGTCGATTCGCAGGTCACCGCTTGAACGCCGAAGAAAAAAACGAGTGCTGAGATTATCGTAACTGCCTCCTGCAACGCACATTTCCACATCGCGTCGCTGTTCATCGGGCATGTAAAAATGGAGAGCCATCAATCCTGCTGCGTCACGCTCCGAGGGTGAGGGCGCCGGGACCATGCTTTTGCCCCCTCCGTATTCTCTGACAATGATCGCGCGGCGCAACGAATAGGCGGAACTACCCAGAAGCCGCATCCACAAACGCAGACGAATCGTCCGCTCCACATCAACACCACCGGCGATGAGGCGCACCCCAGCGCGCTCCATGCCCGCAGCCTTCTCCGTGTCCTCCATCGCGGCCTGCCGGATGCCGTCTGCCAGCGCGTCGAGAGCCTGATCTTCATTCTTTCCAAAGTCGCTCCACTGCTTTGCATCGCTCCAGCGCCGCGCCTCTTTGATGATGCTGCACGCCACGGCGGGTGGTGGCAGCAACGCGCACAGACTGCCGAGACTGGCTTCACGCTGAATCGTGCGCCACTCGGGAGCGAGAGAGCGCAGCGCATCGGAAAGCCGCTGCGCGCCGGTCTTGTCCAGCGCACGAACCTTTGCCGCACAGCGCGTGAGCGCGGCCTCGATCTGATACGACGCGACCCGGCCGCGCGAACTGGCACAAGCGATTTCGATGAGCGCAACACCCGGCGAAGGATCCTTCTCCTGCCGCGCACGGATCAGAGTCAACGTGTCATCGCTCGTGTCGAGACCTGAGATGAAAACGAACGCAACGAGCGGACTGGTGGTGGCGACAGGCTCTTGGAGTATCCGAGCGTTGAGAGACGCTCCGGGCTGCCAAAGCGGGATCAGGCCCAGGTTGCGCGCCGCCTCCTCTGCGGAGAGGACTTGCGATCCGCGCTCACGCGACAGCAAAGCCTGCGCGCCGCGCCGGTCGATGAGTCCCGTGCGCGTGGCTATGTCGAGAGCGCCCCAGAAGAGCCGGGGATCTGGAATAGTCTTCACGATCGTCTCGTTCAACGTGTTGAGCCGAGAGTCGGTGAAACTTTTTGCGGATGAGTAACTGTCGCTGCCTGGCGCGTCGGGCGTTTTCTTCATGAGGCTCATCCAACCCGATGGAGGGCCGAGAAGTATCTCCATAAACGCGGCGAGATCATGCTCGAGCGACGCAGGACTGGCTTCCGCCGAGTATTGGAGCCAGTTGAG
>JANPIW010000718.1:0-35611 GCA_031425215.1 Verrucomicrobiaceae bacterium
AAGATCATCTCCTACGCCCAGGGCCTCGACCTCATCAAAACCATGGGCGAGAAAAAAGACTGGAACCTCGACCTCGGCAAGATCGCCAGCATCTGGCGCGGCGGCTGCATCATCCGCGCGCGATTCTTGAATCGCATCACCGACGCCTACCGAACCAACCCCAGCCTCGCGAATCTCATGCTCGACCCGTTCTTCAAAGACGTGCTAAGCAAGACCCAGCAAAGCTGGCGCGAAGTCGTCAGCATCGCCACCCTCAACGGCATCCCCGTTCCCGCTTTCTCTGCCTCCCTCGGCTACTACGACAGCTACCGCGCCGAGCGCCTGCCCGCGAACCTGCTGCAAGCCCAGCGCGACTTCTTTGGCGCCCACACCTACGAGCGCACCGACAAACCCGAAGGACAGATGTTCCATACCGATTGGCCCGAGGTGATCGGCTAAAAGAGCAAAGTTCGTTCTCCGCAAAGGCGGCTGGCATCCCCAGCCGCCTTTTTCGTGTCACCATCAGTCAAACGCATGCGGGTCGTTGTGCGGCCTCCGCAGCGCCAACGCATCCCGCGCGTCCTTTTCCTGCACGGAACTCTCCTCCCAGGAGATCAGCGATGCTTTCGATGGATAGTTGGTATTGACGAGTGCTGTGACGACCTGATCGCGAAGCAGCCAGAGGCGCAGAGCTACAGAAACCTGACGGCTGGCCATCCTATGCAAAGCTATGAGCAGCTTACGAGTGCGTGGCAGCGTGGCGCCACGGATAGAGAGTCGGGTTTCACCCCATGGTGAAGGAAAAACTGCTGTTATAAACATGCGCACTGTGACTCAAACAAATCACTGAAAAACAAACCTCATCTAACTCAACAAACGCAAATTATGAAAACCAAACTATTCCCGTTCCTGTCGTCATCAGCATTCGCGCTCTGCGCCGCCATCATGCTCGTCCCTCACACCCAGGCGGAGGACAAAAAAGACAGGCTTACCGGCGCTGATGAAAAATTCGTCAAGCAGGAGGCCGCAGCCGGCATGGCTACGGTGAAGATCGCCGAATTCGGCGTTAAGAAAACAGAGCGTGCCGACATCAAGGCATTCTCCGAAACGCTCGTCACCGATCATACTGCGGCCAACGCCGAGCTGGCGAAGCTCGCTGCGAGCAAGAACGTGGAACTCTCCACAGTGATCGATCCCAAGCACGCGGAAACCTACCAGAAGCTGGAGAAGCACAGCGGCACGGACTTCGACAAGGAGTACCTCGCCACCTTGGTAAAAGGCCATGAGAAATGCGTGAGCAACTTTGAAGAGGCATCCAAGGACTCCTCGGACGGAGACTTGAAGGCATGGGCAGGCAAGATGCTTCCCGCGCTCAAGGCCCATCTTGAGAAGGCCAAAGAACTCGCCGCCAAATAAGCTGCCCGGAGGGCGACCCGTGTCAGGCGACCATAGCATCGTCTGGCACCAGAAGGCGCCTTCCACCAGAAAAGGCTGCGACAGTTGATGCCACCCCCGCAACGCTGTCGCAGCCACTTCTTCCAATCATCCATCTTATGACCGCAGCCAATAAGACCATAGACACCTGCAATGCGCTCCTTCGTGGCGAGATTTCAGCCATCGAGACTTACACGCAGGCCATTGAAAAGTACGCCGGTTCACCCGGCGGGGACTCGCTCGGACGCATCCGGGCTGATCATGAGGAAAGCGCCGCGGCGCTCCGTCATCTGGTCAGTGAAAGCGGCGCCGCGCCATCCACGGAATCCGGCCTGTGGGGAGGCTTTGTCCAGGCGCTCGAAGGAACAGCGGCCCTCATCGGCCAGTCCCCGGCCTTGACCATCCTGGAAGCAGGCGAGGAGCATGGCATCAGCCAGTACAACAAGGCGCTCGCTGACACAGAGATATCCAATGCTGCCAAGGAACTCATCGGAACCCGGTTGTTGCCTAAGCTCTCGGCCCACCTCGTCGAGCTGACAGGACTAAAGGCGCGCTCCGCCTGACCAGCCCTCGCCATGACTCCAGTCCGTGCGATCCCCGCAGGAGGGTGGGGTTGTACCCCATTGCAAGCCTGCGTTCAGTTGCATATCATGGTTGGAATGAAAACACCCATCCTTCTCATCACCCTTGCGACACTCCTGACCATGCCCGCTTGCGAGCGAGATAAACCCATCACCGGCAAGGGCAAAGACGGCCTCAACGACGCGCTTGACCGGCGCCCCGGCGAAAATGTCCGTGATGCCGCTGAAGACGCGGGTGATGCTGTGAAAGATGCAGGTAAGGGTGTGAAGGATGCGGTCAAGGACGCGACCAGATAGTGTCCAACACCTTGCTCTACGCCATGGCAATTCTCGTTGGCGAGATTATCGCAGCCATCCTGGCTTCAGTGGCATCGCTGAAAACTCATCAACTTTGCTGGATTGAACCATTAGTCTCCCCGCGCCTAGCGGAGACCTAATACCCGTAGAGAAATTGTCACGGAGCCTCTTGAAGGAGTCACGGAAGGCGACAGGGGAGTCACGGAGCCGCGCGGGGGAGTCACGGTACCGCATGGTGGAGTCACGGAAGGCGAAGGGGGAGTCACGGAGCCGCACGGGGGAGTCACGGAGGGTGCTGGGGGAGTCACGGAAAGCAACGGGGGAGTCACGGATGGCGCTGGGGGAGTCACGGAAAGCGCCGGGCGAGTCATGGCACAGGAACCGGAAGTCCATCATGCGCGCGGAGGAGTCACCGTCCGGGATGGGTTAGAGCACTCGATGAGGGGGGGACGGCCATGCCAAGACCGGCAGCTTAAGAAGGCGTCCCCGAGACGCATGGGATTAAAAAAGACGATGGATGGCGACGAGGCCTGATCCGTGACGGGACCGTGTCAGGACCGCTTTTTGTCTAGGAACGCCTGCAGGGGAGAAACAATGACAGACTTGATCAGTGCGGGAGTGACAGCCTTCGCCAGCACTCCAAATGCTCCGACCAAGAGTGCGCTGATTAGCGGCTTGGATGGCGCCTTGTTCGTGGTGATCATTATGGGTCGAGGCGCCCGCTGAGCCGAACGCTTCCCGCCAAAAATTAACAGCACGGGAATGGTGCCCGCCGCCACCGCGATAAGGAGCGTGAGGCCGGTGTGGCGATCGACCGCACGATGCAGCACACGGGTGGGGCTAAGTTGCTCCCGCAGTCGTTTTATCTCGGCGCTGATTTCGGCGCGTCCTTCGGTCAGGGCGTTGAGTGCCTGCCGCCTTAGTTCTTTGTTGTCTTTTGTTGCAGCCATGCCCGGTCTTTCTTGAGTTCGTTTAGGGTATCGGAAAACCAATTTGCCTTGGTGAGCCGCCGCCACATCAGGAATCCGGCCGTAAGGGCGACTAAAATATGCGCGCCTCCCGCAATAGCGGTGGCCTTTACCCAAAACCATCCGAGGTAACTGTTGAGCACACACACCAAGTCCGTTGCAAGCAGAAGCCATCCAGCGAACACAGCAACTACAGCGACCGCCAACCAGATGACCAAGCCGACGACGTTCTTCAAGGCCTCGCGCGCCTCAATGCTAAGAAGCAGGCCACGACCTTCGAGATATTTAAGTATGGGCGCCACTAGGCGGTGCGTCAAAGCGGGATGCTCCGCTTCAACCTTCGCCTCAGCCGCAGGCAGAGGGTCGCATTGGCTCGGGAGCACGGCGGGCGTTAATCCCTGCAACGCACGCTCATCAGCGCTCACCCGCAGCGCGTTGGCTGCCGGCTCCGTGACGCAATCATCGGCCTCGGCATAGACTTGCGTGAACTCTGCGCCAAAAAATAGAATGCACGAAGTGTAGTAAACCCATAGCAGCAGCAGCACGACGGAACCTGCGGCACCAAAGGCGCTTGCAGTGCTTTCCCGTCCTAGATACCAGCTCAAGCCCGTCTTGCCGATCTCGAAAAGCAATGCGGTAATGAGCGCGCCGAACCAAACATGCCGCCAGCGGATCTGCGCGTCGGGCAGCACCTTAAAAATCAGCGCAAAAAGAGTGGTCACGATTCCGAGCGAAATGACGAACGCGACCGCCGCCCACACAAAAGCAGGCAGCGGCAGGAAGCCTTCAAGACGCTGGTTCAGTCCCGCAATGGCGGTGCTCATCACCAGGGAGATAAGCAGCAGGAATCCAATCACCAGCACCATTCCAAAGTTCAGAAACTTGCCGCGCACCAGCGCCATGATGCCAGCGCCCGGCTTCGCCTTGACGCCCCAGATCGTATTGAGAGCGTCCTTCAGCTCGCCAAAGACACCCGACGCGCCGAGAATGAGCATCACAAAACCGAGCACAGTCGCCATCACGCCTTGGGTTGGTTTGGACGCGCTCTGCACCATGGACTGGATCGCCTCTGCTGACTGGGGACCCATGTAGCCCTTTAGCTCGCCGTAAAGCTGGCCGCTAACCGCTTTCTCTCCCAGAACCAAACCCACAATACCGATTGCGATGACCAGCAGCGGGGCGATGGAAAAGATGGAGTAGTAAGCCAGTGCCGCGCTCAGACGCAGGGCCTTGTCTTCCATCCAGCCGTCAAAGGAACGTTTCAACAAATCCAGCCAGCGGTTTTTCATGATCTCTTTGAAATTCATGGAAGCTCAGATTTAGGTGGGGCTGGTGAATGTCATGGACTGATTCTTGTCGCGGAATATTGGGCGCTGCCATGGGGTGTTAACCCCAGCGTTTTCTGCTTTAGTCTTCTCGATGGGGTCGGGTTACACCCCATGGCGGCAGGATGCCGTGCTGCTTATCAATCTTCACCGGAGATACATGCGACAACAAAAAATTGCGCTCGTTCCGATCATCAACCCAAACAAAACTAACGCCATGAACACCGACATCCACTCGAAGCCACCCATCAGTCCGTTCCCCGAGGCCGCCAAAGAAATGGCCCGTCAGGGCATCGATGCAGCAAAGGACGCCGCCCAGCGCGCCGCCACCGCAACCAAGGAAGTGTCCGGCAAAGCCACGGACGCGGCCAAAGACGTCAAAGATGCTGCCAAGGACATGTACCAAACCATGTCATCCAAAGTCGAGGAAGGAATGGTCCTGACCAAGGAATACGCCCAGCGCGCCGTCGATGCGACCAAGGATGCGGCCCACCATGCGAGCGACGCGGCCAAGGACATGTACCAAACGGCGGCGACGAAAGCCGAAGACACCTTGGAGCACTCCAAGGAGTATGTGCGCAACAACCCTGTCCCCGTGGTGCTCGGCGCATTCGCCCTCGGCATTGCCATCGGTTACTTGATCGTGACAGGGCGTCGGGAACCCACGTTTCGCGAGCGCTATTCAGACGCCGTTGGCTCTTTGTCCGATCAAATGGGCCGTGTCGGCAACAATCTCAAGTTTTGGTGAGCCATGAGCACCAAATTAACCAAGCAGGTCATACCACGACCGTTGGAGGACAGCGTCAACGCTTTGTTGAATGACGCGCAACAAAGCGTCCGCCACCAATACAAAGAGTGCGAGGAGCGCATCCGCAAGTCGCCGACATCCTCCGTGCTTGGAGCCGTGGCTGTGGGTTGGGTCCTCCACCGGCTGCCAGTTCGTGCTCTGCTTGTGGCGCAGGTTCGTCTTCTAACCGCGCTGGCACCACCAGCGATTTTGCTATTTAGCGCGGCGAAGGCCTGTGAATTCCTGCAAAGACAGGCGTCGGGTCGGCCGAATTGACCGCTTATGCAAGTTACGAAGAGTTCGGCCGCCTCAGCGCTGTTCGGGATCTGGATTCTCCTGCTCACTTCCTTTGTCCTGGCAGCGCTCTCCATCGCCCAGGCCGTCCTCATACCTATCGCGCTGGCCGCGCTTCTGACGTTTCTTCTCGCACCCATCGTCACCCGATTGGAGCGATGGATCGGTCGCGTGGCGGCGGTGCTGGCCGTGGTGCTGATGGTCTTCACCATTGTCGGCTTTTCCGGCTGGGTATTGACGAGGCAGGTGATCGATCTGGCCGGGAGGTTGCCGGATTATAAGGAGAACATACAAACCAAGCTGCGGTCCTTTCATGTCTCGAAAGGCGGCGTCTTTTCCAGAGTCTCCGACACCGTGGAGGAATTGAAGAAAGATCTGCCGGGAGCAGCTCCTTCCGCGCCGGCTGTGCCCCAGACGGAAGGAGAATCTGAGGTCATTACGCCCGAGCCGCCTAGCGCTCTAGCGCAAGCCGTTCCAGTGGTGGTGGCTGAATCGGGACCCAATACATTGGATCTTGCTCAATCGATCATAGCGCCGCTGCTCAGCCCGCTCGGCACGGCAGCGCTCGTGCTTCTGCTTGTCGTTTGCATGCTGTTGCAGCGCGAAGATCTGCGCAGCCGGCTCATCCGCCTCATCGGTCAGGGACGCATCAGCGCCACCACACGCGCCCTGGACGACGCCGGAGAGCGCGTCTCGCGTTACTTGCTCATGCAGCTCGTGGTGAATGTCAGCTACGGCATCCCGGTGGCTGTTGGGCTGTATTTCATCGGTGTGCCCAACGCTGTCCTGTGGGGCGCATTCGCCATTGTGCTGCGTTTCATTCCGTACATCGGGCCTTGGATCGCGGCCGCCTTCCCGATCTCACTCGCGCTCGCAGTCTCGCCGGGATGGACCATGCCGCTTCTGACCGTCGGACTTTTCGTCGTGCTTGAATTATTGAGCAACAACGTCATGGAGCCATGGCTTTATGGCTCGAGCACCGGCATTTCCTCGATAGCGTTGATCATCGCCGCAGTTTTTTGGACGTGGCTCTGGGGACCGGTCGGGCTTGTCCTCGCCACGCCGCTCACAGTCTGCCTCGTGGTCATGGGCCGGTACATACCGCGGATGGAATTCCTCAGTGTGCTGCTCAGTGATGAGGAAGCTCTGGAGCCTCACGAGGAGTGCTATCACCGATTGCTTGCGCAGGATTTAAACAAGGCCGATGAGCTGGTGGATACCTATCTCAAAACAAACTCCGTCACCATGCTCTACGATGTGGTTCTCATCCCCGTGCTCAGTGAAGTGGAGATGGATCGCCGCCGCGAGGCGCTCGATGAGGAGCAAAACCGTGAGGTGCTGCAATCCGTCAGGGATGTCGTTGGAGGATTTGAGACCCGGCCGGCTCCAGAGCCCAAACTGGAAGCGGATGAGACAATCACGGACGCGCCCATCGAGGCTCCCCCATTATCGCCGTGCCGCATTCTTTGTCTCCCGGCTCATGCGGAGCGCGATGAACTGGCCGGAATGATGCTCGCCCAATTGCTGCGCCCGCCGGCATTTGATGTGCAGAATGCATCGACCACTCTCATGACGGGTGAGTTGATCGATCTGGCGGACACCAGTGCCGTGGATTCGGTCTGCATTTCCGTGGTTGCGCCCACCACGATTGTCCATGCGCGTAATCTCTGTGCAAAGCTCCGCGCGCGCCTTCCGCATCTGAAGATTGTTGTTGGTCTCTGGGGAGCCACGGAGAACGTGACCGCCGCTGCCGACCGACTCCGCTCCTCCGGCGCAGATTCAATCGTCTTTTCTTTGGCGGAGGCGGTAGTGCAGCTCTCAAAGCACCCTGGCCGGATGATAGACTCCAATGGGGCGATCAACGCCGCTGGCGCGCCAATCGCGCTAAAAAAATGAGGAAAGCCTGTGGTTTATGCCAGACGGAACCATTCCGTCAATGGGACGCGCAACAGGTTTCGTGTCTTCTATTCCGCGCAGATCAACTTTGTTGGTGCGGAGCTCACGAGTGTTAATCCTTTGCGCCATAGCGCACACCGGCGCGATTAGAAACTCGTGGTGGAAATCATCCTAGCCTGCGATGACCCCGAGAACGGGGTAAACACCCCATGGCAGGCAGGGGCACGCCCCGGGTATGGGCAAGCCCGGTCGGCCGGAGATCACTCCACTCAAAAATTCTTCCAAGTAGATACTCAATCCCATGAAACTGAAATCCATTCTTGTCACCTTTGCACTGGCTGCGTTATGCAGTTGCGCGCAGACGAATACGCAAAGCTCGAAATATCGTCCCGCGGAGTCATTCACCGAGTTCATCGGCCTGGATGTTTTTAACATGCAGAATGAGAAGCTCGGCATCGTCCGGCACATCACTGTGGATTTGGAAAATGCACGGGTCGTCGAAGTCGCGATCAGCCCGGACAAGGACATCTCTGGAGACGGATCCGCGCTCGTCGCCGTTCCCCCGCGCGCGCTAGCGCTCGATGAAGCCAAGCATGCCCTGCGTCTAAATGCCAGCAAAGCCAAGTTCGCGGCGGCACCCAAGTTCACGTACGCGCACATGGAGGAATCCACCCAGCGCGCTCGCGTAGCCGAGGTGATTCGCTATTTCGGCCTTCAACCTTGGTTTTACCTCGACGGCCAGACACCGAGAGAGAATACGCAAATCCTGAAAATGGGTCACGTCAAAAGAACCGATCAGATTCTCAGCCTCCCCATCGCAAACCAGAGCGGTCAGCACTACGGCAAGGTCGGAACTTTGAGAATGGACCTGCCCAAGGGTCACATCATCCATGTCGTGGCAGTGACCGGCGGTTCCCGCAGCGTCATCCAGGCCAGGGCCTTGCGGTATAATTCGACGAGAGACGGACTTATCCTGGACAGCAGCGCGGCAGAGCTTGTCGGCGAGCCGCGCTTTCGCTGGCTCAATAGTAAAAAGACGAGCTACCAAGAGGAGACTTATGTGAATCGCGACGTTCAAGCTGACAAAGGTTTCCACTCCGAGCAAAACGCAGCGGAGGGCAAGGCCCGGAGTTCCATCACCATGGAGCAGGGCGACAACTTTCGCGACAAGCAGAAAACCGCCCTCATCAAACAGGCGATAAGGTCGGATCCAAATCTCTCCGCCAACGCAAAGAATGTGGAAGTATCCACACTCAACGCCCAAACCACTCTGCGTGGTCATGTGAATACGGAAGCAGACAAGGCTCGGATCGGAGTCATCGCCGTCCAGGCCGGCCGAGCGGAAAACGTGAGTAATCTTTTGGAAGTAAGGCCCGTTTCCGGGAACGGCAGATAGCGCTTGCCGCAACTGGCCAACTAAGTTCCGAGCGGCTCTTTTGAGCCATCGCGGGAGGAGGGAGGCTAGTTGCGCCGCTGGGGGGAGTTCGTAGCGTTTGCAATGACGCGCTCCGAACATTGGTGGAGCTGTCTGACCTCCATCTCGCGCGGATGCGCCTTCACGGCGCGAGCCGCCCTCGAAATGGCGGTGTTCTCCGCCTCGTGAAGATTGCGCGCCTCGACATTGAAGCGGAAGAGAAACCGCCCGGAGGACAGTTCATGGACGTGTGCTTGATAACTCATGACTCTTTAGGGGTGCGGTGAGACGCGTGCTCCAGAGCCACGTTAAGTGTCTCCAACAACTCGTTCACAATGATAGGTTTGGTGAGGTAGCGGAAAAATCCGGCTTCAATGCCCTTTTCGATGTCGCGAGGAATGGCATTGGCGCTAAGGGCCACGATGGGGATGTGCGCGGTGGCGGGGTCCAGGTGAATGAGTTTCATAGCCTCAATGCCGCTGATGCCCGGTAGGTTGATGTCCATCAGGATCACATCGGGCACATACCCGCGTGCGAGATCGATCCCGTCCTTTCCATTCTGCGCAGTGAGCAGGCGCAGGTCATGACGGCGGGCGATGATCTGCTCCACGAGCTTCAAATTGGCCGGGTTGTCCTCGACATAGAGCAGAAGGCGCGAGCGCTGACTGGCGGGGACAGAGGACACGGGATGTGCGATGCCTGCTGCCTTGAAGTATGCCTCGTGAGGGTCAGATGCGTAGCTCAGCTCGATCCAGAACACGCTGCCAACTCCGACGGTGCTCTCAGCTCCTATCGCTCCCTGCATGAGCTCCATCAGTCGCTTGCTGACGACAAGGCCGATGCCTGTGCCCTCCTCGCTGCCCGCTTCCTTTCCGAGGCGATTGAACGCCTGGAAAAGCTGCGCCAGCATATCTCGACTCAATCCCGCGCCCGTGTCACGGACGCTGATGCGCAGGCGCTGCCGGTCTGCGAGGGTGCATTCCACCATGACCTTGCCATTGGCTTTGTTGTATTTGATCGCATTGGACAGCAGGTTGATGAGCACCTGCTTCAAGCGCGTCCGGTCCGCCTTGATGTAACAAGCGTCGTCAAACTTGGGAAACGTCATGATGATTCCGCGTTTCAACGCCTGCGGCTCGATCATGGCCTGGCACTCGATCAGCACCTCGGGCAATGACACCGCCTCCAGGGAAAGTGTGAGCCGTCCTGACTCGATGACGGCGAGGTCAAGGATGTCATTGATCAGTTCCAAGAGATACCATCCCGCGTGCAGTATCTGGTCGATGCTGGCCTTTTGCGTGGGCGTGGGCTTGGGTGTGTCCGTCTCCATGAGCTGGGCGAAACCCAGGATGGCATTGAGCGGCGAGCGCAGCTCGTGACTCATGCTGGAAAGGAAGTCTGACTTCGCGAGATTGGCTTTCTCCGCGACGGCCTTTGCCTTCTCCAGTTCGAGCGTGTTATCGCGGAGCAATCTAAGATGTTCTTTCTCGATTTGCTTGCGCGCCGTGTTGTCGGTCAATATCAAGAGATAGCCGATGATGCCTCCTTCGCCGTCGCGCAGAGCGGTCACGGACAAAATAGCCGGAAAGCGGCTGCCATCCTTGCGTATCTTGGTTAGCTCATAGATGTCCTCAATGCCGCGGGACGCTTTAAAGACCAATGCCTCAAAGCCTGGCGCGATTACGGCACCTAGTTCCACGCTTAATGCCGCCGCACGGGCAACCAGCTCCTGCGGATCTGACAGGTCCGCTGGCGTGACTTTGTTGAGCACCTCAGCTGCCGTGTATCCCAGCATCCGTTCCGCGCCCACATTGAAGAGTTGGATCACACCTTTCTCATCGGTGGCGATGCTGGAGAAGTTCGCGCTGTTCAGGATCGCATTTTGCAAAGCGCCGGTAATGAGAAGGGATTCGTTGCGTAGATGCTCAGTGATCGCCGCAGGGGCGGTTGTGTCTGGAGATGCGGACGTGAGATTGGAAGTGATTGACTGGGAGTTCATTCGTGATCGTGTGAGGGCCAGCCTGACCTCGACACGCCGCCATTCCTATGGGGTGAAACCCGACCGCGCGCGAATCGGTCGGGTTTCACCCCATGGCGACGCCCCACCGCTCGCGCTAGCATCATCCCCATGACAAACATTCCATCCAAAGAACCAGCCGCTCACATGCTGCCCGAAGCCGCAAGGGAGGCCGTCCAGCATGCGACGTCGGCTGCTAGAGAAACGTGCCACGACATGGTCGCAAAAGCCGAGGAAACAGGTGTGCGTGCCAAGGAGTATGTGCGCCAGAATCCCATCCCGGTCGTGTTAGGCGCGCTAGCCCTCGGCGTGGCGCTTGGTTATCTCGCCGTGATTTCGCGCCGCCATGAGCAGACTCTACGCGAGCGTTATGTCGATGACCCGCTGATCTCCGCCCGCGACGCGATCTACGCAGCGCTGGCACCTGCAGCCCAGCGTCTCCACGATGGCTATGACTCGGCGCGCGAGGGCGCGGGCAAGGCCATGGACAAACTTCACCGCGCACGTTCCGCTGATTCCTGGTCGGATCAAATAGGGCGTATCGGCAGCAATCTCAAATTCTGGTAAATTATGATCATAGCACCAACCCCACCCGCCGCTCAACTCTCCATGGAGGATGGCGTCAACGCCTTGGTCCGCGACGCGCAGCAAAGCATTCGCCACCGCTATCAGCAGTGCGAGCAAAGCGTCCGGAAATCTCCAACCTCATCCGTGCTCGGCGCGCTGGCGGCCGGTTATTGCCTGCACCGTCTGCCTGTCCGCTCCATTCTGGTCGCACAGGTGCGATTGCTCACGGCGCTCGCGCCCCCGGCGTTGTTCCTGTTCGGCGCGGCAAAGCTCTATGAATTCCTGAAAAACCAGGAGCCGAGCAAAGCAGAGACGATGCGATGAGATTGCACGCCCGAACTGCCGCACCATGCGCCCTCGTCGGGCTGGCGCTTGGTTTGCTCACCGCCTGTTCTTTAATTCAAACGAACAGCAGCAGGCGGAATCACGCCTTTATCAAATACTGGCCTCCACCAAAAGGAAGCACCGAGCTGCGGCTGGCCGTCAAAGATAACATCGACATGAAGGGACATGTTACCTCTGCCGGCTCTGAATACATCTCGCGCACAAGGGCACCCGCAGTGGAAGACGCCGAGTGTCTGGCCATCGCACGCGAGCGAAACGTGCGGATCGTAGGCAAGACCAATCTCACTGAGTTTGCTGTTACGGTTTCAGGTGAGAATCGTTACTTTGGGAATCCGCGGAACCGTCCCGATGGTAAGAATCAGGTGATCTCAGGCGGCTCGTCCAGCGGATCGGCCGTGGCAGTCGCGAGCGGCATGGCCGACATCGCATTCGGGACAGACACTGCCGGTTCCATCCGTTTTCCATCGGCCTGCTGCGGCATTTATGGATTAAAAACAACTCACGGCCTCGTCTCCATCAAAGGCGTGTTTCCTATCTCACCCAAGCACCTCGACACAGTCGGTCCAATGGCGCGCGACATCTCAGGGCTTGTGCAGGGAATGGATTTGTTGCAACGAGGTTTTGCGGCGAAATACGCGCAAGCTGTGGCCGAGAAACCTGTCGCTTCGCAGATCAAGGTAGGAAGGCTCTATCTGCGTGGCACCGATCCGGAGATTGACGAAGCCGTTGACGCCAAGCTCACGTCCTCTGGATTCAAGGTCACAAAACTCGACGATGAGTTCAGGTCGCTGTGGGAACAAGCGCAGAAAGACGGAAAGGTGGTGGCCGCCGCAGATGCCTGGGTTAGTGATCAGAGTTACGCGCACGAGAAAGGCGTGAGTTTTATCACCAAGGCAGTGCTGGCTCTCGGAAAAATGGAGCACGCACTCAACTATGAAGACGCACTCAAACGAAAGGCCGCATGGCAGAAAGCTCTGAAAGCGGTGTTCGCCAAAGTGGATTTCATCGCCTTGCCGACGCTCAAGGCGCAGCCGCCCAAATTCCCCTTTCTGGGTTCCACTGTCGTCTTCGAATGGATGGTCTTCGATATTCAAAACACGATTGGCGTGAACTTTGCAGGCAACCCCGCTCTAGCCGTGCCGATACCCATGCCCGCGAGGGAGCGAAGAGATCGCGTTGCCAGCCTTCGCAAGCCTGTGAGCAGCATCGCCAGCCTGACGAGTGAAGTCGTGGCGGTTCCGACTGAGACCGGCGCAACCATCGAGAAAAGCAGCCTGCGTGATCCCGTCGCCAACGTCATCAAGCTGACTCACGGGTCAGCAGACAAACGTTCGCCCATAACCAGTTTGCAATTGGTTGGCCGGCGGCTTGGCGAGGCCGAGCTGTTGAATGCAGGCCGCTTGATTGAATCCAAACACTAAGACCATGAACTTCACTAACTCCATCAGAGGCTGCGTCGCAGCCGTGTTACTCGTGCTCCCCGCCGTCCAGTGCATGGCCCAGTCCGCAGCCGAGCTGATCGCAAAGGGCGATGTTCTCGACCGGTCATTTCATGCAAGTGAGGCGCTCAAATGCTATCTGCCAGCAGAGAAGCTGGAGCCAACCAACGCCGCGCTTCTCGTGCGCATCGCACGTCAGTACCGCCACCTCATCAGCGAGGCCGGGACGGACAAGGAAAAACTCAATCTGGCAAGGGTCTCCCTGACTTTCGCACAGCGCGCCGCCGCACTCGCGCCTGCTGACTCTGAGGCTCAACTCTCGCCCGCCATATCCTATGGAAAGATGCTGCCCTATTTGAGCAGCAAGGAACAAATCGACACTTCACAACGCATCAAGACATCCGCTGATAAAGCGCTCAAGCTCGACCCCCGCAACGACACTGCCTGGCACGTCCTGGGTCGCTGGCATCAGTCGCTTGCTGATGTTGGCGCGGTCAAACGCGCGCTGGGGAGCATGATCTACGGCAAACTCCCCGTCACGACGAATGAGGCCGCCCTGACCTGCTTTGAGAAAGCGATCGCCATTAATCCCAACCGACTCCGCCACCACATCGAGCTTGGCCGCACTTATGCGAAAATGGGTCAGACGCCCGCCGCCCGGCGCAGCATCGAGAAAGGCATGGCCATGCGTAGCACGGAGAAGGACGACCCGGAGATGAAGCAGCGCGGTCGCGACATGCTGGCGTCTCTGCCATAAGGCCCTCGCGGGAGGATCATAGTCTGCGTTATCACGTCTTGATTGCCGTGACCACCGATGTAGGCAGATCAGCGAGCGCTCCTTCCACAAATGTGTGATGCCAGAGCTGCGTCGCCACCACGGCGGCGAGGCCCATTTCCACGGAGAGTCGAGGCAGTGATCCGGCTCGCAACTCGCGAAAGGCCTTCCGCCAATGACGCACCTGCGCCACATCAAAGTAACCGGTTCGGCGCAGCGATTCTTCGCTTAGCAATTCCCCAACAAACTTCGGCTCCGGCTCGATGTGAAAACTGTCGAGCGGCGCGCGGAAGATGACTTTGTGCCTGCGCGCTATTTCTTTGGGCAGCCAGCGCTCGGCTACGAGACGCAGCAGATGCTTGTCGCGGAAACCTTTGAGCTTCCACTTCGGATGCAGCTTCGCGGTAAAGTTGAATACCTCTTCGTCCAGGAATGGATAGCGTACCTCGACCGACGAGTTCATCGCCACACGATCACCTTTGGCCTGCAGCAAATGCCCAGCCAGCGTGACACGCGCGCCGACCCACAGGCTTCGATTCAGCGGCGCCCAGCGCTTGGCGCGATCCAGGTTAATCCCGAGTTCTCCCCACGGCTGACGTTCCGCGAGCACCTTTCGCATCGGCTCGCCGTAAAAGCGCAGCTTCGAAAGCGCGAGCACGCCATACGAATCAATCCACGCATTCGGCCCGCCCACGGCATCCTCCCATCCGCGTCGCGCCGAGGGTGGATAATGCGGCACGCGGTTGAGCTTTAGCGCCGCACGCCGAGCCATGTCGCTCAGTTTCAATCCAGGAATCACATCCATCGCGTTAAAAATCTTCGCGAGTTTGTACCAAGGATACCCCGCCAACCATTCGTCCGCGCCTTCGCCCGTGAGCACCACCTTCTGCCCGCTCTCATGCACGCGCCCCGCCAGCATCAGCAGCGCGGCGCATGAGGTGTCGATCACCGGCGCTTCCGCCGCGCGAATGAGCCGCGGATACATGTCGAGCGCGTCACTGGCGCGAAAGTCCTGCACAATGGGCGGCTTCGTTCCAATATGCCGCGCCGATTGATTTGCCGCGCTGAGTTCATCCAGCGCGGGATCGTCAACGCGGATCGTGTAAGTGTTGATCGCAGCGCCTTTGAGCTTGCAGGCCATGGCCACGATCATGCTTGAATCGAGTCCGCCGGAGAGATATGCGCCCACTGGCACATCCGCGCGCAGCCGCATCTCCACCGCTTTCATGAGCACCGCTTCAAACTCATCCACGAGTTTGCGCGGATCTTTGCCCGCGTCCTCATCGCCTTGATTCGGGAAGTCCATCTCCCAGAAAGCGCGCTCGACAACCGGCTCCGCATCACCCGGCGTGACCTGCAAATAATGTCCGGCGCGCAAAAGCTGCACGCCTTCAAAGCACGTCACCGGCCCCGGCATCGCTCCAAACGTGAATATGTGGTCGATGCCGCGCAAATCAGCCTTTGCCGTCATCATGTCCGAGGCCAGCAGCCCTTTGATTTCCGAGGCGAACAGCAGCCAGTCGCCCTGCCGCGTCCAATAGAGCGGCGAGATGCCGAAGCGATCTCGCCCCAGCGTGAGCTGATGCCGATGCGCGTCATAGAGCGCCACCGCGAACTGACCGCGCAACCGCTCAAACATGCCTTCGCGACTCTCCTCCCACAGATGCGGAATGATCTCCGTGTCGCAATGCGTGCGCAGTTGATGCCCGCGCGAAACCAGCTCCGCGCGCTTCTCCGGGAAGTCGAAGAACTCGCCGTTGAAAACCGTGAACGCGCTCGCGTCCTCGTTGCACATGGGCTGCTGTCCATCAGCCAGCCCCACGACGCTCAGCCTGCGCGAAGCGAGCGCCACACCAGGCCGATGCAAAAATCCCTCCTCATCCGGCCCGCGATGAATCAACGCCCGCGCCATGCGCTCCACCACACCCGCAGGCGCCTCACGCCTCCCGGCCAAATCGATCACACCAGCAATGCCACACATGCGCACCTTATCGTCCATGAACGTCTTGACACGCAACGGTTATCTGGTCGGGTAGGGTTAGACCCCATGGCGACAGTGCTGCGGCGCGGGTAATTACCGAGTCCGAAGCCCGCAACTGCTCACGAATCAGCGGCGAACCCATCATCCACCCCGCGGGGCTGCGAACTTTTTCCCTCATTAAACATGCCGACACTCGAACATTCCGCTCTGTCAACTTCGCCCGCACTGCCAGTCACCAAAAAGGAGGGAATCGCCATCATCGGCATCGGTTGTCGCTTTCCGGGTGGCGTGAACGACACGGAGGCGTTTTGGAAGCTGCTCGTCGAGGGGCGTGACGCGGTGTGCGACGTGCCGGCGGATCGCTGGAACGTCGAGCGCTTCTACGACGCCGAGCCTGGTATAGTAGGCAAGACCATCGCCAAGCGGGGCGGATTCATCGAAGGTATTGACCAGTTTGATCCGCAGTTCTTCGGCATCTCGCCGCGCGAGGCGCCCTACATTGATCCGCAGCAAAGGCTGCTGCTCGAAACGGCGTGGGAGGCAATCGAGGACGCGGGCATGGTGCTCGATCTCGATAACGGGACAGACCTCGGCGTGTTCGTCGGCATTTCGCACAACGACTACCAAGGGCTGCAACACACGGCCACGGACCGCACTGGCATCAGCGCGCACACGCCCACGGGCAGCGCGCACAGCATCGCGGCGAACCGCATCTCTTACTGCCTGAATCTCACGGGTCCGAGCATCGCGCTGGACACGGCGTGCTCCTCCGCGCTCACCGCCGTGCATGTGGCGTGCGAGCACATCTTGTCAGGCCGCTGCAAAACCGCCATGGCAGGTGGTGTGACCGTGATGATCGCGCCGGATGGGTTCATTGGTTTCTCGCAGGCCGGGATGCTCTCGCCCGAGGGCAAATGCAAAGCGTTCGACGCATCGGCAAACGGCTTTGTGCGCGGTGAAGGCGCGGGCATGGTGCTCATGAAAAAACTTTCGGACGCCATCGCTGATGGTGATCCGATTCACGCTGTCATCATCGGCTCTGCGGTGAATCAGGATGGCCACACCAACGGCATCTCACTCCCGAGTCCCGAAGCGCAGGCGCGGCTCGTGCGCGACGCGTGTGCTGACGCCGGGGTCTCTCCATCACAGATCGGCTACGTCGAGGCGCACGGCACAGGCACAGCCGTGGGCGATCCGATCGAAGCTCACGCGCTCGCTGAAGCACTGTGCTCGGATCGCGCGGCTGATGCGCCGCTCGTCATCGGCTCAGTGAAAACCAATCTCGGTCATCTGGAAACCGCATCGGGCGTGGCGGGTCTCGTCAAAGCGGCGCTGGTGCTCAAGCACAAGCGAATTCCCGCCAGCCTGCATTTCGATGCGCCGAATCCCAACATCGACTTTGATGCCTTGAAGCTGCGTGTGCCCACGACGATTGAGACATTCCGAAACGGCAACGGCGCGCGCATCGCGGGCGTGAACTCATTCGGCTTCGGTGGAGCAAATTCGCATGTCCTCCTCACCGAAGCGCCCGTTTGTGCGCAAACCTCACAGCTCTCCGCCGACATGGATCGCGCCTGGCCGCTCATGCTCTCCGCGCGCTCGGAAGAATCATTGCGCGCAGCGGCGTGGAGTTTGAGCGCGTGGCTGGACGATCACTCGCGAATGAATGGCAGCTCGCCGCTTCTGCCGGACATCACCTACATGCTCGGTGCGCGCCGGAATCACCATTCGCACCGCCTCGCGCTGACCTCGCGCACCATTGCGGAGATGGTGCAGGAACTCAGCGCCTTCTCCACGGGACAAGCCGGACCCAAACTGCGCACAGCCTTCACGCCTAGACGCGAACACGCGGCGCGCGTCGTCTTCGTGATGAGCGGCCAAGGCCCGCAGTGGCAGGGCATGGGCAGCCAACTCATGCGCCATGAACCGGTATTCAAACGCACAATCGAAGCTTGCGACACCGCCATGCGCCCGTGGGCGAGATTCTCCCTTCTCGATGAACTCGCGCGCACAGAGGCCAGCTCGCGGATGCAAAGCACCGAGGTGTCGCAGCCGGCGATTTTCGCCATGCAGATGGCGCTCGCCGCGCTCTGGCAATCGTGGGGCATCCAGCCTGCGGCGGTCATCGGTCACAGCGTCGGCGAGATCGCGGCGGCTTGTGTCGCAGGCATCCTCACACTCGATCAGGCGGCGCGGATCGTCGTGCTTCGCGGTCGTTTCATGGATGAATGCTCGGCATCGGGCGGTGCCATGCTCGCCGTCGGCATGAGCGCGGATGAGGCGCGCGCCATCATTGCGAAGCATGATCGCACCGTGAGCATCGCCGCATTCAATGGCCCGCGCTCGTTGACGCTTTCAGGCATGAAGAAATCGCTCGAGGCCATCGCCGCCGAGCTGGAGTCGAAAGAAGTATTCGCGCGGTTCCTGCAAGTGAGTCACCCGTTTCATCACGCAATGATGCAGCCGGCCGCAGATGCATTGCACGCGGCGCTCGGTGATCTCGACCCAATTGCGGAGACGATCCCTTTTTTCAGCACCGTCACCGGCCAGCGTCTCGACGGAGCGGCTTGTAATGCCGGGCATTGGTCCAGCGGAGTCAGTCAGCCGGTGGAGTTTGCCTCGGCAATCAGCGCGGTTTCAGAATTCGGCGCGGATGTCATGCTGGAGATTGGCGCGCATCCCGCGCTGGTGCGTTCGATTCAAGAATGTCTCGCCGAGAGCAGCGCCAAGCCTGCCATCCTCGCCTCCGTGCGACGCGAGCGCGAGCACGAGTCGCTCATCGACTCCGCGATGGATCTGCATCTCGCCGGCGTGGCGCTCGACTTCAAGGCGCTCACTCCATCGCGCCGTCATCTCGATCTTCCGGCTTATTCGTGGAACAAGAGCCGCTGGTGGAATGAATCCGCCGAAATCCGCGAAGGCCGTCTCGCACCTGGAGGTCGCGGTCTTCTCGATGTGAGGCTGCCTCGTGCCACGCCGACGTGGATCGCGCGGCTCGATGCGCGGCACATGGCATTCCTCAAAGACCACCGCGTCGAAAACCTGATCGTGTTTCCAGCGGCTGGCTTTGTCGAGATGGTGCTCGAAGCCGGCGTGCAACTCTTCGAGGGCAAGCCGTTCGTCATCGAAGACTTTGAGATCCGCAAGCCGCTCATCCTGCCTGATCCGCCTTCCGGTTTGCTCATGGAGCTTAGCTATGATCCCGGCGAGCGCACCTTCTCGATCCAGAGCCGCTTTGAAAACGGCGCGTCATGGTCGGTGCATGTCGTCGGCTCGATGCGCGGCGAGCGCACGGAGTCGTCGTTCGCTTCATCGACATGGGACGCGCCGGACCTCGATGCCATCACGCTCGACACATTCTACGGGCACATGGCCGACATGGGCTTGCGCTACGGCGAGGAGTTTCGTCCGATCCGCGAGCTGTCAGCGAGCGCAGGCAAATCAGCGGGCCGCGTCTCCCTGGGTGATGCGATCTCACACCGGGCAGCCGAGTATCCGCTGCATCCCGTGCTCTTCGACGGAGCGCTGCAAATTTTCTCCGCCGGAGCCGCGACCGTCGAAGGTCGCACCGCCGGGCTGCGGCTTCCCGTGCGCTTCGCTCGCATTCTTTTCCTTCGCTCTCCGGGAGCATCCAGCCATGTGCGCGCTGGAGTGAAGCAAGCCAATGACGAGTTCGTCGAAGGCGGCATCGACTTGTTTGATGAAACGGGCAGACCTTGCGTGCGCATCGACGGCTTCCGCGCGATCAGCGTGGAAGGCTCGCGGCGCACCGGTCGCACTGGCAAGGGCCGTGACGTGACCTATCACGTCGCGTGGGAGAAAACTCCGACGGCGGCAACACCATCTCTTCAGGCTCCGGTCGCTTTGAGCCGGCTGCATGATGTGGCGCAACACGCGTTGAATGAAGTCATCGACATGCGTGGCCGCGACAGTCTCGATGCCGCTAGCGCCGCAGGTGATGATCTCACCTCCGCGCAGGTTGCCAGCGGGCTGCGCGCGATGGGCGCGGACGGAGCTTTCAGCGCGCGATCACTGGACGTGGCCGAGTCGATGCACGCCTCGTTTCATCAGTTGATGGACAATCTGGTGCGCCATCACTTGCTGATCAAAGATGGCGATGGCTATCGCACCACAGCGGCTTTTGCGGCCGCGGCAGATTCCGCTTCGGGGTTGCTAAGCGCGAGCCTCGGCAAATATCCGGGCCACCTGCCCGAGGCGCTGCTTTGCGGCGCGACGTGCGCGGAGCTCGGCTCCATCATGCGCGGCGAGAAAGAGGCCGTGCAGGTCCTGTTCACCCATGGCGGCGCGGAGTTGCTCGATCAGTTTTACGGTGACGGTCTTATCACCAGTCCGTGGCTTGCCGCCATCGGCAGCGCGGTGGAGGAGGTCGCACGGCATCTGCCTGAGGGGCGCGGGCTGCGCATCCTGGAGATCGGCGCGGGCACTGGCGGACTCGCTTCACAAGTGCTGCCGCTCATCGAGCGCGGATTGCATTCTTATGTTTTCAGTGACGTGTCTTCCGCGTTCTTTCCGGCCGGCCGTCAAAAGCTGGCCGCGTTTCCCGAGGTGGAGTTCAAGACATTCGATCTCGAAAAGCCAGGCGCGGAGCAGGAGTTCGAGCTTGGCACTTTCGACATCATTCTCGGCACCAATGTCATCCACGCCGTGAGCGATGTGCGCGTTGCATTGCGCAACATCAACGATCTCCTCGCGCCGGGCGGCAGCTTGTTGTTCGTGGATGTCGCCACGCCGCATCTCTGGTTGAACGCGGTGTTCGGCCTGACAAGCGGCTGGTGGCGTTTTACCGACCGTGATCTGCGTCCGCATCATCCGCTGCTGGAGCGTGCGCAATGGGAAAAGGCGCTGAGTGAATGTGGCTTCAGCGAGACGGCATCTTTGTCCGGTCTCGTGCGCACCCAGGGAGGCGAGAGCCTCATCGGCCTCATGGCGCGCAAGCCATGGATTGAGACACCGATGCCGGCCCTCGCCGTGCTCGAAGCGCCTGCAGAGAAATCATGGCTCGTGCTCGCAGATGAGTCAGGCTTGGGCGTGAAGCTCGTGGCGCAGCTCCGTGGCCGTGGCGCGCGGTGTCGCGTCGCGCATCGCGGCAGTTCCTTTGAAGAGGTGGGAACAGACGATTTCGTTCTCCGTGCCGAAGCGCCCGAGGATTGGAAGCTGCTTCGCGGCTCCTGCAATGACGAAGCGCCAGAACGCATAGTCTTCATGTGGGCGCTTGATGAACAGAATGCGACCGATGGGCTTCTGGGCACAGATGGCTTGTTCCATCTGACTCAGTCGCTCGATGTCGCGGCGAAGCTGCGCATCGACGTGATCACGCGCGGTTCGCAGGCTGTTGGTCGCGACAAAGGCGCGACCCTCGCGCAAGGCGCGGTGATCGGCCTCATGCGCGTCATCGCCAACGAGCACTCGAACTTCACCTGCCGGAGCATTGATTTGCCTCCGACAACTCAAGCCTCGGACGAGCTGCTGCTTTGGAATGAACTCCAACAACACGATGCAGAGCGCGAGATCGCCTTCCGTGGCGAGGCGCGATATGTCCGGCGCATCGTGCGCGGACTTGCACCGCGCGAGCAAGTGCTGGAACAAACGGTGCCGCTGCGGCTGGAATCACGCGAGCGCGGCCTGCTCGATGCGTTGCGCCTCGTGCCATTCGCCCTGCCTCCATGCGGCGCTGGCGAGGTGGTCATCGAAGTCAAAGCCGCCGGCATGAATTTCCGCGATGTGCTCAAAGCGCTCGCGCTCTATCCTGCCGAGACGGCGGATGCACGCGTCTTCGGCGATGAAGTCGCGGGGATTGTGAAAGCCGTCGGCAGCGACGTCAGGCATGTCAAAGCAGGCGACCGCGTGTTTGGTCTGGCTGTGTTTGGTCTCGCGACGCACTCGATGGCTCGTGGTGGTGACGTCTGCATCATTCCTGACGGCCTTTCGTTTGAAGAAGCGGCGACGCTGCCCGTGGTCTTCATGACCTCGTGGCACGCGCTGAAAACCGTGGCGCATTTGCAGGCGGGCGAGCGCGTGCTCGTTCACGCTGGTGCGGGCGGCGTGGGCATGGCCGCGATCCAGATTGCGCATCACCTCGGCGCGGAAGTCATCGCGAGCGGGGGCAGTCCGGCCAAGCGCGCGCTGCTGAGTGTGCTCGGCGTGAAGCATGTCATCGACTCGCGTCGCGCGGATTTCGCGGAGGCCGTGATGGAACTCACCGATGGCAAAGGCGTGGATGTGGTGCTCAACGCGCTCGCCGCCGAGGCGATCCCTATGGGCCTGTCGTGCCTCGCGCAGTTCGGCCGCTTCATCGAGATCGGCAAACGCGACATTTACCAAAACAGCCGCATCCCTCTCTGGCCGTTGCGCAAGAACGCCTCCTTCCATGTCGTCGCGATGGACGCGATCTTCAGCGGCGATGAAGCGCGCACGAGCAAGATATTGGAAACCATCGTCACGCTGGTCGAGCAAAAGGCGCTGCAACCGCTGCCGTTCCGCTCATTCCCTGCGTGTCGTATCGACTCCGCGTTCCGCTTGATGGCGCAGGGGAAACACACCGGCAAAGTCATCGTGTCGTTCCCTGATCCCTTCGTCGCAAGACGCGGAGAGCCGCTGGCGCCTGCGTTTGAAGTGAAGGCGGACGCTACCTATTTGATCACCGGCGCGTTCGGCGGCTTTGGCAAAGTGCTGGCCGAATGGCTGGTTGATTGCGGCGCGAGACATCTCGTGCTCAGCAGTCGCAATGGCGCGGCGACACCGGCGGCGGAAGCGTTCCTGGTGAATCTGCGGGCGCGTGGTGTCGATGTCAAAGTGGTCAAAGCGGATGCTGGCTCCGATGAAGACGTGAAGCGACTGATCGCGGCATCAGGCAGTCAGTTAAAGGGCATTTTCCATCTCGCCATGGTCATCGACGACGCGCCGATGGCCGTGCTTGACAGCGAGCGGATGCGCAAGGTGATCGCGCCAAAAGCGCACGGCGCCTGGCTGCTGCATGAGGGCACACTGAGCATGAAGCTGGATTGCTTTGTGATGTTCTCGTCCATTTCGAGCGTCTTCGGCAACGCGGCGCAGGCGAACTACGCGGTGGCCAATGCCTTCCTCGACTCGCTCGCGCATCATCGTGCCGCGATGGGGCTGCCCGCGCTCGTGATCAACTGGGGCGCCCTCGGTGGCGAAGGCTACGTCGCGCGCAACGAGCGCGTGGCGGAATATCTCGCGCGCTCGGGCACAACACCGCTGTCGCCAGACGAAGTGATGCTCCTCCTGGAGTCGTTTCTAAACTCGGGCGCCACGCAGGCGATGGCGTTGCGAGTGGACTGGTCCAAGTGGCGGCAATCGTACCGCGGCAGCCAGGAAAGTCCGCTGCTCGAGCGCATCTATGCGGCTGGTGTCGATGCGCCGGAAACGAGCGGCGCGAAGAGCGACTGGCGGCTCAAGATTGAATCCGCAGCGCCTGCGGATCGTGCTGGTGTCATCGGACTCGCCGTGCGGGATGTCGTCGGCTCCGTGTTGCGCGTGAAGCCCGAGGGCCTGCGCGCGGATCAGCCGCTCACCGACCTCGGCCTTGACTCGCTGATGGCGGTGGAGATCGAAAACTCCATCGAAAGCGCCATCGGCGTGGCCTTGCCGCCCGCGAGCCTGATGCGCGCGCGCACCATCGGCCAGATTGCGACGCTGATCGCAGAGCATATGGGCGCCACGACAGCCGCGCCCGCAAAAGTGATCGTGCCGGACAAGGCGGAACCCGCTGATGAAGTGGACATCGAAGCGCTTTCCGATGAGGACATCGACCGGCTGCTCAACGATGTGGCCACACCCGATACGAGGGAACTCATGCTGGAAACCCGAGGCTGAAACCGCGCATGTCACAAGATAATCGGGCACGTTTGAAGCAATGGCTGGAGAGCGGCGAGGTCCGGCTCCAACCGCTGAGTTTTCCGCAGCGCGAGCTATGGGAGGCATCGCCCGTACCTGCGGCAGATGTCTCGAACAACATCTGCGCGGTCATTCATCTGCGCGGTCTGCTCACGCCGCAGGGCTGTGAGGCCGCCATGCAGAAGGTGGTGGACCGGCAAGAGGTGTTCCGGCTCTCGTTTCTTCCAGGCAAAGAGCAGCCGGTGCAGATGATCCGCAAAACAGGGTCGCCCGTTTTGCGGTTTCGCGAACTCACTTCGGCGCAGCAAAGCGAGCAAGACATCGAGGGACTTGCGACAGAGGTGTTCAGCAAGCCCTTCGATCTCGTGCAAGGTCCTCTCTATCGCGCCGAGGTTCTCCGTCGTGGCGCGGATGATCATGTGCTCGTGCTTGCGATTCATCATTCCATCGCCGATGGCTGGACGCTTGGTGTTTTCGTGCAGGATTTGTTCGCCGCATACATGCAGGGAGTGCGCGGCATTCACACGCCGCTGCCGCCCGTGCCGCTCAGCTACAGCGCATGGGGCGCGGCTGAGCGCGCCTTTTGGCAGCCTGCCGAGCTGGAGAAGCGCGCGGAATTTTGGAAAACACATCTGGCCGGAGCGCCACGGCTCTGGAAGACCGCAAGCGGCGGCGCGCTGCAACGCTGCGTGACCCAGGTCCCCGCCGATCTCGGTCGCGCCATCCGCGATCTGGCGCGGAGAAACGGCGCCACGCTTTTCAGCACGCTGCTCACCGCGTTTCAAATAACGCTCTCCAAATGGAAGGGCACGGATGACATCGTCGTCGGCACGCCCGTCGCGAATCGAAACAAGCAGGCCGTGCGCGAGACGATGGGCTACTGCTCAGGCATCGTGCCCCTTCGCGGCCAGATCGACCGCGCGCGAAGTTTTGCTGACAGTCTTCGCGCCGTGCATCAGGCCACAGTGGAGTCATTCGCCAACGCCATGCCCTTTGCCGAACTCGTGCGCGCGCTTGGAGAAACTTCATCGCCTGGTCGCAATCCAATATTTGAAGTGCGCTTCGCATTGCAAAACCATCCCGTCCCCGACGTCGCCGTGCCCGGCCTCTCGCTCCAGCTCCGCATGAGAAGCACCGGCACCGCGCGCTTCGACCTCGCCTGCGAAATCAACGAGCACGGTGACGAACTCGAAGTCGCCTGGCTCTTCCGCGAGAATCATTTTTCGCGCGAAGAGATCGAAAACGCGAGCCACACGTACCTTGCCGTGCTCGCAGGCGTGTGCCGCGCTCCGGAGATTTTAACTGCGGCGTTGATGACTTCGCTGCGATGAACACGGCGACCCTCCATCAACCGCATTGGGTGAGCCGCTCGGCTTTTCAGATTGTGATCTTCCTCTTAGTCTTCACGGAGATCGCGTTGGCGATGGTGTTGCGCAGCGGTGTTTCATTTTGGTATGCGGTGCCGCTGATCCTGGTCGCGAGTCACCTGATGCACGGCGCGGCGGTTGGTTTTCACGAGGCTACGCATGGGCTGCTGCGGCGGAACCGGCGGTTCAATGAGTTTGACGGCGTGCTCATCGGCGTGATGAGCTTCATGAGCTTCAGCCTCTACCGCGCGGCGCATCAGTCGCATCACGCCTACCTCGCGACGGAGCGTGACGAGGAGCTGTGGCCGTTTGTGCTGCCGGGAACGCCGCGTTGGAAAAGAAGGCTGGCTGCTTTTCTGGAGCTTTTCGCCGGCATGATTTTCACACCGTTTTTGTTTCTGCGGACGTTCCTTCGCGCGGGTTCGCCTATTCGGAACAGGAAAGTGCGCCGTCGCATCTGGGCTGAGCTGGCGCTGATCGTGGTGGTGTGGGTGGCGATCTTCGCTGCCGTGTCACACTGGCAGGTCTGGGGATTCTTTTTGTGGATGTATGCCGTGCCCACGTTCATCGCGGGGAATCTTCAAAGCTGGCGCAAGTACATCGAGCACGTCGGAATGACGGGCAGCACCGTGAATGGCTCCACGCGCAGCATTGTGGCGGATAGTTGGGCGGGAAGGCTCGTGGCATTCACTCTGCTGCATGAGCCGTATCACGGCGTGCATCACATCCACGTCGGCCTGCCCCACGCGGAGCTGCCATCGCGCGCATCATCGCTCGCGCCGAAGTTAGCGGACGAGAACCATCCGTTTCCGAGCTACCGGCACGCGCTGATGCATCTGCTTCGCAACCTGCCCGATCCGCGCGTGGGCGCCCAGTGGCGCTCATCCAGCCTCAAATCATGAATCCATCCGTCGCTAAACTTGATGCCGCCGCGCTGACTGACTGTGTGTTCGAGGCCGTGGGATTGAAAAAGGAATACGACGATGGCCGTGTGCAGGCCCTACGCGGCGTGGACTTTCGCATCGTGCAAGGCGAGTTCGTGGCGATCACCGGCCCTAGCGGCTGCGGCAAGACCACGCTGCTGCAGATGCTCGGCGCGCTCGACAAACCCAGCGCGGGCACCCTGCGCTATCGCGGAGATTCCATTCCCGATCTGCCAGAACCCGCGATCTACCGCGCGCGCGAGGTTGGCATTATTTTTCAGGCGTTCCATCTGCTGCCGACCTTCACCGCCCGCGAGAATGTGCAGTTGCCGATGTTCGAGACGGACCGGCCCCGGTCGCAGCGCAGCGTGCATGCGGTCGAGCTGCTCAAAGCCGTCGGGCTTGAGCAGCGCGTTGATCACTTTCCCTCCAAGCTCTCCGGCGGTGAGAAGCAACGCGTCGCCATCGCGCGCAGCCTCGCCAATGGTCCGTCCGTGTTGCTGGCTGACGAGCCGACGGGCAATCTCGACAGCGAGAACGCGCATATCATTCTCGACCTCATCATCCAACTGCACCGCAAACAAAACATGACGCTCGTCCTCGTGACGCACGACATGACCATCGCTCAGCGCGCCTCGCGCACCATCCAGATGAAGGACGGCAGGATTGTGGCCGACTCGCAGACAACACCCAGCGCCGACTCGCCATGAATTTTTTCACCATTGTCATACGCGGTCTGCTGCGTCGTCCTGTTCGCACCGGGCTGACGCTCGTGGGCATCGCCATCGGCATCGCCGCCGTGGTGGCGCTGGTGGGCATCTCGCGCGGGTTTCAGGAGAGCTGGGCCAAGGGCATGAAGTCGCGCGGCACCGATGTGGTCGTCAGCAACATGGGCGCGACATTCACGCCGAAGCCTTTCAGCACCAGCGTGCGCGACCGGCTCGCCAGCCTTCCGGAGGTCACTGCCACCTGTGTGATCTATGTCGATTTCACCAGCATCGAGGACTCCGCCATGATGGTTGTTTCCGCGCGCGAGTGGGACGGCTTCACCTGGCAAAATCTCAAGCTCCTCTCCGGCCGCATGCCGCGCGACGCGATGGAGCGCGCTGTCGTGCTCGGGCAGACGGCGGCGGATACGCTCAAGAAAAAAGTGGGCGACATCGTCCAGCTCGAGGCCGATGAGCTGACCGTCGTCGGCATCGTCGATGGCGGTGCGATGGTGGAGAATGGCTCGGTGATTTTATCGTTGCCGCTCTTTCAGGAGATGTCCGGCAATGAAGGCAAGATCAATGTCATCGACGTGCGCGTCACACCAGGCATGAACCAGGAGGAAGTGAAGCTTCTCTGCACCAAGATCAACGAACTCGTCCCCGAAGCCCGTGCCATGGTCGCCGGCCAGCATCTCGGAGACAGCCAGGTGTACCGCATTATCACCGCCATGAGCTGGGGCACATCGCTTCTCGCCGTCATCGTCGGTGTGCTCGGCGTGATGAACACGATGCTCATGACGGTATTTGAGCGGAAGCAGGAGATCTGCATCTTGCTCGCCATCGGCTGGAAGCGCGCCCGCATCATCCGCATGGTCTTGATGGAGTCGGCGCTGCTCGGATTATTTGGCGGCATCGCCGGAGTGATCATCGGCACCATCGGCGTGAAGTTGATGGAAAAAACGCCAGCCATCAACGGTCTGCTCGAGCCGGACCTCAGCCCAGGCCTCATGATCATGTCCGTCGCCATCGCCGTCATCGTCGGCGTCCTCAGCGGACTCTATCCCGCGTGGCGCAGCTCGCGCCTCACGCCGAGCCTTGCCATGCAGGGCTGATTTCTTCGCACCATCATATTATGAAAACACACCTCACACTCATCGCATGCGGCCTCGTTGCCATCACTGCCGGCGCCGCCGACACCGCAGCCGGCCTCGCTGCGCGTCTCAGCACGTTGCAGCAGGACGGCTCGTCATTTGTAAAGCTGCGCCTCGAAGTGCAGCAACCGCCCGGCACCAAAAAAATCGCGCTGCAACTCCAGATCAAACAACGCCGCACCAGTGCCGGCACCGATGTTCTTTACCAAGTGCTCTGGCCCAAAGAGCGAATGGGGGAGGCCGTCCTCCTGCGGCAGGCAGGCGGCAGCTCCACCTTCACGCCGCCCAGCACACTGCGACCCGTCACCGCCGCGGAGATGAGAGAGCCATTGTTCGGCAGCGACCTCGCTTACGCCGACGTGCTCGAGAATTTCTTTGCCTGGGAAAACCAAACCATCGTCGGCACTGAAATCGTGGATCGAGTGAGCTGCCAGGTACTCGAATCAAAGCCCGGCAAAGGTCAGCGCTCGATCTATGCTAGCGTCCGCAGTTGGGTGGACACCCGCCGGCTTGTCCCGCTGCGCGTCGAAAAATACTCCGCACCCGGCCAGCTCGCGCGCCGCATTGACACCACGCGTGTGGCCACCGATGACAAAGACCGCCACGTGCCCGCCACCCTTGTTGTTCGAGGTCCGCAGCAAGGCTCAATCACTGAAATGGAAGGCACGCGCCTCAAGCACGGCGTGGTTTTCTCCGAGCGCGATTTTTCTCCCGAGGGAATCAAGGAGACAACGCCTCCTCGTTCAGCGCCCGACTGAGCGGTGGGGTTTCACCCCATTGCGGCGCGAGGGCGCGCGGCAGTATAAAGGCAGCCTTATGACGACACTGGAAATCAAAGGCGACTGGAACATTCTCAAAGGCAAACTGAAACAGAAGTGGGCCACGCTCACTGATGACGATTTGGAATTCATTGAAGGCAAACAGGAAGAGCTGTTGGGCCGCATCCAGAAACGCACGGGTGAAACCCGCGAAGCCGTGGAAGACGCCATCAAGGAACACCGTGCCAGCACGGAGGCCCATGCCGCCGCGACCGAATAACCAAACCCCAACCACACTCATCTCATGTTGTATACCATCGCCGTCATCCTTCTCATTCTCTGGCTGCTAGGCCTGGTCACAAGCCATGCCGTGGGCGGCTTCATTCACATCTTGCTCGTTGTCGCCATCATCATGGTGCTGCTCCGAGTCATCAAAGGCCGCCGTGTCTTGTGAAGCTGCAACCCGTCGTCGCGATCATCGTCATCGCCGTCGGTGTCATTGCGCTCGTTTATGAAGGCATCAGCTACACGAAGACCGAGCAAGCCATAGACCTCGGCCCGATCCAAGTTTCGGCCGTGAACACGCACACTCTACCGCTGGCACCCCTCGTCGGCGGTATCGCACTCCTTGGAGGCATCATGCTGCTGGTGATGTCCGGAGAGAAGGCGTGATATCCGGCACGCTCATCACAAACTTCGTTTCCATTCCGGGCGCGCTGGACACTTCGATCGTCCCTCCGTGGGCTTCCACTGCGCGCTTCACGATGCTGAGGCCGAGGCCGGTCCCCTTGGTCTCATGCGCGCGGTTCTTGCCGCAGCGGTAGAAGCGCTTGAAGACGAAGGGCAGATCGGCGGATGGGATGCCGATTCCGTTGTCGCTCACACACAGAACACAGCCTTGATCATTCCACTCGCCGCTGATGCGCAGTTGGAGTCCTGTGCATGGATTCTCCTTGAGCGCGTTCTCGATGAGATTGCTGAAGACTTGGTCCCAGTAAAAGCGGTCACCGTGCAGCAGGCCGCCGTCGGGCGGGAAATCGAGCGTGATCTTGGGCTGGCGCAGCTCCACGACAGGCGTGAGATGCTCGAGCACGTCTTCGACACAGGCGCGCACGTGGAAGGTTTCCATCTTGAGCTGCGCGTCGTCGCTCTCGAGGCGCGAGATGGTGAGCATGTCCTCGATGATGCGCATCATGCGCTTGCTGTGCTTTTCCATCACCTCGAGGCAGCGCAGCAGTGACGCCCCGCCCTTGATCATGCCGCTTTGCAGCGTCTCGATGTAGCCGTGGATGAGGGAAAGCGGGGTGCGCAGCTCGTGGCTGGCGTTTGTGACAAAATCGCGGCGGATCTGCTCCGTGAGCACCTGCTCGGTGACGTCGTCGAGGATGCACCACGCACCGTTGCCGTCCGAATCGTCGAGCGGCGCGGCAGTGATGCGATAGACGTGCTCGCAGGTGCCGCTCTCGTTTTCCGCGATGCACAGGCGCGCGTCGTCGCCGACGCGCTCGCGCTGCTCGATGGCCTGGCGCAGCAGGGCGCCGATCTGCCGCGTTTTTTCGTGCGCGCCGGGATCGGCCTGAATTTGCACGGCAGACGCGGGGAGCATGTCTCGTGCCGCGCGGTTCGCGTAGGTCACGCGGCAGAGTGCATCGACGACGAGCACGCCCTGCCGTGTCTCATCAAGCAGCATGGCAAAAAGCGGCGGCTGCGCGCGGCGATCTTCGACGACGGAAGGCAGGCGTAAACCGCCGCCACTGATGGGCGCTTTCTGTGCGATGGCTCGCGGTGGAGACAGAAGTGCGGCGCTCATTTACCCTCGAAGGTTTGCGCGTCGTCGCCGACGCAGGTCTGAAAAAAGTAGCCCTGGCCGCGCACAGTGCCGACGTGCGCGCCGTGCTTTCCGAGCTTCTCGCGCAGGCGCTTCACATGCGTGTCGAGCGTGCGTGATTGCGAGTCGTCCGCGTAACCCCAGACGAGGTTCAGCAGCTCGGAGCGCGCGTGGACCTGATCGGGGTTCTCCATCAGCACGGTGATGAGCTTCAGCTCGGTGATGGTGAGATCGACGAGCTTGCCCTCGATGGAGAGCGACATGTTTTTTCGATCCAGCCGGAACGCGCCGATGCGTTCCTCGCTCAGCGTGGTGACTTTTTTTGAGCGGCGCAGCACGGCATTGATGCGCAGCATCAGCTCGCGCGGGCTGAATGGCTTGGTCAGGTAATCATCGGCCCCACTCTCCAGCCCGGCGATGCGGTCGCGCATTTGCGACTTCGCCGTGAGCATGATGACGGGGATGTGCCGCGTGCGCGAGTCGGCGCGAAGGCGCTTGTGCACCTGGATGCCGTCGATGCCCGGCAGCATGATGTCGAGCACGATGAGGTCAGGCTCGCTGCGCACGGCGGCAGGCACGACCTCCAGGCCGTTGAGAACAGGAAACGTGTCGTGTCCCTCCCGCTGCAGGTGCAGCGAGACGAGATCAACGATGTCACGCTCGTCATCGACTACCAAGATTTTGCTCATAACGGAATCCGCACACAGTGGCGGCTTCCTGGCAGGGATGGCAAAGAGGTGTGTGTGACGTTCTTGTCGCATCGCAGCCCCGTGATGCGGGATTGCTCCGTTCGATGCGCGGAGCAACGTGGTGCAATGAGAACGGGTTCGTCGTCACTGCACCCGGTGCATCTCATTGTCAGCATCATCGCAAAACGCCGTCCGCTGTGGGTGCCCGCGCTCACTCGGGACAGTCAAACAGCGGAGGAGCGGACTCTCTGCTGTCCGCTGAGAATTAACTGGCGACCGCTTGGGCTGGTGGTTCAGAAGGTGGCGCGGGAACCACAAGAAGCGTGTGGGCTTCCTTCGACTTGGCGGCGGATTGCTCAGGGGCCTTTGCTACCACGACTTTTTTACTCGCCGCACGATGCGGGGACGCAGCCTTCTTCACAGCAGGCTTTAGCGCGATCTTCCTCTTCGCTTTCTTGGCGACCTTTTTTGCTGCTGCGGCTGCTTTAGCTTTGGCCTTTGCCTCGGTGGTCGCCTTGGCCTTGGCGATGGCTTTTGCTTGTGCTTTGGCCGCTGCCGCCGCTTTGTGACGTTCGTTGCGAAGGTGTTTGGCGGCCTTCGCGTCGCGCCTCAAACCTTGCGCCGCTTTCGCGGACGGGCGCACTCGGGAAAGCAGGTGCTCAATCACAGACTGCTGCTTTCTGCGCAAACGGTAGGATGAAGCGCCGTTGGTGGTGTCGCACTTCAACATGTGCGCCTCGACGAGCACCTTGAGATGAGCGTCCAGGTTGCGCGCTTGCGGGAAGATGCGCTTGAGGTCGGCCTCGCTGATCCATCTGCCTGATGCCAGGCAAATGACGCGGAGACATGTTTCGTCGGCGATGGCCCGGGCAAAATCGAGGATGGCTTTCATAGACGGGTCGGACTGCTGTGCGCGATGGAGGGATGGTCAAGTGACGTTTACGTCACCCATGCGGCGGCCTGCGGTTCAGTCCTTCCGCACAATCAAAGTGCCGAACATGAAATGATAATCTTTGCCGGTCATCGGAAACCTGGAGAGAAGCGACCTGCGAAACTGATCCTCATCCATCTGCTGTTTGGTGCCAGCGATGCTCGCGAGCGCTGCATCAGGCCACTGGAAAGGGACGCCGGTGCGCTCGGAGAGTTTTTTGAGCGTGATCTCGGCGGCGGCGATGCTGTGGAGCGCGTCGGAGATGCGCGCAGGATCGGATGCAAAGGCGGCCTCCCAGGCATCGAGCAGCGCGAGCTGGCCGTCGAGGAGGAGGGCGTGTGGATGGCTGGCATCTAGCACGCCTGTGACGACGTCGCGCGCGTCGAGAAGCACATTGCGTGCTGACCGGAGCTGGCCGGCAAGGACATCGACGCTGGCGATGCGACAGGTGATGCGCAGGGCGGTGGCGGTGTGGCGGGAGGAGGTGGCCGTGTGCTCCGTTTGCAGATCAAAGAGGCGTTTGCGCACATCGCGGATCGTGTCGGTGTGCTCAGCGGTAAAGCGGCGCGGATCGGAGTGCGGAGCGTTGCGGCTGCGGGTGATGATCACATCGAGGTCGCGTTCGCATTCCGTGAGACGGTCGGTGAGAGAGGTGTCGGTCTCTTGTTTTGCATCGGAGGCGGCGAGCGGTCCTGCGGTCGCGGCGAAAGAGGGGCCGGTGTTTCTGCCCTCGGTGGCGGACTCCGAGCGCTTCACATCGGCAGCGATCACGGGATCGAGCACAAATGCTCGCACGAAGAGCGCGACGCAGAGGATGAAGGAAAGCATGAGCACGGCTGCAATGGCGTGGATGCGTAGCGGCACACTCCACTGGCGCACGGCAGGCGTGTCGTTCGACATCCAGAACGGATGCGGTGCGGGGCCTTCGTTGTCCTTCTCGGGCTGCTCGGAGGGCCAGAGAATGTGCCGCTCGATCTCAGGCGGCGTGTAATCGAGATCATCGGTCGTGGTTTCGCTGGCAGGCCGCTCCGAAGGCATGAGCAGGTGATGCATGAGCACGCCTGCGTCGGGCGATGGTGCGAGGTGCAGCGTGAACGCTGCGGGCGGCGTGACGAGGGGCGTGTCGTGTGCTGGCGACGGCGTTTCCGTGGTGCTGTTGTGCGCTTGTTCTTCATCGACCACGGCACGTGGAGGGTTGATGGGCGGAAAAATGGCGTGGACGCGCGGAGCTGGTTTTTGTTTGCGTGGAGTATTGAGGCGCTGGCGGCGCGGCAGAAGGAGACTGGTTTCCTTTTTCAGCGGAATCGCGGGTGGAGAAGCCGCAAGAACGTGCAACCCGCTGGCTTGCACGGTTGTCGTGGCGGATGCTCCGACGAAAGGGGCGTCAATGAGCGGCTCTGCAACGAGCGCCGCAGCCACGAGAGGCGTGGCAACTGGAGTGCCCGCCGCAGATTCCCCACCCAGCCATTCTCTTCGCGGCGCTTCGTTAGCCTCGGAGTTCGCATGAGGTGATGCAATGCTGCCCTTCGGATGAGCGGCCTGAACCAGTGATTCCTTCAGCTCCTCAACGGAATGCACCGGAGAAGAATCGCTGATGCGCTCAGCAATGGAGATCACGTCATCCTTCGGCGGCGCGGAGTGCTCTGGACTGCGGAAGCCTGCTGCCGCTTTTTCAAGCCAGCCTGCTGGCACCGGATCGGGTTGAGCTTCGGCTGCGATTTCCGCTGTAGCACTCGCGGACGCGTTTTCGAGATCGGGAGCGGTGACTGATTCGGCGCCAGCAGGCTGGCTTGAAAAAGCGGCAGCAGGCGGCCGCAGTCCAAGGCGCTGCGCGCTTTCGCGTTCGGCGGCGAATACGCGCTCCAGGCTCCCGAGCAATTGCGCGTGATCGCTCACGACGGCGCTCTTGATTCTCTGGCGCTGTGAAATCTGAAATCGTCTAGCTGATGAAGGTTGCTCGACCGCGATCATGTCGAAAGGAAACTCATCCGCCAGCACCATGCGGTGGCTTTGTATGTTAAGCGCAGCGGCCTCGCGCGCTTCCCATGAGGCGAGGCTGTGAATGGAGTCGTCGTCCTCATCGACCTTGAGCATGGGGCCAGCGTGGAAGCCGAGGAGCTGGATGAAAGCATCGCACTCACGCAGCAAGGGAGTGTGGATTTTTCTGCACTGACCGCGTGTTTGCACTGTCTGACGCGTTTCGCGCACGATCTGCCAGCCCTTGCTCTCGAGCGCGGCGCGCACCGTCTCGGCGGCGCTGCTGACATCGAGTCCGTGCGCTGACAAATACGCTCTCGGCGGGCGGCTTGATCCCGTAGTTGCGGCCCCAGGGGCGTGCTCAGACGTTGTGTCGGCGGCATTCATCGCAGCGCGGCTTGCAGGAAGATTTGCTCCTCGGGCAGCACGCCGGTGGAGGATATTCTCTCCGCCGCGCGATACGCCTCAGCGGGTTTGCCAGAGAAGTGGAGAAGCCCGGCGAAGACGGCGCGCGGACCGGGATCGAGGTCGGCGGCGGTGGTGCGGGAGAGATGCGTCATGGCGGACTCCACATCACCCGCGTGATACGCGGCGAGGGCCTGGTTGAGCATGCGCTGCGGTGTTGGCGCGGGAATGGAGGCTTCGAGTTGGATTTCATCGAGCACCACTTCGAGATCGAGCCCGAGGATGAGGCGGAGATAGCGCTCCGCATCGGCATAGGGCTGGAGGCCGGGGCGCATGTCGAGGATCGCCGTGGCCGTGGCGCTCATGCCGCGCGTATCGGACAGCGTGCGCTGGAGCGTGTAGATTCGCGCGAGCATTTGCAGGCGGAGAGCGCGCGAGGCGGCGAGGCGGGTGCAGGCGTCGATGGCGATCTCGGTCTGGCCGAGGCTCTCGGCAGCATTGATGACCTGGATGACTTGGGCGGGATGATTGGTGGCGAGGGCGCGCGTGAGGGCGGAGCGGAGCTGCGCGCGGATGCTTTCCGTCGTGCCGGCCTGGCTGCGTGTGTGATACGCGGCGAGCAGTTCGCGATCCACGGGTGAGAGAGGCAGCTTGTTTTGCGCGAGGATGGCGTCGAGCTGCTTCCATTGCGCCGAGCGCATGAGCGCGTCCGCGTATGGCAGCAACAACTCGCGTGATTTCATGGCCTCGGCCTCGTCGATGCATTCGAGAATGGTCTGCGTCTGGCCGTGGCGGGCGAGCCCCACAAAGCACGCGCCCCCCCCCGCCCCGGGCGGCTTTTACTTAAAAACCGCGACCGCGGCAACGACAACGCCACGAGCGACCACGGGCGAGC
>JANPIW010000719.1:0-4757 GCA_031425215.1 Verrucomicrobiaceae bacterium
TTGGCGTGTCCGAGGGCGACATGAAAAACTACGTCCGCAGCCGCGAGGAGCAGACCCGGAACTGGGTGCGCGCCGCCGAGGTGGAAAGCCCCGCGCCACGCGGCCACTATCTCCGCGAGTTTGGCCAGAGCGACCGCGAGACCATCGAGAACGCCAACAACGAAGCCAGCGTGCCCCAGGCTCTCGCGATGATGAACGGCCAGCTCATGCCGCAGATCCTCAGCAAATACAGCCAGCTCATGCTCACCGTGAACAAAGCCCCGTATCCGGACGACAAGATCGACGCCGCTTACATGACGCTCTTCTCCCGCAAGCCCACCGCGAAGGAAAAAGAAGTCTGGCTCAAGGGTCAGAGCGGAGACTTTAACACCATGGAGGATCTGATCTTCTCCCTGCTCAACACCCAGCAGTTCATCTTCATTCAATAACTCAACAAAACTCCAAATCCAACAACGCATCCTATGAGAACCTCGCTCCAATCCAACCTCCGCCGTGGCGACGACATCAACCGTCGCTCATTCGTGGCCAAGACCGCCAGCAGCTTGCTCGGTGTCGGCCTTCTCCCTGACCTGCTCGGAGGCAAAGCCTTCGCCGCGCCATTCGAGAACTCCTCGAAGCTCAAGCAAGTCGCCACCGCCAAGAACGTCATCTATTTGTACATGGGCGGCGGTCAGACCCACATCGACACCTGGGATCCCAAGCCCGGCGCAGCCACCGGCGGCCCGACCAAGGCCATCAAGACCAGCGCTGATGGTGTGCGCATCTCCGAGTACCTGCCTGAGTCCGCAAAGCAGATGCACCACGCTTGCGTGATCAACTCGCTCTCGTCCACCCAGGGCGCGCACGAGCAGGGTAATTACATGATGCACACCAGCTACGAGCTGCGCGGCACCATCCGCCATCCCGCCATGGGCGCATGGCTCAATGTGTTCCAGGGCGGCGGCAACAGCACGCTGCCGAATTTTGTATTCGTGGGCAATGACAGCCGCCATCCAGGCGCCGGTTTCTTCCCCGCGCAGCACAGCCCGCTCTACGTCAACAACCCGGAGAACGGCCTCAAGAACATCAAGCTCCAGCCCGGCCTCACCGAGGAGAAATTCCAAAAGCGCATGAAGCTCGCGGACGAACTCGACAAGGACTTCCGCACCACCTTCCCGCATCGCAACGTCAAGGCCTACGCCGACATGTACGATGACGCCATGGCCATGATGAAGAGCGAGGACCTCAAAGCCTTCGATCTCTCCGAGGAAAAAGACGAGACACGCAACGACTACGGCCGTGAAGCCTTCGGCCAGGGCTGCCTCCTCGCCCGTCGTCTCGTCGAGCGCGGCGTCCGTTTCGTCGAGGTCAGCCTCGGTGGATGGGACACGCACAATGCAAACTTCGTCCGCGTCCCCGAGCTTTGCGAAACGCTCGACCGCGCGCTCGCCTCGCTCTTGCAGGATCTCAGCGCCCGCGGCCTGCTCAAGGACACGCTCGTCGTCCTCACCTCCGAGTTCGGACGCACGCCCGACATCAACCAAAACGTCGGCCGTGACCACTACCCGAAAGCCTTCTCCTGCGTGCTCGCGGGCGGCGGCATCGCAGGCGGCCAGACTTACGGCAAGACCGATCCCGAGGGCCGCGAGGTCGTGGAGAACAAGGTTCAGATCATGGACTTGAACGCCACCATCGGCTACGCGCTCGGTCTCCCTCTCGACCAGGTCATCTACAGCCCGAGCAAGCGCCCCTTCACCATCGCCGACAAGGGCCAGCCTATCACGAGCATCTTCGCGTAAGGAAGAACAACACATCCCGAATCATGCAAGGGGCGGTCGCGAGACCGCCCCTTGTTTTTACTTCCCCTCTTGCCACCCGCTTCATTCCTGCCTAGATAGCGCCACACCATCACCGCTATGAGCAATCTCTCCATTCCCAAACTCCCGGCCAAAGGCATCCTCGAACCACTCGGCGACGAAGACCGCGACATCCTCAGCGGCTACGGCGAATTCAGACCGCTGCAAGCCGGCGCCAATCTCATCGAGGAAGGCCTCGATCAGAACTGCCTCTACTTCGTTGTCGCAGGAAAACTCCACGCCACCTCCATGCGCGCCGGGCACATCGTCCTCCTCGGCACCATCCAGGGCGGCGAGACCGTGGGCGAGATGAATCTGCTCGATCCTGGCAAAGCCAGCGCCACCGTCACCGCCGTCGAATTCTCCCAAGTCTGGCGCATCGACGGCGCGGCCCTCGAGCAATACATCAACGAATATCCGAAGCCCGCCGCCTGGCTCCTCATCGGCGTGGGCAGGACCATCACGCGCCGCCTCCGCGCTGTGAATGAGAAGGTCACGGCCTTCTACGCGTCATAGACGCCCGCGCATTCATCCGCTCCGATTCAAAGCGCATCCCAACCCGATGTTTCATCTCGTCGAGTTTCCACCGGCGACCTGGCTCCAGGCAGCCCAGGCGCTCTTCGCCCTCTGCATCGGGCATGCGCTCTGCGACTTCCCGCTCCAGGGCGAATTCATCGCGCTATGCAAAAACCGCCGTCATCTCGTCCTGCTCAAGGATCCCGAGCGTCCGCCCAGCCTGTGGCTCTCCTGCATGGCCGCGCACTGCCTCATCCACGCCGGCATGGTGTGGCTCATCACAGGCTCCGCGCTCCTCGGCCTCGTCGAGCTGATCGCACACTGGGTGCTCGACACCCTCAAGTGCGAGGGCAAAACCAATTTCAATCTCGACCAGTCGCTCCACGTCGCGTGCAAAACCCTCTACGTCATCGCAGCCTGGGCGCACTGGGTGGGGTGAACTGAAATGCAACGCACCGCAGTCCTCAACGTCGTCGGCCTCACCACGCGGCTCATCGGCGAGCACACGCCGGAGATCATGCGCTTTCTTGAGCGCAGCTCCTTCGCGCGCATCGAGCCGGTGGTGCCGGCGGTCACTTGCACAGCGCAGGCCACTTACCTCACGGGCCGTCTGCCGCGCGATCATGGCATCGTGGCCAATGGATGGTATGACCGCGAGTATGACGAGCACCGCTTCTGGAAGCAATCCAACCATCTCGTGCATGGCGAGAAACTTTGGGAAGCGCTCCGCCGCGTCGATCCCGAGCTGACGTGCGCGAAGATTTTTTGGTGGTTCAACATGTACTCCAGCGCGGACTACTCCATCACGCCGCGCCCGCTTTATCCGGCGGATGGTCGCAAGTTCTTCGACGTTCACACCCAGCCCATGGGCATGCGCGAACGCATCAAGGCCGACCTCGGCCCCTTCCCTTTCGCCAGCTTCTGGGGGCCTGGCAGCGACATCAAATCTTCCCGCTGGATCGCCGCGTGCGCGAAATGGATCGAGGAGAAACACTGGCCCGGCCTCTCCCTCGTCTATCTCCCGCATCTCGATTACAACCTCCAGCGCGTCGGCATCGATTTCAGCCTCATCACCGCCGATCTCCGGCTCATCGACGATCTCGTCGGCGATCTCATCCGATTCTACGAGGCGCGCAACATCAAGGTCGTGCTGCTCTCCGAGTACGGCATCACCGATGTCAGCCAGCCCGTGCATTTGAACCGTCTCTTCCGGCAGAAAGGCTGGCTCTCCATCAAAGACGAGCTGGGCGCCGAGGCCATCGACCTCGGGGGCTCGAAGGTCTTCGCCATCGCCGATCACCAGATCGCGCACATCCATGTGCAGGACACGGCATTGTTAAATGAAGTGCGCGCGCTGCTGGAGAACACGCCCGGCGTGGGACAGGTGCTGGCCAAGCAGGAGAAGTACTTCATGGGCCTGGAGCATCCGCGCAGCGGCGATCTCATCGCCGTCGCCGATGCCAAGAGCTGGTTCACTTATTACTACTGGCTCGATGACGCCCTCGCGCCCGATTACGCGCGCTGCGTCGATATCCACCGCAAGTGCGGGTACGATCCCGTGGAGCTATTCCTCGATCCCAAGATCATCATCCCCAAGCTCCAGATCGGCCTCAAGCTCGCGAAGAAATTCCTCGGCATGAGAATGCTCATGGACGTCATCCCGCTCGATGCCACCATGGTGCGCGGCTCGCATGGCCGCATGCCCGAGGACGCGGCGGATTGGCCTGTGCTGATCGGTGATTTCCCCGACCTGCCCCGCAATCACACGATCCGCGCGCAGGAGGTCTTCACACACCTGCACGAGCACGCCGCGCGCGGCACCGGCTACAGGGAGCCGTCGTGGTGAGTGAGGCGGTTACGGAGTGTGAACGTAACTCACCTTCGCGTGCCGGATGGTTTTGGCGGGGATGAAGATCGCGTCTTCAACTGCGAGGGCCTCGTGAGTGGAACTGGTGGCGATGACGGACGGGGTGTTGGTGGCGTTGCTCCAGTTCGTGAGATCGTCGCTGAACTGCACGGTGGCGCTGACGGACGGGTCGCCGAGCCGGCGCAGGAATACGACGCGGAGGCGGCGCTGGTCGCCGGTGCCGATGATGGTGATGTCTGGATGGCCGGTCAGCGTGATCGTCGCGCCGGAGGTGACGAGGGTTTGCTGCTTGCCGCTGAGCGGGTCCAGGCCGGCCTCGTACTCGTAGAGGTTTTCAAAGCCGTCGCTGTCATTGTCGCCGCCGCGTGTCGCGCCTGGGGGGAGACCGCTGGCATTGGCCCACGTGAGGAAGGGGTCGAAGCTGACGGTGGTGATGGATGCGGGGACGCCAAAGGGCAGCGGGGTGAGTCCCTCCCAGCCGTAGGTGCTCGTGGTCGTGTTGGGCGAGACGCGGGCCATTTTAATGCCCCAGCGACAGG
>JANPIW010000720.1:0-8233 GCA_031425215.1 Verrucomicrobiaceae bacterium
GCCGACTGGCATCCGCGTGACTCGAAGCGAAGCGGCGCGTGGATGAACTATCTCCGCGGCGGCCTCCCGCCAGTCGAGGGCCGCGACCGCCGTCTGCACCTAGGCCTCATCTGCGGCAACATGACCCCGCCCGTCGATGGCCGGCCCGCGCTGCTGACTCACGACGAAGTCTGCACGGTGTTTCATGAGTTCGGCCATCTGCTGCACCAGCTCTGTGGCAGCGTGGAGATTCCATCGCTCAACGGCGTGAACGTGTACTGGGATTTTGTCGAGCTGCCTTCGCAACTCTTGGAGAATTTTTGCTGGGAGCGCGAGAGTCTCGATCTCTTCGCGCGTCATCACGAGACAGGCGAGCCGATCCCCGCGCGACTCTTTAAAAAAATGATCGCAGCGAAAAACTACCGCTCCGCCAGCGACATCATGCGCCAGCTCGCCTTTGGCAAACTCGATCTCGATTTGCATAGCAAACACGCAGCAAACGGCGGCGGAGACCTCGACGCGGTCGCACGCGGCATCACGAAAGAATACATCATGCCACTGAAAACCGAGCCACCCACAATGGCACGGCGCTTTGGGCATCTCTTCAGCAGCCCCGTGGGCTACGCCGCTGGTTACTACAGCTACAAATGGGCCGAGGCGCTCGATGCGGACGCGTTCACGCGCTTTCAAAAAGAAGGCGTGCTCAATCCCTCCGTGGGCCGTGCCTTCCGCGACACCATCCTCTCCAAAGGGAACTCCGAAGACCCCGCGAAACTCTTCCGCGATTTCATGGGCCGCGATCCCGATCCGACCGCGCTGCTCGTGCGCGCCGGGCTGGCGTGACGGTGGTGCGCATGGAACACCGACGGGTCGTCGGCCATCTAAAGCTCTCCTCGTTTGTTTGGCCGACGAGTCGTCGGCATTCCATGGGCCTTCACTGATCGCTCCGTTCTCTGCTTTCGATCCGCGCTTCGTGACGAGCTAGGACTTCACCGGCGAAGTAGAGCGATCCCGTGATGAGTTTGCGCTCCGAAAATCGCGTGGCGAATGCGAGCGCCTCCGTGATGTCGAGCGCGATATGAGTCTCGTGCGGCGCGGCAAGCATCTCCCGCGCGATCCCCGGCGCGAGTGTGCGCGGTGAATCAAAGCCGGTGAAAATCCAGCGAGCGGCAACGGGCGCGAGCGCGCGGAGAGTGGCGGCGGTGTCTTTGCCGGTGGATGCGCCGAGGATGATCGTGGCTTTCTCCCCGCCAAACTCATGCCGCCATGCCTCTGCCAGCGCTTGGGCCGCAGGCTCGTTGTGCGCGCCATCCAAGAAGGTGCGCGCATCGAGGCGCTGAAACCGCGCAGGCCAAACGGTTTCACGCAGGCCACTAGCGATCTGCTCATCGCTCACATCCAGCCCCATCAGTCTCACCGCCGCCACAGCCAACGCCGCGTTCCATGCCTGATGCGGCCCCGCCAGTCCGAGCTTCCCGCTCGCAGGCTCGGTCACCACAGTTAGCGGCGCATGTTTTTCCTTCGCCACGCGCACGATGACCTCCATCGCGTCCGGCTCCTGCGGCGCGCAGACGACGGGCACGCCGGGCTTGATGATCCCCGCTTTTTCCGCCGCGATTTCGGCCAGCGTGCTGCCGAGGATTTGCATGTGATCCATGCCGATGGGCGTGATGACGGAAACGGCGGGTGTGATCGCATTCGTCGCGTCGAGCCTGCCGCCGAGGCCGGTTTCTAGAACCACCCATGGCAGCTCGCGCGCGCGGAACCAGTCGAGCGCGAGCGCCAGCGCGATCTCAAAGAAGGTGGGATGCGGCTCCCAGTCCGAGACGAGAGCACGGATGCGCCCGATGCCCGCCGCGATTTCCTCATGCGAGATCATGCGCGCGTCATCGCGAATGCGCTCGCCAAACTCGATGAGATGCGGCGAGGTGAACAAGCCCGCGCGAATGCCCGACGCGCGCAGGATCGAATGCATGAAAGCACATGTGCTCCCCTTCCCGTTCGTCCCTGCGATGTGGATGAAACGCTGCCTGCGCGCGGGAAGCTCGATGGCGTCGAGCAGCCGGCGCGTGTTCTCCAGTCCGAGCTTCATGCCGAAAAGCTGCGTGCCGTAAAGCCATTCGAGCGCTTCGCGATCCTCGGGGGCTGGAGATGCGGAGATCATTAATACCGGCCGGCTTCCGCCATGACGACAGCGAGTGCGGCGAGACTTGCCGTCTCCGCCCGCAGGACGTTTTCGCCGAGCGTGACGGCCGTGGCTCCACTCTCGATTATTCTTGCGAGCTCATCGGGGGAAAAATCTCCCTCGGGGCCGGCGAGGATGAGGATGGTGCATGGCGGGCGTGAGGTACGCGCCCTGAATTCAGAGAAAGCTTGCGGCAGCGTGACGACCTGCTCGGCGAGTGAGGCGACGATGATCAAATCCCAGCGCGCTTTTTCCGCGGCGAGCCAGTTGAGTCCGGCTCGCGGCTCGTGCAGCTCGGGGAGCCAGGCGCGGCCGCATTGCTTGCCGGTCTCTATGAAAATGCGCCGCCACTTTTCTGTTTTGCGAGCGGCATCGGCGCTGCTGAGGCGTACGACGCTGCGATCGGTGATGACGGGCATGATCTCCGTGGTGCCCAGCTCGGTGGCTTTTTCGAGCAGCCATTCCCAGGCTTCGTTCTTGATCAGGGCAGGCGCGAGGGTGATGCGGACACGCGGCGGCGCGGCTTTCGTAAAGGAGAGCGACTCCAGCGAAACATGATTTTTTTTGATCGCGGCAATGCGACACACAGCCTCATCGCCCGCGCCATTGAAGACGATGGCCTCGTCGCCGACGCCATAGCGCAGCACCTGGGAGCAGTGTTTTGCCTCGTCGCCTTCGAGCGCGAGCGCGGTGGCGTTCCATTTCTCAGGCGGGATGTGAAAGCGGTGCGGCATTTATGAAATTGGGCCGCCGCTCGCGGTGGTGTGATCGTATTTGGCGAGCTTCTTCAGATACACGGCATACTCGGTTTTGCCGAGGCGCTCCGCCCAGTCGAGCAGCTTCTCCTTGCTGAGCCACCGCTTGTTATAGGCGATCTCTTCGAGGCAGGCGATCTTCAGACCCTGGCGATGTTGAATGACTTTGACGAAGTCAGTCGCCTCGGCGAGCGCGTCGGGGCTGCCCGTGTCGAGCCACGCAGTGCCGCGTCCGAGCACCTGCACGCTCAGTTCGCCGCGTTCGAGATAGACGCGGTTGAGGTCGGTGATCTCCAACTCGCCGCGCTTCGAGGGTTTGAGCGCTTTGGCGATGCCGCACACCTGCTCGTCGTAAAAGTACACGCCGGGCACCGCGTAGTTGCTCTTGGGTTGCTCGGGTTTCTCCTCCAGCGAGATGGCTTTGCCCTGCGCATCAAACTCCACCACACCGTAAATCTCCGGCGTGGCAGTGTAGTATCCAAAAATGGTCGCGCCGCGCTCCTGTTTCCCCGCAGCCTCGACGGCCATGCGGAACTGCGTGCCGTAGAAAAGATTGTCCCCGAGGACGAGCGCGGCTTTTTCGCCTGCGAGGAATTCTTCGCCGATGACGAAGGCTTGCGCGAGACCTTCGGGCTTCGGCTGCTCCGCGTATTCAAAGTTCAGTCCGAACTGCGATCCATCGCCCAATAGCTTTCTAAAACTGGGCAGATCGTGCGGGGTGGAGATGACGAGGATGTCGCGGATCCCTGCCAGCATGAGAGCCGAGATGGGGTAATAGACCATCGGCTTGTCATAGACGGGCATGAGCTGCTTGCTCACGGCGATGGTGAGAGGGTAAAGCCGGGTGCCTGAGCCTCCGGCGAGGACGATGCCTTTGCGGTTGGACATGGGCGGAGGATGCGGCGGATGCGGACAAGCGCAAGAGGAGGAAACCACCGGACCACACATAGGAAATCGAACCGGTGAAGGGTATTAGTTTTTGCACTTTCGGGATGAAACTCATTGCCTTGGCTATTTTGTCGCAAAATTGCAAAAACATTTGTCTTGAACAAGACGGGCCATTTCTGATACACACAGGGGGTCGTCTTATTCCAAATCATTCAAATGCGTTCAGTTCTGTATTGGTCCATCAGCATCACAGTCGCCGCCTTCGCAGCGATGAACGCTAGTGCAGATTCCCCTCTGTCCGCTGACAGTGCGACACTTACAGCCGCGATCACCGTTCCTGTGATGCCACTGCCTGAGACGGCAAAAGCGATCTTGCTTTTCATCGGAGTACTCGCCGTGGCCTACTGCTACCGTCAGGCTTGGGCGAATTTCAGCAAACCCACATCCTGAGACGTGATTCCGCTCGGAGCGCCATACAGCCGCCAGCACTGTCGATCCGTCAGAAAGGTGCTGGCTTTTTTCTGCTTGGGCACTGCCATCACCTCCGCGCAATTGCCGCAATCTTCGTTCCAGCGCCTCGGCATCGCCACCGTGCATCCTCTCGCGACAGACGCGGGGCTGGCGGCTTTTGACAAAGGCGGCAACGCTATAGATGCGGCCATCGCCGCCGCGCTCACACTCGGAGTCGTGGACGGGCACAACTCGGGGATCGGCGGCGGCTGCTTCATCGTCATCCGCGCGGCAGACGGCACCGTGACGTGCATCGACGGACGCGAGATGGCTCCCGCCAGGTCCCATCGAGACATGTACGTCACCAACGGCAAGGTCGATGATGCCGCGAGCAAGACCGGCGCGCTGGCCTCCGGCGTGCCGGGCGCGCTCGCCGCATACCAGATCGCGTTGGAAAAACACGGCAGGCTCAAACTCGCTGTCCTGCTCGAACCTGCCGCGCAGATCGCAGAGAATGGATTTCCCATCGACGAAGTCTTTGAGCGCAAGCTCGCTGGAGTGGCGAAGGATGCGGCAAAATTTTCCGAGTCCGCCACCACACTGCTCAAAGCTGACGGCTCCACCTTGAAGAAGGGCGACGCGCTCGTGCAAAAGAATCTCGCGGCAACATACCGCGCAATCGCAGCGAGCGGGGTCGGCTGGTTTTACAAAGGCCCGTTCGCGCAAAAGACCGCCGCGTGGATGAGCGAGAATGGCGGCATCATGACAACGGAAGATTTTGCAAACTACAAAGCCGTGCTGCGCGATCCGATCCGCACCCGGTATCGCGGACACGAACTCATCTCCATGCCGCCGCCCAGCTCCGGCGGCGTGCATGTGGCGGAGATTCTCAACATCCTGGAACACTTCGCCATCCGTGAAATGACCGCGCCTCAGCGCGTGCATGTGATGACGGAGGCCATGAAGCTCGCCTTCGCCGACCGCGCCTTCTGGCTCGGCGATCCCGATTTCGCGCCCGTGCCGCGCGGCCTCATTGATGAAGGCTATGCCGCCATGCTCGCAAAAAAAATCGACCTCACCCGCGCCGTGCCTGTGCCGCGTCATGGCGATCCGCCTGCCGCCGCCGAGGATGTCTTTCAAAAGCACACCACGCATCTCTCCGTCGCCGACTCCGAGGGAAACTGGGTGGCATTGACGCAGACGATCAATACGAGCTTCGGCTCGAAGGTCATCATCCCCGGCACAGGCGTGATCATGAACAACGAGATGGACGATTTCTCCGTGCAGCCCGGCACGCCCAATGCCTTCCGCCTCATCGGCGCCGAGGCCAACGCCGTCGCCCCCGGCAAGCGCCCGCTCTCGTGCATGAGTCCAACCATCGTGCTCAAGGACGGCCAGCCCATCCTCACCGTCGGCGCGGCGGGCGGCCCCACCATCATCACGCAGACCCTGATCGCCATCACGGGCATCATCGACATGGGACTCTCGCCGACGAAAGCCCTCGCCGTGCCGCGTTTTCACCATCAATGGATGCCTGACGAACTGCGCATCGAGAAAAGCTTCGGTCAGTTCACACACCTCAGTCTTGAAAAACTCGGACACAAACTAAGCCCCACCGCGCAGCTCGGAGCGACGCAATGCGTGTGGCTCGATTTAAAGACAAGGACCTTCACACCCGTGCATGACCCGCGTGTGCCTGGCAAGGCGGCGGGACGATGAGTGCGGCGGTTGATCGCGCATGAATCATCGCCGATAAGCTGCGCATCATCCGCATGCGCCGGCATCGCCTCACCACCCTCATCCTCTGGCTGCTCGTCTTCTCGCCCGGCGTTTTCATGACGTGGTATGTCGCGGAGCACGCCGTCGATGTGCCGTGCATGGACGACTGGGAAAACGCGCCGCTGCTGAAGAAATGGCACGACGGCACTCTCGGCGTCTCCGATCTCTGGGCCGCGCATCTTCAGCACCGCCCTTTCGTGCCGCGACTGCTCATCATCGCCATGGGCAATCTCAGCGGCGGCGATTTCCGCTGGCCGCAATGGCTCTGCTTCGGACTGAACGCACTCGACTCCATCCTCGTGCTGCTGCTCCTGCGCCGCACACTCGGCGCATCGCCGTGGCTGCCCGCGCTCGCATTTACCGCGAACGTCATGCTTTTCTCGCCCGCGTTCTTCCAGCATTTCTTTTGGGACACGCAATTCTGGATGGGAATGCCCGTGCCTTGCGTGCTCGGCGCGCTGCTCATCCTCGGCGGCGAACGGTTCGCGCCGTGGACGCGCTTTGCGTTTGCGTTGTTCCTGGCCGTGATAGCCACACTCAGCTTCTCGCACGGGCTGGTCATCTGGCCTGTGCTGCTGACTTATCTGCTGCTGGACGCAAACTTCGCGCCTCTGCGACAGCGGCTCATCGCCGCTGGTGCATGGCTGCTCGCCGCCATCGTGATGTATGCGGTCTATTTCAGCGACTTCCGCAACATGGCCTCGCACGCCTACGAGTTGAAGCCCGGCGACAGCGCGCTCGGTTTTGCCGCTGATCTCACCCAGTGGGAAAACATCGCACGCGCCGCGCGCTTCGCCTGCGGTCTGATCGGCAACGGCTTCGCACGCTCCGCCTTCGACAGCCCTGATCTCGTGGCACGGTCGCAGATGTTTGGAGCCATGATCGTCGGCGCGCTCATCATCGCCTCCATCGGCTGCATCTTCACAAAGCCTGGCCGCGTCACATGGAGCCGCGCGCTGCCGTGGCTCGCGCTCGCCGCATACGGCGTGGGAATGGCGCTCGCCGTCGCCGTGGGTCGCGCGCATCTCGGAGAGCATCGCTGCACCGTGCCGCGCTATCTTGTCGGCACCGTCTATGTGCTCCTCGCCGTCGTGATTGTCGGTTTTCTTTTGCTTCGCGAGGCCTCGGTGCGGCGGCAATGCGCGCGATACTTTGGCATTGCAGTGCTCACCGCATTCATCGTCTGCCAGTGGCCGCTATGGCGTTACGGTCTGCATTGCTGCGAGGTCTGGAACAACGCGCGGCATCAAGCGCGCGGCCTGCTCATGTTCATCAATCACGACGCCATCCAGCCTTGGAGCATCAACACCCTCGATAACGCGCAAGGCTACGCCAAGATAGCCGCCAATCAGTTGCGCGAGATCGGCCTGCTGCGCACACGTCTGGTGGAAACCGCCAGCTTGAAGGAATTCCGTCAGGACAAAAACCCGCTCACACCCGCACGCGCCGCTGTCGATTCGATCGAGCAGCAAGACGCGACGCTCATCGTGCGCGGCCACGCCCGCTTCGGCCCCGAGCGCCCCGCCGATGTGATACCGCTCACCGCGCCAGGCAGCGAACAGATCATCGCCCTCGGCGTCCCGCGCCCGCGTCCCATGTTGCGGCTCTTCAACGTGGACTACGAATTCACCAACCACCTCGAAGCGCCCATCACGGACGAAAACCGCTGGGAGGCCCGCATCCCGCTCGCATCATTGCCCGCAGGCATCACCACGCTCGAAGCCTGGGCGCTCGACTCCGCGAAGGAGCGCGTGGCCAAAATCGAAGGCGCTGTGAAGCTTCCGTCGCAGTGAGCCTGTTGGAGTCAAGGCTTCAGCCGTTCTGTGAGCTGTGCGTACTTCGCGTGGCAACCTAATCGGCTGAAGCCTCGACTCCAACAACCGCCCGGCTCATCTCACCAGTTCCGCCACCTTGATGCGGTAAAATTTGTCCGTGCGCGCCTTCATCTTGTCCTCGCCGCCGATGCAATACACAAATCCATCGAGCAGCACGAGACCGACCGTCGCGCGATAGGGCAGAGGCTTTGCGGATGTGAAACTGTCGTTCTTCACATCATAAATCCACGCCTCGTCTGTGAAGCTTTCGGGATCGCTCCTGAATCCGCCGGCGAGGTAGATGCGATGATCGTCGAGCGCCACGCCCGTCAGTCCACGCACCTGATACGGCAGCGGCTTAAGTTTGCGCCATGTGTTGGTCT
>JANPIW010000721.1:0-2017 GCA_031425215.1 Verrucomicrobiaceae bacterium
CCCCTTTCTTTTGTTCACGGCAGCTTCCTCCCCATCTCGCTCACTTGTTTCCATATCTCGTTCTCTTTCGTTGTGATCAGCTCGCGGTATTTCTCCAGCTCCTGCGGGAACCAGCGCACATTCGGATTCAAATGATCGCGGCTGCTCGGCTGCGCGGTGCGGTCGCCGTGCAGGAAGGCCCAGTTGCTTGGTCGCCAGTATTCGTGCCAGAGTTTGTTTTTGGCGCGGACGGTGTCGCGCAGGCGGGCGGCGATGTCAGGCGCGGGAATTCGATACGCGCTTCGCAGCGGCATGGCGTAGCGCTCAGCGAGCGTTGTCACGCCGGAGGTGCTGAGCGTCAGCCCATCGCTCGTGAATCCGACGGAATCCTTTGGCCATGCTTTGAGCGCATCGACAAAAACCGCGCCCTGCTTTGCCGCCGCGAGATAGATGACACGGTTGTAATCCACCAGCGCCCCATTGAGCGGCGAGAGATCGCGCATCGGCGCTTCCTTTTTCTCGAAGGGCGCGGGGCCGAACAAGATGAGTCGAGGCGTGCGCGATTTGCAAAGCGCCAGCATTTCATCGAGCGCCTTTTCAAACGTAACCACGCCATCCGCGCCACGTTCGAGGCATTCCTGTCTGCCAAACATCAGCGCAACCGTCGTCGCGCCCACGCGATCAAGCTGCTGGCTCAGCGTGCCGAAATTCAGCGGGCGATCCTGACGAAAAACGGTGTCCGTTTCCCAAGCGAGACTGCGGACGGTGACGTTATGCGCTAATTCGAAGCGATGATCTGCATCTGATGCGCCTGTGATGAGATGCGCCTCCCATCCTCCATCCTCCATCAACGCCACCGCCTCGCTGCCGCCGAGCACGGCGATGATTTCATTCTGCGTCAGCGCGAATGTGCCGCTGAAGCCGGTGAGCGCGGGCTTTGGATTTGCGAGGAGCGACAGCTCGAAGATCTCGGGGCGGGTGAGGGCGCGGTCGTAGATGCGGATTGCAGAGATCATCCCGTGTAATCGGGGCGCGCGACAGATGAGCGCTGGTGATTTGATCTGTAGATTTCCCGGAGCAACGACAAACGAGGACTGCTCCACGCCGTCGATCCACAAACCTGCGAGCGACTGTCTCGGATCGCGTTTGACGCTAAGCCCGACATGCATCGAGCGGTTCACCGCAGGCATTTTCAATTGTCCAAACCATTGTGTCTCCTTGTGACGGCATCCCAGCCGGCCTCCAGAACCGACGGTGAAAACGAGGCGGTTGTTCGGTTGTTCGAGGACGAGAAACTCAATCGGATGGTCCTCCTGCGGGAGGTCGCCAAGCTTCAGGAGGAAGCACACCGAGAAATCCTGCACCTCCCGATCCTTCCCGTCGATGGTAGCCACCTCAACGCCATCTTTGAAGTCCACCGCCGCGTCATGCCGCGCGATGATCCCCACGCCGATGCCGGGCGATGCGGGGCCGTGCTCCACCTGCGCGTTCACGGACGCGAGCGCGACCAGGGTAGAAGTAATAAAGAACGCGCGGCGGATCATGGGGCGGAGTAAACACGGAGGCATCGGCGTGTCTTGCGTGAATTGACCGGAGGATAGGCGTCCACGCCTGTCATCGGATCGGGGCTTCCAATTCAAATAAACCAGCGCCGCGAAACCATTTCGTGGTGCGCTTGTTTCACCCGCTCGAATCCCAAACTCAAACCATGAAACCAAAACACACATTCCTATTTAGTCTCAGCATCGCCTGCCTCAGCGCAGGACTAGCACTCGGCCAGGAAGGCCAGCGCCCCCCCGGCGGCCCCGGCGGTGAAGCCGGCGGCAATCGTCTCACCGAGTACGTCAAGAAAATCGACGCAAACGCGGACGGCAAGATCACCAAGGAAGAGTTCATCACCGCATCGGCCAAAGAAGCTGAGGAACGCTTTGGCAAGATCGACGGCAATGCAGACGGCACCGCCGATGCAGGTGAGCTTAGCAAGCTCGGCGACGTGATTCGTGGCTCGGCGCGTGGTGGTCAAGGCGGCCCTGGCGGT
>JANPIW010000722.1:0-11399 GCA_031425215.1 Verrucomicrobiaceae bacterium
GCTCGGTCTGCTTCTCATAGCGATCAACCAGTCGAGAAATCAAAAACTCCTGGAGGAGCGGAGCATTTTGCGAATCGAGCGCGAGGCTGTGGCGACGGGCACGAGGCTGGCGGGAATGATGCAGCACCTTTTCCGGGAGAAGCAGCCACGGGCGGCGGAACTGGAGATGAGCTATGCGTCGGTTTCGATGGATCTCGAACTGGGTCTGGTATGCGACAGCGGGAATGTCGTGCGATTCGCGACGCGTCTTCAGATGCGCGGATTACAATTGAACGAGACACCGCTGGCGGACGCCGCCGCGCTGGCAGCAGCCTCACGGGCCTCGATGGATGGCGTTTCAAACTGGGATGCAAAGCATGGCCGGCTGCTCGCGGTGTTTCCCTTTTTCGCGAGCTACGATCCTGGGAATAGTGGTGTCGTCGTGCTGGCATACAATTCTTCTCATGCTCTGGCGCGGGCGAGCGCGGACGCGCTGCATGAGTCGTTGGTGCAGGCGTGTTTGCTCGCCGCGGTGTGTTTGCTGCTCTGGCTCGCGCTGGACTGGCTGGTGGCAGAAAGGGTGGGGCGGGTGCTCGATTACTCGCGTTCCGTTCAGGAAGGTGGTGCTCTGCCTCCTGTGTTGCGGGGCAATGATGAGCTGGCTGTGATTGCCCAGAGCTTTGCCGATGCCGTCGCGAAAGTGCATGAGACCGAATCTTTATTGATGGAGGCATCTGAAACCGAGCGGCGTCGCATCGGTCGCGACATCCATGATGATGTCTGCCAGCGTCTCGCGGCGGCGCAGTTGAAGAGCGGCGTGCTCAGCAGCGCGCTCGCGGACGAGAAGTCCACCCATGGAGCGCTCGCGGAGGAGATCGCGCTCGAGCTGCGCCAGGCTGCGTCAGTGACTCGTGTGTTCGCCCGCGGACTGGCGCCGGTGTGGGTGGAGAAAGAGGGGCTGGCGCCAGCGCTGCACGAGATGGCGGAGCAACTGTCGCGATCATTCGGGATCCGATGCAGGATCGAATGCGAGCTGGGAGATGTGCCGCCAGCCGTGTGGGTGCAGACGCATCTGTTCCGCATCGTGCAGGAGCTGGTGACCAACGCGGCCAAACACGCGCGGGCCACGCATGCGCGTGTGAGTCTGAGCGTCGCGCACGGGATGCTCCGGCTGGAGGTCGAGAACAACGGCCTGTCATTCATTCAGGCGGAGAATAAAGCGGACGGGCTGGGAATGCAGTTTCTCCGGCAGCGCGTGCGCGCTCTCGGCGGGACGCTTTCGTTCCAGCCTCGCGACGATGGCACATTGGTATTGTGCGAGGCACGGCTCTCGGGCATACACTTTTCCGACCAGCATAAAGATCAAAAATGAATACATCGCCCTCCGTTCATCCCTGCCGTGTTGCCATCGTGGAGGATCACACCTTTATGCGCGAGGGGGTCAAACTTTTTGTCTCGTCGATGAAGGACTTCCACTGGGCATGGATGGCATCGACGACTGTCGAGGCGCTGAAGCTGCTGGAGGAGGACATGCCCGATCTCCTGCTGGTGGACATCACGCTGCCAGATCGCAGCGGACTGGAGCTGATCAAGGATGTGCATGTCCTGCATCCACAACTTTCCATGATCGTGCTCACCATGCACGATGAAAAGCTTTACGCGCAGCGCGCCCTGAAAGCTGGCGCACGCGGCTACTTGAAAAAGGACGCGCCCCACTCGGAGTATGAGAAGGCGTTCAGGCGGGTGTGGGCTGGTGGTGTTTATGTCAGCGATGCACTGTCAGAGGAAATCGTGCTCGCCTTTTCCGGTGGCGCGCGGCAGGCGGGAACGGCGGGCGGGATTGAATCGCTGACTGACCGCGAACTGGAGGTGTATCAATTGCTCGGCGAAGGCAAGAGCACGCACGAGGTGGCGGCGGCGTTGCGAATCAGCCCGAAGACGGTGGATGTTCACAAAATGAACATTAAAACCAAGCTGCGGCTGGAGGACGGCTCCGCTGTGGTGCGCCACGCGATCCGCTGGTTCGAGGCCAGGAGCCACGGCAGAGCATGAAAAAGCGGGCCTAAAGCACAGCCTTATAGCGGTGCAACAAGGCGGGCGTTACTTCGTCGATGGCGAGTTAGAAACCCACCCACCCATTATGGCCCGCAGCAGGCACACCCCCGAACAGAGGTCGAGCATCATCACAGAAGCCCGCCGCTTGATGAAGGAAGGTACCAAATTCCAGGCAATTTCATCCACGGTCGGGGTGAGGCCTGATCTCCTGCGCTGCTGGCTCAACAGACAGACGCGCGACTGGCTGTACCCTAAAATGGAAAACCAGGGTCGCATCCGCTGAGGCGCCATCTTTAGTGCCTCTAAGCACGTGGTTTAGGCTTTGGCAAAGCGCCCGCCTGTAGCGGTAATCGCTCGGGGCTGGTCAAATAAGCCTCGAATAAATCGAGAGCGACGGGCCATTCGTGAACTGCGCGGACGCTTGTCGGAATGATTCACCACACCAACCGAGCAACCACCCAACATGAAAAAAGACACCTGCATCTTACCTTGGTTCCGAGCCGCGAAACTTCCGATCACCGTCGCTTGCATGACTGCCATGGTTTTCAGTCCGGCAACTGTCAAAGCGGCCACCGTTGATTGGGGAGTGTCGCAGTCGGGTTTGCCAGGTGTGTATTCGTGGCAGCATTTGTACAATTGGAATGCTGCGGGGTTGCACATGTCTCCGCTGACGGTTCCCAATGCGATCAGCGACATCGCCAATCTGAATCTCGTGAACCTCACGAGGACGCAGACAATCAACCTCGATGGCGTGGTGACGCTCGGCACACTGAACCTCGGAGACACGAGCGGCCAGCAATCCTACATCCTCGCAGCGGGCACGGGTGGATCGCTCATCTTTGATGGTGGCGCTTCATCCGCGCTGAACAAATTCGGCATCGGCACGGATGCGATCACGGCGAACATAGCGCTCACGGGCACGGCACCGCTGACGATCAACGCGGCGGATGGTCTGCTGGCGCTCACCGGTGTGATCAGCGGCGCGGGAGGAATCACCAAAGACGGGGCGGGCACGCTCATCCTGCGCGGCTCAAACACCTACACCGGTGTGACGACGATCAACAACGGCATGATCCTCGATGTGCCCATCGCCAATGACGGCGCGGTGCTTGGCTCTATCACGGCGGGCAATGGCACGGTGGTGAACGCGGGCGGCACGCTGGCCTTCGGGCCGGATGCGCTGGGTGCGGGCGGCATCGGCAATCCTGCGGAGCCGATCACGATCAACGGCAACGGTTTCCGCAACAACGGCGCGCTGCGCTTTTTCATGGGCGCGAACAGCATGACCTACAACGGCGTGGTCACGCTGGGCAGCGCCTCGCGCATCCAGGCGGATCAGTCAAATACGCTTACACTCAGCGGCGCATTGACTGTTGACCAAAATCTCATGGTCGGCGGTGTGAACTTCATTTCTCTCACCGGAGCTGTCACGGGTGCGTCGGACATCACTCATTATGGCCTCAGCGGCTTCCGCATGCAGAGCACCGCCGCCGGGCAGAACTACTCTGGAACGATCAACTCCGTGCTCGGGGAAATCCGCTCGGACGTGGGCAGCGCGACGCTGGCCAACACGCCCTACAACGACATCACCGCGCTGAATCTGAAGGACTCCTGGCTGCGCATTGGCTTCGGGAACGCGGCTGGGGCGCCTGCGGCGGCGGACTCGCCGAACAGCCGCTTTTCCACCACAGCTCCCATCTCGATGGCGGGCAGCCAGATCCACATCGACAACGCTTCGTTCAGCGCCACGTCCACCAATTTTTACGATTACGCCGTCGTGCAGGGTTTTGGCACTACGACGATCAACAGCGGCCACAATCGCATTGGCTTCCGCTCGGCAGACGCAGGCAGTGTGCTGATGACTTTCGCCGACATCCAGAAGCCGAATCCAGGCACGACGTTGGAACTCTTTGTGGACAGCCTTTCTGGCACGGCGCTCGGTGCCGGCACGAAGCACCGCATCCTGAACTCAGCCATCGGCGCGGATGTGCCATTCGTGGGCGGCTGGGCTTACACCTACACTGGAACGGCGGGGACGGGCGGGGAGTTTGTGAAGTATGATTTCACCGGCGGCAATGGCTACACAGCTTTGACCGGTTCCCCCACTGCCATTACTGGGGCTGGAGCGGGCGACAATGTCCGCCGCACGACCGCTGAGTCGGGATTTGGCGCGGTGACGCTGAACTCCCTCAACATCGCCGGTGGCGTGACGATCGGCAACTCGGGCGATTCGCTCGACATCGTGTCCGGCGGCTTGATGAGCAGCAGCGGTGCGAACACCGTGGCAGCAGGGTCCATTACGAGTAGCGGCGGCACGATTTATGACATCGCCATCGCATCGCACACGATCACGGCGGACATCACGGGCGCGATTAACTTCGTAAAAACCGGCGGTGGCATCACTTCGATGCTCACCGGGAACTCTTATACAGGCACGACTTACATCAACGAAGGCGTCTTCCGTGGTGTCATCGGCTCCAAGGCCGTAGCTCTCGGCTCCGGCAATCTGACCTTCGGCGGCTCACCGAATGTTTTGTCGGCGTATGAGAACGATGCCGACTTCGTCCGTGCGCTCGGTACTGGCGTGGGCCAGGTGCAGCTCATCGGCGGCGGTGGTCTCGGTGGCGGCAGCTCGGGCTTCAATGCCTATGGTGCTCCCATTGATGTCAATTTCGGTGGCGCGGGCGCCACGGTGGTGTGGGGCAGCGCCACGTTCAATCCGGGCATCCTCGGATTGAACGTGGGCGGTGCTTCCACTCAGGCTGTCACCCTGGTCAATGCGCTCGATCTCGGCGGCGAGCAGCGTTACATCCGGGTGGACGGCGGTGCTGCTGCCAGCGGACGTGGCGCGATCGCGATTCTCGGCGGCGACGTGTCCAACGGCTCGATTGTGAAGCGCGGCGCCGGCCTGCTCTTCTTGAACGCGCCCAAGACCTACGAGAACGGCACCATCATCAACGAGGGCGAACTCTGGCTGAATGGCACCGGCACGGCGGGAGCGAATGTCATCGGCAACGACATACAGATCAACTCTGGCGCCCGGCTCAACATCGAAAGCCCGTCGAACATCGGCAGCCGCCAGATGATCATCCTGCAGAACAGCAGCGTTGACACTCCTGCGGTCATTTCCTTTGGCGCGGGCTATGGCACAGGCAGTGACATCGTGTTCAACAGCCTCACCGCGACAGGCGGCATCCCTGGCACGGGCGGGAATAATATTTTGATAGCCAACAACCAGTCCGGCCAGGCCCGTCGCGTAGCGGTGACACTCAGCGGCAACAACAACTTTCAAAACGATGTCCTCGGCCAGATTCGTGCCGTCGCGCCCAACGTCGAGGCATGGTTTGGCGCGGACTATGGCAACGGCACCTTCACTGGCGCAACTTTGTCGCCTTCCGGCGGTGCAGTGAGCGCCTACCGCCTCGGCGGCCACTCGAACACAGGCGGCACGCTGACCATCGCGAATGCAAACGTGCTGACGGATAACCTGCTGGGCACACCCACGCCGTTGATCGTCGGCGCACCGGATCAGACGGATCGAAATTACACGGATGGTACGATCTGGATTCCGCAGTCGCAGAGTTACACCGGGCAGGTGACCATCGGCAGCGGCGGCATCCTTTGGGTCGGGCAAAACGGTGCGCTGGGCGGCGGCACGGCGGACATTAACCTGCGCGCGGGCGAACTGCGCCTGGATGTGGCGGACGGTTCCTTCGGCGGCACGGTTGGAACGCAGTACTCCGCGAGAAATGTGAGCATCGCGGGCGGCACCGGGACCATCCGCACCAGCACACTGGACGGCGGCGGCTTCAACACGGTTCAGCTCGGCAATTTGACTTTTGATGCCAATCGCTTGCTCAATGTGCTGAGCATTGGCACAAACTTCACCGATCTGGCGGTGAACGACATCGTCTTCGCCAACTCCGCCAACACGATCTCGCTTGCGGTGGGCAATGACAACAGTTTCCAGGCTGGTGTCGGCATACTTACGGTCAACGGCATCATCGGTGATCAGGCCACGGGTGCGCAGTCGCTCCAGAAATTGAACGGTGGTGTTCTAGTCTTGAACTCAGACAACACCTACGACGGCAACACGGGGGTCCAGCAGGGGCGCCTCGTGCTCGGTCACGTCGGCGCGGCAGGTTCGGCAGCCTCCAGCTTGCAGTTCAACACCAACGGCACCCGCACCTCGCAGATCGAGGTCCGTCTCAACGGCGCAGGGCCGCACACCATCGAAAATGCCACCATGACTACAGGGACGGGAGGCGATGACTTATCCACGCGCATCATCACAGTAGGTCCGAACGGGCCAGGCACCGAGGACGCAACGGTGATCCTTCCAGCCATGACCATCGCCCATGCCGGAGCTTACACGGTGGGTGGCAGCGGCAGCAGCGCGGTCTTCTTCGACGGCTTCAATGGTTACAAGATCGAGATTCCCAGCCTCGTGCTGGGACGTGACATCAACCTGCGCACACGCGGTGCGTTGACCACCATCACGGGCGTCGTGTCAGGTGCGGCGGGATTTGACCTGGAAAAGCATGAGCAGGGCACCCTCTGGCTCAACGGCAACAACACCTACGACGGCACCACCACCATCAGCAACGGCTACCTCATCCTCGGTCATGACAACGCGCTGGGCGTGTCCTCCACGGATGTGACCTTCCGTAACAACATCTTCTCACAGATCCTCGCCAGCGGCACACGTACCATCAGCCGCAATTTCATCAACACCGCCACCGCAAGCATCCAGTCCCTCGGTGGTCTTGATACCGGAGCCAAGCTCTTCTCGGGCAATGTGAATCTCTCCACGCGCGGCGTGTCGCTCACTTCCATCACCGGTGGTGATGTCACGTTCAGCGGCGTCATCAGCGGCGGCTTCGGCATTCAAAAGGAAGGCAACGGCACGGTGTTTCTGACGAATGCCAACACCTACACGGGCACCACCACGGTGGCACAGGGCGCGTTGGTCGGCACCGCGCAGGCGGTGGGCAGCCCGTTTGGCACCGGGGCCATCACCATGGCGGATGGTGACATCCGCCTTGTCGGCCTGGTTGGAGCCACGAACACCACGGCAGGGATTCTCACCACGGGCGGCGGCGCTCGCGTGGGCGTGGATGCCACCGCTGGCGGCGCGACGACCTTCACCTTCGCATCTCTTGCGCGGACTGGAGCGGGCAGCATTTCGTTCGTCCCGACGACGGGTTCGTTGAACACGAACGAAATCTTCACCTTCACGACCGCGCCCGCATTGGTGAACACCATCGTCGGCCCGTGGGCGGTGCATACGGCATCCGGCGCGAGCAATGCCGCGAATTACGTCACGCTCTCCGGCAACAACATCGTCACCGCCACCTACGGTGGCACGGGCGATCTCGATCTGGCGGCTGGCGGGACACAGGTTTTCAACGCAGGTGCCACCGGGGGCACGCTCACGGCCAATCGCTCAGTGTTCGCTTTCCGCACCGACGCGAATGTGAACCTCGGCGCTTTCACGCTCAATGTCGGTGACAACGCGACACCCGCCAACGGCGGCGGCATCATCTTGAACAACGGCGCGGACATCACCGGCGGCGCGGGCGGGAAGATCAACATCGGCAACACCGCGCTCAACATCTATGTGGACGATGCGGCTGTCTCCTCGCTGAACGTTCCCGTCACGAACACGCGGAACAACGTCAACAACACGCTGGCGACGGTGTTCACGAAGTTTGGCGCGGGCACGTTGGAAATTGGCACGCCGCAGACCTTTCAAGGCAACATCGAACTCAATCGCGGCACGCTCAGCCTCACGGCGCCCAATGTGTTTCCGTTTTTCTCCAATCTCAATGGCACCACGGGATCGGTCGTCATCATGTCTCCCGGAACCACGATCGACCTGAACAATAACAACCAGGAGTTTGGCAATCTCTCGGCGGTGAATCCGAGCAATAACTTCCAGTTCTCCGCCGGCACGATCAATCTCGGCACGGCCACTCTCACTGTGGGCCGTGAGGACAGCAATCAGACCTTCAACGGCCAGCTCAACGGCGGCGCGGGTTCCACGCTCCAGAAAGTCGGCGCAGGCCGTCTGATTCTCGACAACATCAATGGCAACAAACCAAGCACCGTGGAGATCGTGAAGATTGACCGGGGCGTCCTTCAAACCTGGATCAACGACAACTCCTGGGCGACCCCGACCCTGAACACCTCCGCCATCCCCTCCACTGCCACGGTCTATCTGCGCGGCGGCGAGTGGGAGGCCTACGCCATCGGCGACAGCACCAGCAACGCCCAGCGCATCAACATCGGCAACAACGTCGTCCATCAAGGTGGCGACTCGATCATGGACACCAACCGCGCGACAGGCGGCGGCAGCAACAAGCTGCTGACCTTTAACAACCTCACCCTTGATGTGCAGCGCCTGCTGTTCACCGGCGGGAACGCCATCATCCCCCGCTTCGACGGCACCATCACTTTGAGCAACCATGCGCGTGTGCAAACAGACGCGGCGGCGGTCTTCGCCGGCAGTATCACCGATGGCGGCAATGGCTACACGCTCAACAAGATTGGCGCTTCCGACCTATCCATCGGCGGGAACAGCAGCGCCACATGGACGGGCGGCACGGTGATCACTGGTGGCACGCTGTTCTTCGCCACGCGCGGTCTGGATGACATCCGCTCTCCAGGCACCACGCTGGTGCCGCTGGCGACCTCAAACGCGGGCACTGGCGACATCATCGTCAACCTCGGCTCCGCGATTCGCATCACCGCGCCCTCGAACATTCTCACCGCCCAAGGCCAGGAAGTCCGAGTGTACGGCTCCGACCTTGCCTCCACCACCCGTGTGGACCTGCTCACCGACGCCCCCATCACCTCCTACGGCCTGCGCTCCCTCACCGATGGAGCCATCGCGCTGGGATTGAGCGAGGGCACCTGGAGCACACCGCTGAATCAGGCGAAGTTCGGCAACGGCCAGTGGGGTCTGTCCGCCATCTCCAACACACTCTACACGCCCACCACTCTGGGAGCAGGCGTGAACAATGTCTATGTGTTCAACGGCACTTCCGCCGGCATCCTCAGCATCGCCAACTCCAACGTCCTCACCGGCACCGCTTCGGTGGAGCTTGGCAAATCCCCAATCTTCGCGGGCACCAATCCCACCGGCTCAAGCGCGAACATCCGCTTCTATGGCGATCAGGATTACACCGGCAATACCACCATCTTCCGCGGGGCGGATGCGGGCAGCATCGGAGCGATCCTGGAGCTGACCGGAGACAGCGCCTCGCCCGTGTTTGATGTCTATGGCCGCCTCACCCTGCGCGGTGATGGCCGTGTGACGAATGACGCAGGTGCGCAGGTCAACACCGTGAACCTCCGCCCGGGCGGCAATTTGCGGCTCGACTACAACATGGATGTGGCGGACTACGCCTTCATCTCCCGTCTCAACGAGTCCAATCTCGGGTTGGAGACAGACGAGAACAAGTGGGGTGACAGCCAGGCTCTCATTCTCGATGGCGCGGGCATCAACCTCGTCAGCAGCAACGTCCGCGTGAACACGGAAACAGTCGGAGCTATCACCGTGAAAGGTGGCGCGGGCATCACCCTGGAGCGCACCGGCACCGGACAGATCGTGCTCCAGACGCCCAGCATCACGCGCATCGGCCAGTCCACTCTCACGATTCGCAACACCACCGTGGCCGAGTTGGGCTCCGTCAATCTCCAATCACAAAAGCTCATCATCACGGGCGCGGCACCCATACAGACCAACGGCATCGTGGCACCGTGGATGATCAATGCCTCCGGGCGAAATTTCCTCAGCTACAATGCCGACACCGGCTTCACCAACGCCGCGTTTCAGCCTGCAACCGTCGTCGCCGCTGGAGGCGATGCTTATCTCAGCACGTTCACCGGCACGGAGATCGTCACTTTTGCCGGTGGCTGGGGCGACACCACGCTCACGGGAACGAAAAACGTCTATGCCCTGCGTGTGGATGAGGAGTCCGGCACCAACGACATGATCTTCACCGGCGGCCAGATCAACATCCACAGCGGCGGCCTCATCCTCGGCAGCGACGACTCCAACCGTGTGAACTTTGACACGACGGCCATCTACTTTGGTGACGGCACGACTCCGGTCGAGGGCATCGTCTATGGCGGGCACAGCACCCCGAACTCGCGCTTCGGCGGAGTGGTCACCGCGTCCAATCTCACATTGGACGGTCCTGGCGGCTTCCACATCACCAACACGGCCAATGCCATCTCCGGCACCATCCAGCTCAACGGTGGGCGTCTCTTCCTCGACGGTGCTGGCACTCAGGGCACAGCCAGCGAGATCATCCTGCACGGCAACTACGCCAACAACTTCAATGGCAACCAGATGCCCGACCTGCGCCTGCGCCATAACAGCGCCACCACTACCTACACCGGCCTGACGGTGACCATCGCCGAGAACGTGCCGCAGGCCACCATCCAGGCCGAGCGCTTCTCCGGCGCGGGCACGACGACGGCGGTGCAGTTCCAGAATCTGAACATTCTCGGCACGTTCGGACCTGCGGGCACGCTCCTGCGTCTGAACAACAGCAACTCCAACACCGATGTGCTCGGCACGACGACCATCGGCGGATTCAGTGACGTGGGCATGAATGTGAACGCGGGCACCTGGCGGCTCATCGGTGACATCAACAGCGTCCCGCGCATCGTGAAGAGCGGCGACGGAGTGCTGCGCTTCGACGGTGACAACTCCGGCATGATCAACGGCTTCACGCTGCGTCGCGGCGAATGGCGTCTGACCGCCGGCACCGCCGTGAATCTGGACGTCGCAGGCATTGCTTCGGTAGAGCTGGACTTTGGCACGGTGCGCATGGCGCAAAACGGCGCGTCCTCAGTCTTCACCGCGCTGAACCAGGACATCAATGTGAACGGCCAGGTGACCTTCATCACGGACCGCAACGGCGGCGCGACGGCGGCCACGCGGACCCTCGGCGTGAACAATCAGGGAAGCTTGTTCCGCACCACGAACAGCCCCTATGTGATTTTCCAGGCGGCGAGCTTTGGCGACGACATGATCATCGAGAACATGGTGCGCATCGAAGACAGCCCGGTGTTCCGAGTGGACAGCACGGATCTTTTCCTGCGCGACATCGTATTCGGCAGCGGCACGCTGAACAAAGCCGGCATCTGGTATCTGCACTTCGACAATAACGCGGCCAATACTTTCTCCGGCGGCTTCAACAATTTCACCGGTGTGACCGCCGTGCGCCAAGTCAACGCCACGCTCGGCACCGGCCCGGTGAATGTCTTCGCCGGCACCGCGCTCTCCATCCCGAACACGACGAACCTGGGCGGCGGTCCCCTCAAGGTCTATTCCAGCGCCACAGCGGCGG
>JANPIW010000723.1:0-9034 GCA_031425215.1 Verrucomicrobiaceae bacterium
CCGCCACCATCGGCGCGCGCACCCAGCTTTGCTTGCCGTCGTTGCTCACCTTGTCCATCGGCGCGATCTTCGCCTCCGAGGCCCAGCTTCGCAGCGCTTCGAGTGTCGTGGGACCGAACACATCGCGGTCCGCCATCTTGAGTAGAAACCAATCGCTGTTTGCCATGAGCGGAGATTAGCAGACAACCCGGTGCGAAGCCAAGCGCAAAAATTGCCACGCTTGCGTCCCCCGCCGGACTCGGCTCCAATCCGCTCATGTCAGCACGTCTCATCCAGCGCATCGACCCACGCGACGACGCCATCGTTGCTCTCGCAGACCTCGCATCCGGCACCACCGTCTCTGTCGGCGGAGAATCATGGACGACGCGCCAGCGCATCCCGGCGAAGCAGAAATTCATCACCCGCGATCTCGCGCCTGGCGATACCGTCACGATGTATGGCGTGACCGTTGGCCGCGCCAAAACCGCCATCGGTGCGGGCTGCCTGTTGAGCCAGGACAATCTCGCGCACGACACCGACAGCTTCGGCGGCAAGCAGCGCGATTACGTCTGGACCGCGCCCGATGTCTCCCGCTGGCGCTCGCGCACATTCGACGGCTTTCATCGCCCCGACGGCCCCGCAGGCACCGCGAACTACTGGATCGTCATCCCGCTCGTCTTCTGCGAGAACCGCAACCTCGCCTTCATGCGCGAGGCGCTCGTGCGCGCGCTCGGTTACGGCAAGACCTCGCCATACGAGTCCTTTGCCGCGCGTCTAGTCGCGATGCAAAAACGCGGCGCATCCGCTGATGAGATCGAGGCGGCGATGATGGACGCAGACACCGCTGCGAAATCATCTCGCCCGTTCACCAACATCGACGGCGTGAAGTTTCTCGAGCACGGCCTCGGCTGCGGCGGCACACGACAGGACGCGCAAGCGCTCTGCGGTCTCCTCGCCGGCTACATCAACAGCCCCAACGTCGCCGGCGCCACCGTGCTCAGCCTCGGCTGCCAGCACGCGCAAGTCAGCATCTTGCAAAGCGAGCTGGCCGCGCGAAACGCAAACTTCCGCAAGCCCCTGCACATCTTCGAACAACAGAAAAGTGCGAGCGAGCGCGACATGATGGAGCGCGCGATCAAGTCCACCTTCCTCGGCATCGCGAAAGCCAACGAGCAAACGCGCGCTCTCGCGCCTCTGAGTGATCTCGTCATGGCCGTCGAGTGCGGCGGCTCCGATGGCTTCTCTGGCATCTCCGCGAATCCTGCGATGGGCCACGCTGCCGATCTCCTCGCCGCGCTCGGCGGCGTGCCCGTGCTCTCCGAGTTCCCCGAGCTTTGCGGCATCGAGCAGAGTCTTTGCGATCGCTGCCTGAGCGCGGAGCTGGCCGATAAATTCGTGGCTCTCATGCGCGTTTATGAAGGCGCGGCCCAAGCATGCGGCTCAGGCTTTGACGCCAATCCATCACCCGGCAACATCCGCGACGGACTCATCACCGACGCGATCAAATCGGCCGGCGCGGCGAAGAAAGGCGGCACGTCGCCTATTATAGAAGTGCTCGATTATCCCGAACCGATCACGAAGCGCGGCGGCCTCGCGCTCTATTGCACGCCTGGCAATGATGTGGAATCCACGACCGCTCTCGCAGGCGGCGGCTGCACCGTGATGCTTTTCTCCACAGGCCTCGGCACACCGACCGGCAATCCCATTTGTCCCACGCTCAAGATTGCGACGAATACCGACCTCGCCACGCGCATGGCCGATCTCATCGACTTTGATGCAGGCCCCGCCATCACCGGCGCGAAAAGCATCGAGACACTCGGTGAGGAACTCCTCGATCTCACCATCGCCACCGCCAGCGGCAAGTATGTGCCCAAAGCCGTCGCGCTAGGGCAGGATGATTTCCTCCCGTGGAAGCGTGGCGTGTCGCTGTGATGGATGTTTCATCTGGCCAGCACTCACTTGCCAGGCTCACGATCCATTGATTGCTTGATCCGGCGACCGCGCTTCTTATGGAGCGCTCACACCTCACACCATGACACTCACCGGACACCACTTCATCGCAGGCAAGGCCATCGCGCCTGCTGCTCCCTTTTTCAAAGCCACCAACCCAAGCACCAGCCAGACGCTCGACACCGAGTTCGGCGAGGGCACGGCGCATGTCGATGCGGCGCTCGCGGCGGCGGATGCTGCGTTTGATGACATGCGGCTCGCACCGGTCGAGACGCGCGCGGCTTTTCTCGAATCGCTGGCCGATGAGATCGTCGCGCTCGGCGATGCGCTGTTGGAGCGCGCCCATTCGGAGACAGCGCTGCCGATGGCGCGTCTCACCGCCGAGCGGGGGCGCGCGGTGTGGCAGTGCAAGATGTTTGCCGGGCTGATCCGTGATGGATCATGGGCAGGGCTGCGCATTGATCGCGCGCTCCCCGACCGCCAGCCGCTGCCGAAGCCCGATGTGCGCCAGATGATGCAGCCCGTCGGCCCCGTCGTCGTGTTTGGCGCGAGCAATTTTCCCTTCGCCATCGGCGTCGTGGGCACGGACACGGTCTGCGCGCTGGCCGCCGGCTGCACAGTCGTGGTGAAAGGACATCCCGCGCATCCGGGCACCTGCGAGATGCTCGCAGGCGCGGTCTATGCCGCGCTGAAAAAGCACGGGCTGCCGCCGGGCGCGTTCTCCGTTTTGCACGGCAAGAGCAACGACATCGGCATCGCGCTCGTGAAGCAGCCGCTCGCGCAAGCCGTGGCCTTCACCGGCTCGCTGCGCGGCGGTCGCGCCCTCATGGATGTGGCTGCGGCGCGGCCCAGTCCGATTCCGTTTTACGGGGAGATGGGATCTGTGAATCCCGTCTTCGTGCTGCCACGCGCCCTCGCGGAGCGCGGCGTGAAAATGGCGGAGGCTTACGTCGGCTCCGTGAACATGGGCGTGGGCCAGTTCTGCACGAACCCGGCCGTCGTGCTCGGCATCAAGAGCGCGGACATGACCGGCTTTGTGCAAAGCGCCGCCGATCTCGCCAGCAAGGTCGCGCCCGCGACGATGCTGCATCGCGGCATCTGCGATGCGTTTGAGTCCGGCACCCGCGCGTGGCAAAAAATCCCCGGCCTCAAGCTCGCGGGCAAATCCGAAACCGCGCCGAGCCAGGAAGCGACGCAAGCCGCCTGTCAGATTTACACCACCGACATCAACACGCTGGAATCCAATCCCGATCTGCGTCACGAAGTCTTCGGCCCGTGCTCCATCGTCGCCGAGTGCGCCACGCAGGATGACATGCGGCGCTTCGCCCGCTCGCTCGACGGCCAGCTCACCGCGTCCATCCACGGCACGCCGGAGGACTTGCGCGAGTTCGCACCGCTCGTGCGCATCCTCGAGCGCAAGGTCGGGCGCATCATCTTCAACGGCTTCGGCACAGGCATCGAGCCGTGTCCGTCAATGCATCACGGCGGGCCGTATCCTGCGGCGTCGCACTCCTTCTTCACCAGCATCGGCACGGCGAGCATCTACCGCTTTGTGCGCCCCGTGTGCTACCAGGGATTCCCGGATGACTGCCTGCCTGAGTCGCTGCGCGATGCGAACGAGCGCGGCGCGACGCGGCTGGTGGACGGGAAGTTTGAGGTGCGCTGAGGTTTTCTTCACGCCGCTCTTGCCTTCCAGCCGTAGGCCCGGTAGTCGAAGTCGAATGTGCCATCGGTGCGGCACTCGATGACGCTGTAGCCTTCGGGCATTCCGTGGACGGGGCCTTTCCACCACATGCCGCTGACAGCTCCGCCCTGGATGTGGGTGACGCTGCCGAGCTGGATGCGCTCGACGATGTGACCGTGGCCGGAGAGCACGAGCTTGAGCTGGTAGCCGTCGAAGAGCTTGCGGAACAGATGCGCGTTGCCGATCAGCCCTTTCGCGCCGGGCAGCGTCTGCGGGCCGAGGAGGTGCTGATGCCAGATGGAGTAAAACGGGATGTGCGTGAGGACCACGATGGGAGTGAGCCTGCCTGTGGTTTCGAGATCGGCCTTGAGCCACGCGAGCTGCTCGTCATCGACCCAGCCACGATAATCGCGAGTGACGGGATCCTGGCCGATGGAGTCGAGAATGATGAAGTGCCAGCCGCTGTGATCAAAGCTGCGGTAGGTGCGCCCCTGGCCGTAGCGGTCTGAGAAAACTTTTTTGCCATAGTCCGCGTCACCCGGCATGACGATGGACTTGGCGGACCAGCCGCCGACATCGTGATTGCCGATGGCGTGATGGGCTGGGAGTTCGAGATGCTTGAAGCATTCATCCACGAGCCGCCACTGCTGGCGGATACGATCCGCGCCGACATCCAGCGCGTCCATGATGAGATCGCCGCCGGTGAGCACGAAGTCCGGGCGCGGCGTGAGCGCGTTGATGGCGGCGATGCACATGTTCATTCCGTCGGCGGCGCCGCGCTCTGGCTGGATATGAGGATCCGTGAGATAGGCGAAGCGAAATGCTGCAGAAGTTTTCGCCGCAGCCGCCATGACATCACGCGAGCTGATGGTCGCTGCCGCGGCTGCTGCGATGCGCGTGAAACTTCTGCGTGTGATGGTCTGCATGAGAGTCTCGTCTCAGCCCCACGCGCCCTGCTTGAGCTTCCAATACACAAAGACACTTAGCGCGAGGGCGATGGCGACGAGCGCCTGCCATGTCCATGGCGGGAGGCGCCAGGGCGGGAGCGTGGAGAAGAAATGAATGTCGGATGGCTCGGAGACTTTTCCTTCCGCGTCCATGCTCAGGAGGCGCAGCTCGTAACGGCCGTCGGGTACGAGGTTTTTGATGCGCACGGTGTGCATGCCGGGCGCGCCCTTGATTTTTTCCATGCCGGCCACCTCGGCCCAAGCCTTGAGCGCGCGGCCCGTGGGCTGGTTGATGATGCGGTAGCCGTACTCCAGTCGGTAGCTCTCGGGTTTCTCCTCCGGTTCCTTCCATGCGATGGTCATGTGATCGCGCGCGGTATCGACGAGGGTCATGGCTTCGATGCGTGGCAGATTGCGGTTGAGCAGCTCGGGCGGAGTGGGCATTCCCCAGGTGGCGATGTAATCGAGGACGGCTTTCTGCGTGTTGTTGAGCTGCACTTTGCCATCGGGACCGGTGGGCGATGGGCCGGGGGGCTGATCGGCGGGGTGCGCCATTGTTTGCGCAGCGGGCGGATCATTGGGGTTGGCCGCTTTTACCGAGACGGTCTGATAGCTGCCGGGTGCGATGGCAACGGGCACGCGGGATGAACTGACGCCGACGGCCTTCGGGCGGATGGCCTGCGGCGCGGTGGGATCCGTGACGGTGAGTTTCGCGGTGACGGCGATTTTGCCGCCCGTGCCTGAGAAGGTCGCGGTGCCGTCGAATTTTCCCGGCACATCAGACAACGCGACGACCAGAATCTCACGCGTCTCGCCGGGGCCGATGCTCAGGGCGCTGTCGGCCTCGCTCAGGCGGAGCGGCGGGGTGACTTGCGCGGAGAGCACGGCGGCCTCTCCGCCGATGTTTTGCAGCAGCACGCGGGCCTCGGCTTTGCTGCCTTTGGGCACGACGCCCATTTCAAGCGCGCCGCCTTTCGGATGCAGCAGCATGGCTTGTGCAGGCTCCGGCGCCGCGTCGATGAGCACGCGCTGGCGGTAGGGTTCGTTGATGACCCACAGCTCGCCGCGATACACGTTCACGTCATCGGCTGCCATGCTGACCTCGACATCGACGGTGCGTTTCTCAGGCACCTCGATTTCTTTCGGCGCGGTGATGCGCGAGGGCGGCTCGATGAGGAGCTTCATGGCCATGCCGGTGGAATTGGCGATGCCGAATTTTCCGCGCCGCGTGCCGGTGACCGGATCGAATTGCAGTTTCAGATTGCCGGGCGCGACGACGAAAAGCTCGGTGCATTCCACCCAGAGCTTCATTTTGCTCAGCGGCTGGCCGGGCTGCAGCTCGGTCTCCCACATGAGAGTGCCGGGGGCGGATGGCTTCACGGAGAGCACGTATTCTTTTTGCTCGCCAATGCCTAGCTCGATGCGCGGCGGCCCGGCCCACGGAGTCTGCCAGAGGATGTCAGTGGCGAAGGCGGCGATGCCGTTGTTTTTCAAAATGATCTTCGAGGTGCTCTCGAAGCCTGGGAGCACCCCGGCAAAGCTCGGCGGCTGGATGATCTCGATCTTCGGCTCCGCGCGTTTGCCCAGCAGGGAGACGATGCCGGGCGCCGAGACCTGTCCGCCTTCCTCCATGCGCACGCCGTAGGTGAAGCGGTCCACGAGCGAGTTGCTCGCGCCATTGTGCGTGTAGGTGACGACGGCTTTGTGCGGCTCGCGCACATTGACGCGGATGGCTGAGAGCGTGCCATGCTGAGGCAGCTCGCGGATGAGAAAACGCACGGCGCCCAGGCGATCCGTCACGGCCACCAGCTCGATATCCACGGAGGTGTTGGAGATGAAGCGCGCGTTCACCGCCTTCGCCTCCGGGATGAAATCCGCCTCCTTGCTAGCCTTGCGCTGTTTCTTGGTCTCCGTGCCAAATTTGGAAATGTCCGCGCGCGCGTCCGCGGGCAGCAGGGCGAACGCGAGCACCAGCAAGGCGAGCTTTGGCAATATAGATCCGCGAGAGAAGGCGTTCATGGTGGAGCCTCAAGCTGCGATGGTGATGCCGAGCAGTCTGCGCCGGAGCATTTCGAGGGCGGCTTGGGAGGCGAGCATCTTAAACCGATCCCGCGCGCCTGGAAAGAGAAGCTTGCGCACCTCCGTGTCCGCGCCGCGCGAGGCCACGGCGATGAACACGGTGCCCACCGGCTTCTCCGCTGTGCCACCCGTCGGCCCCGCGATCCCGGTGAGCGAGAGCGCGTGATCCGCGCGCGCCACACGCAGGCAGCCCTCCGCCATTGCGCACGCGACCTCCGCGCTCACTGCGCCGCGCGTGGCGATCAAATCAGCGGGAACGCCCAGCACTTCCGTCTTCGCCTCATTTGCATAAGTGATGTGCCCGCGCGCAAAAACCTCCGACGCGCCGCTCACGTCCGTGATGCGACTGGTGAGACAGCCGCCCGTGCATGACTCCGCCGTCGCCAGCCATGCGCGCTTCTCTTTGAGCAATGCCACCACCATCTCCTCGATCACTCGACGGTCCTCCGAGACAATGAAATCTCCCATCCGCGCACGCACCAGCGCCGCGCCGCGCTGCACAAGATCGCTCGCGCCCGAGAGCCGGATGTCCACGTCTCCGCGGCCGATGCAATAGCCCAGCTCCAGCCCCGCCATCGCCTCGAGATCAGACTGGATGCGATCCACGATGTCGCTCTCGCCGATCCCAGTGGCTTTGAGATAGAGCACCGCGCGCGAGCCGCCGTCCGGGATCATCGCGCGCAGAATCGGCTCCACGAGATTCTCCATCATCGGCTTCATTTCACGCGGCGGCCCCGGCAGGAGAAAAATGTGGCAGCGCAAATTCTTTGCAGTACCCAGCTCAGCCGGAAAATAAAGCCCCGGCGCCGTGCCGAAGGAATTCTCCAGCACACGCGCGCCGCGCGGCACCATCGCCTGACGACGGCTCGCTTCATTCACTGGCTTGCCGCGCTTGCCAAAGTACGCCGCCAGCCACGCCATCACGCCGTCATTCAGTTCCATCGGCAGACCGAGAAAGTCCGCCGCGCACTCGCGCGTCACATCATCATTCGTCGGACCGAGGCCGCCGCTGACTAATAGTACATCGCAAAGCCGCGCCCGCTCTTCCATGCCCTCCAGCACCGCGCGCCCATCCGGCACGATCGTCTGGCGCGCGACATCCAGCCCCAAAGCCGCGAGCCGCTGCCCGATCCACGCCGCGTTCGTGTTGATCGTGTCGCCGAGAAGCAGCTCGGTGCCGGTGTTGAGGAGTTCGATGCGCATGAGAGGAGATCTCAGAGTAAGTGCCGATCCATGCCCGGCGCAACTCTCAGCTCTCTCAATGCGCGCCTCATTCGTCATGTTCATTCATGAGCAAGGAATCAGCTCTGCGAAATGCGTTACCAACCGTACATTGCAAATCAGTCACTTCCGCCAAACCAGGCCTCTGCCGAAGCTAGGGAGGTGAAGGCGCGCGCGGTTTGACCGAGGCTTCGAGATCGGTCACGGCCTGGGCCGGTGATTTGTTGGTTTCGGCTGCGTAGCGTGGATTCATGATGGGACACTGTCGCAGGCGAAACGCGATTGCATCACACAAGCTCACGAAAGCTGCGCCTTGATCGTCCCAAGGCGAGCGACCTCATTTTCTCTTCCTGAAACTATTTTCGGCAAATGAGCGCCGTTCCTGGAAATAGGAAGCACACCCCCATGCCGAACCTCGACGACCAGCACCATGACCAGTTTCTCCGTCTCTTTGCGGAGCATGAGGCGGCACTGCACACCTTGCTGCGGGCCATGCTGCCATCCCGCGAAGACGCCAGCGAGGCGCTTCAGGAAACGATCATCGTGCTGTGGCAGAAGTTCGGTGAGTTCGATCCGGCCCGTGATTTCCGCGCCTGGGCATCGGGCATCGCACGAAACAAGGCTCTGGCTTTGCTGCGCGACCGAAAGCGTGACCGGCATGTCTTTGATGAGGAATTGGTGAACCGGCTCGCGGACAGGGCGGCTCTTCACGAGCGAGGCGTGATGACACGCCGTGAGGTCCTGGAGTGCTGCCTGCAAAAGCTGCCAACCGCGCAGCGGGAGCTGGTGCTCAGCGCCTACACGAAGGGCACGCGCATGGATGATCTCGCGGCTAGGCGCGGCCAAACGCCGATGTCGCTCTACAAACTGCTCCACCGCATCCGGCTCGCCCTGCTGGACTGCGTGGAGCGCACATTCGCCGAGGAGGCACACGCATGAACACCGACTGGAACGATCTCATTCAGCGCTACATCGCGGGACACACCACGGAGGAGGAGACTCATCGCCTCGAAGCCGCGCTGAAAGCGGATGACGCTCTGGCTGACCTCTACCTCCGCCACATGGAGCTGGATGTGGCTCTGGAAGCCTCGGCGGCTTCTGCCGAAGTAACGCGCGAACTGTTGACCGCGCCCATTGCGCCAGAGACAAGGCAAAGCTTTGCCTGGCTCTCCTG
>JANPIW010000724.1:0-7093 GCA_031425215.1 Verrucomicrobiaceae bacterium
AGTTGGACGAGCATCGTGGACCTTTTCTACAACCGGGTCGTGCTCGGCATCCGCAACAGCACCGGCAAGCTCGATGTCTGGCGCAACGGCACGCACTACACCAGCACCGCGGCCATCCCCGATGGCCAGGTCACGATCCTCAGCCTCGTCATCCAGCCCGACGGCCAGCTCAAGGCCTACGCCAACGGCACACAGATGATCAGCACCACGGCGACCAGCGCGATGACTTCGCTCGTCCCGAACGTCCCCGGCAGCTACGCGAATGCGTTCAACGTAGGCCGCAACAATCCCGACGGCTGGACGGCCTTCAACGGCCACATCGGCGATGTCTTCGTCCACAAAGTCGCGCTCACAGACGTGGAGCGGCAGCAGCTTGAAGCTGACCTCGCCGCGAAGTTCCAGTCCACCGACTACACCATCACCGCGAGCGCCGGCGCCGGCGGCCTCATCAATCCCACCGGCAGCGTCGCCGTTGCACCCGGCGGCGCACAGACTTTTACCATCACCCCGCAGCCCGGCTACCGGATCGCCGCTGTGCTCGTGAATGGCACCAGCCAAGGCGCGATCACGAGCTTCCCCTTCACCAACGTCACCGCCAATCGGACGATCAGCGCCAACTTCGCCGCGCTCACTGCGAGCGACCAATGGCGCATCACGCACTTCGGCACTTACCAAAACAGCGGCTCCGCGGCCGACGATGCCGATCCAAACGGCGACGGCATCGTCAACAAGCTCGAGTTTTTCCTCGCGCGAAATCCTCTCTCGTCAAACCCGCCCTCCTCGCTCCCCGCTGTCGCCCTCAACGGCGCGACGCTGGAATACACCTATACCCGCAGCATCAGCGCGATGAGCCAGCTAACCCATGCCGTCGAGTGGAGCGACACCCTCGCCATCGGGAGCTGGAGCAGCGCGGGCGTCACCGAGCAAATCCTCACAGACAACGGCACCGTGCAGACCGTGAAGGCCACCTGCTCGGCGGGTGCGAACGGGAAACGATTCATCCACCTTCGCGTAACGCTGCCATGAATGCGATGAGCCTGGCAACACGGTCCACACGCGGAGGACACGGATGACGGAGGCGTTACCCGCCATCCTTCACCGCTCCAACCACAAAGTCTGCCGCGTCAGGTCAATCGTCACTTTGTAGTGCTGAAAAAAGTACGATCCCACGCGCGGCCCCCCCGGTGAGATGGCCACCTCCGCGTTTTTGTGCGTGGCGCCGAGGCCTTCGAGTTCCTTGAGCGCGGCCAGCTTCACGCCGCTGTCCTTCACGTCCTTCATGCCGCCGATGGCCGTGTTCACCGAGCCAGGCGGCACGGGCTTCGCGCCTTTGAGCACACCCAGCTCCGCGGCCAGCGATTCGTCGATGTCCACACCGAAGGCTGATCCGGTGTCCACCAGCGCCAGCCAGCGCACACCGCGTGATTCGAGCACGATGTGCGGCATCCCGCCCATCATCACCAGCGGAATCTTCCACACGCGCGGCCCGGCGCGAGGTTTGAACTCCTCCTCAAACCCAAACGTGAGCCGGTGCCGTGGATAATCAATCGTCACATACCTGCACCACTGGCGCGCGAGATCGAAGCCGATGAGGTCCATTTTCACCCGTTCGCGCATGAGCGGCCCCAGCCGGAGGGTCTCGTTTTGGTGGGTGCGCACGAGGCAGAGATGCTTCGTCAGTGATGCGCTGCCAAAGCTCAGCGGCGAGATGATGCCCGCGATCATCTTTTCCCGCCCCAGCACACCCAGCACCGTGATGTTCGTTGTCGTCGGATCGACGATGCCGATGCCTGTCTGCACTGCTGTCTCGGCATCGATGACGGACACTTGGGCGCCCGTGTCAAAGATCACGGGCACGGGTTTTTTGCCGCCGTTGAACCAGCACTGGAGCGTCGGCACGATTGCATTTACCGCCAGCGGCAGGGTCACGCTTGGTCCTCCATCGACCTTTGCCTGGAATGCCACGCCGCCGCCCGCGCGCCTCACGCCCATCTCCTGCGTCGTACGCACCTGGCTTTGGAGCTTGCGCATCATCCCATCTGGCACCGGGCCGTAGCGCGGCTTCATTGTGCAGCCACCAGCCAGCATGCACATGCCCAGCAGCGCTTGCGTCATCATTGTCAGTCTGGCCCTCTGTCGAAACATGGCACGAATAAGACACTGGTTTCACGGGATATGGCAAAGAATATCCAGAGAAGTTTTTGATGCATCTGACGCGCTTGTGAATTTCCGTGCCATCACCTGTGGCTTGCGCCGCGACGTGCGGATCAGATGCTGGCAAAAAAATCTCCAGCGTGATGGAATAGTTTCGCGCGGCACGTCTCTCATGGCGATGCCGGCGGCGGCTTTGATTTCATGGCAACGAACAGCGAGAGAGCGAATCCAGAGTTTGAGCAACTGGTGGGGGACCACTACCAGGGGCTTTACCGGTTTGCGCTCAGCCTGAGCCAGCGCATCGCGGAGGCGGAGGATCTGGTGCAGCAGACTTTTATGCGGTGGGCGGAGAAGGGGCACCAGCTCCGCGAGCGCGCAAAGGCGCGGACCTGGCTCTACACGACGCTGTATCGCGAGTTCCTCGGCGGACAGCGCCGCGTGGTGCGCTTTCCACACACGGAGATCGAGGAGGCGGAGCATGAGCTGCCGGTGATCGATTCGGACACGGTGAACAAGCTCGACGCGAAGAGCATCATAGCTGCGCTCGGCGAGCTGGATGAGAACTACAAGGCGCCGCTCACGCTGTTTTACCTCCAGGACCACGCGTACCACGAGATCGCCGAGATACTCGACGTGCCCATTGGCACCGTGATGTCGCGGCTCTCGCGTGGAAAAGAGCAGCTCAAAAAGAAACTGGCCGACAGCAAAGGCCGGGCAGCGCAAATACGCGCAGCAGGAAACATCATCCCATTTGAAACCGAGAGGAGGAAGGCAGCCAATGAATAAAGAAGAGATCAAGATGCACCTCGCATCATGCAGACCGTGCGGGGCGGACGACCATGATCCGGTCATCGCCGAGGCGCTGGCAAAAGCGCGCCAGGACGCGGAGCTGGCCAAATGGCTGGCGCAGGAGCATAAGTTCGATGGTGCCGTCGCCGCGCATGTCCGCAGCATCGAGGCACCCGCGTGTCTTCGCGCGCGCATCCTCGCCGGGGCGCGTGTATGCCAGCCGGCGGCGCGCTGGCGGCGTCGCGTGTGGCTCGCGGCGGCGGCGGTGGTCATGGCTTTTGGCGCGGTGCTGTTGCGCGAGCAATTCTTCACAAAACCGGCGACGCTGCTGGACTACCGCAATGACGTCGCCAGCACATGGCAGGGCATGGCGCGGGATGGATTCGACCTCGACATGGAGCACGGTGATGTGATGAAAGTGAAAGCCTGGCTCGTGGAGAAAGGCGCGCCGGGTGGGGCGGAGTTGCGGCCTGGTCTTCAAACGGCGGAACCTTTCGGCTGCAAGATCATCGACTGGCGCGGGCACAAGGTTTCCATGATGTGCTTTGGCAGGAACGAGGAGGAGGCGCATCTCTTCATCGTGAGCCGCGACGCGATTCGTGAAATGGGCGGCATCGAGCAAGGGCGGATGGAGCAGGTGAGCGGCTATCCAGTCATCGCATGGACCGATGGCACCCAGGCGTACGTCCTCGTCGGCCACACATCTGAGACGGACTTGAAGGAGTTTTTGTGAGCCGTCTTGCAATGCCGGACTGCCATTCTACTTTGCACGGACATGCCTCCCACGCTCGAGCTGCCCGCAATCACGGATCAGACCGCCTTTAATCTGGCGCGTTGGAAAGAGCTGTCGGCCGATCCATCCGTCGCGGCGCTGAGCGCGCGTGTGAGGACGGACCGGTATGGTCACCTGATTATGATGCCCGTTCCTGGATTTGATCACGCCGGCTTTCAGTCGGATGTCGTTGGAGAATTGCGAAACTTGATGCGAAACGGGAAGGCGTTGGGAGAGTGTTCCGTCTCCACATCGGAGGGCATTCGCGGCCCGGATGCGGCGTGGATTTCTGATGCCCGCCGCCGACGCGCGGTGAAGGATAATTTGTTGATCATTGCGCCGGAGATTTGTGTCGAAGTGCTTTCGTCGTCCAACACTCGCGAGGAGATCGAAGAGAAGAAGGAGTTGTACTTTGAAGCGGGTGCTGACGAGGTCTGGCTTTGTGATAAGAAAGGCAGGATGTTTTTCTTTCTCAAAGACGCGCCGGAGGATCAGGCAGTAAAGTCGAAGCTCTGCCCCTCTTTTCCGGAGCGGCTGAGCTTGTCATGATGGTGCCATGACTCGCGTTGGCATAGGTTATGACGTGCATCCGTTTGAGGCGGGCAGGCCGCTCATCCTCGGTGGGGTGGAGATCGCGCACGCGCGCGGTCTGAAAGGGCACAGCGACGCTGACGTGCTGTGCCATGCGATCGCGGACGCGGTGCTCGGCGCGCTGGGGGAGCCGGACATCGGGCATTTTTTTCCGCCGGGTGAACCGGCGTGCAAGGGCATCAGCAGCCTGCTCATTTTGGAAAAATGCGCGGCCATCGCCACAGAGAAAGGCGCGCGCATCAACAACATAGACGCAACGCTCATCGCCGAGGCGCCGAAGGTGCTCCCGCACGCGGCGGCGATGAAGCTGCACATCGCGGCATCACTGGGCATCACGCCGGGGCAGGTGGGGATTAAGGCGACGACGAATGAGCGCCTCGGTTTCGTGGGGCGCGAGGAAGGCATTGCGGCGATGGCGGTGGCTTGCGTGGAGATGTGATAGGGCCAATCATGCGTGCCATGTGTTCGTTGCACCGCGTCCTGCTTTTCTCGTTTTCAATCAGCGCCATCGCTCATGCCGCCGCGCCGCAGACTGCTGCGTTCATTGATCGGCACTGCGCGGAGTGTCATGACGGTGAGGTGAAAAAGGGCGGGCTAGATTTGACCGCTCTGAAATGGGAACCGGATGAGCGGAAGAACTTTAACGAGTGGGTGAAGGTCTTTGATCGCGTGAGCAAGGGCGAGATGCCGCCCAAGAAAAAGGAGCGGCCCGAGGCTGCGTCGATGAGCGCGTTTCTCAAAGCGCTGCGCGATCCGCTGGCCGCGCACAATGCCACAGAGCAGGCAAAGATGGGCCGCACGGTGCTGCGGCGGCTGAATCGCGTGGAATATGAGCGCACGGTCCACGATCTGATCGGCATCGATGTGCCGCTCAAGGAGATCTTGCCGGAAGACACACCGCTGCATGGTTTTGACACGGTGGCGGAAGGGTTGCGCTTCTCGCAGCTCCAGATCGAGAAATATCTCGAAGCGGCGGACGCCGCGCTCGACGCGGCACTGGTGCTGACGAAGAAGCCCGAGGTGATGAAACAGCGCTTCAGCTACAAGAACGAGGAGGGCGTGAGGAAGAATCTCGACACGCCCGAGGGCACTCAGACGGACAAGTTCAATCCGAAGAGCAGTCATCGCGTGCTGTTTCGAGAGCTGCCCCATGGCGTCGCGTTTTTTGCCACGCCGGATTATCTCGTGGGTCTGAAGCAGTGCAGGCTCCCAGGGCCGGGGACCTATCGCATCAAGATTTCAGGATACGCGTATCAGACCGGTGGCGAGACGGTCACGATGATGTTGTACTCGAACAACTACCGGGAGAAGCGCCTGCTGTCCTACTTCGAGCTGCCACCAGACAAAGAGCGTGAGTATGAATTCACCACGCGGCTCACGAGCAATGAGCATCTGCTCGTGAATGCCGAGGGCATCGGGCGCAATCCTGGCGGCAAGAGCATTTACAGTGATGGCGCGAAGAACTTCGCTGGCACAGGCGTGGTCGTGAACTGGATCGAAGTCGAAGGCCCGCTGATGGAAAGTTGGCCGCCGCCGAGCGTGAAACTCGCGGCTGGCGACACACCGCTGAAACAATTGGAGCGCGACACCTGGCGGAACAACCAGCGCATCGCGTATGACTTCGCGCCCGTTGACGCAAAGGCCGCGCTCACTGGCGCGATCAGCGATTTTGCAGCGCGCGCGTTTCGTCGTCCGCTTGAGCAGGGCGAGGCGGATCGTTTTGTGAAGCTCGCGACGAACTCGCTCGACTCGGGCGGGACTTTCGAGGACTCGCTGCGCGTCGGCCTGCGCGGTGTGATGACCGCGCCGCAGTTTTTGCTTTTCGAGGAGCGGCCTGGGAAGCTGGACGATCACGCGCTTGCATCACGGCTTTCTTATTTTCTATGGAGCACGATGCCGGACGCGGAGCTGATGAAACTGGCGGCGGAGAAAAAGCTCGCGCAACCCGCCGTGCTGCGCGCGCAGGTGGAGCGGATGTTGAAGCACGCGAAAGCGTGCGCGCTGACGGTAAACTTTACCGGTCAGTGGCTCGATCTGCGCAACATCGACGCGACCACGCCTGACATGCGTTTGTATCCCGAGTTCGACATGCTCTTGAAGCTGGCGATGGTTTCGGAAACCGAGACATTCTTCGCGGAGCTGCTGGAGAAGAACTTGCCTGTGACGAATTTCATTCACTCGGACTTCGCGATGCTGAATCGCCGCCTCGCTGATCATTACGAGATCGAAGGCGTCACGGGGGAGCAGTTCCGCCGCGTGCCGCTTCCCGCGAGCAGTCCGCGTGGCGGAGTGCTCACGCAGGCGAGTGTGTTGAAGGTGACGGCGAACGGTACGGTCACATCGCCCGTGCTGCGTGGCGCATGGGTGATGAAGCGGCTGCTGGGTGATCCGCCGTTACCTCCGCCGCCGAATGTCGGCTCTGTCGAGCCGGACACGCGCGGCACCACGACGATCCGCGAACAGCTCGCGCAGCATCGCGATGTGGAGAGCTGCGCCGGATGCCACAGCAAGATGGACCCGCCGGGTTTTGCGCTGGAGAATTTCGATGTCATCGGCGGCTGGCGCACGACTTATCGCTCGCAGGACAAAGGCACGCCGGTGAGGAAGAAAGTGCGCGGCGAGGGAGTGTGGCAGTACAAAGACGGTCTGCCCGTGGACGCGAGCGGCGAGCTGGCGGACGGGCGCAAGTTCACAGATATCACCGACTTCAAAAAGCTGCTGCTCGACCGCCAGGATGAAGTGCTGCGCTGCATCGCCCAGGATCTCGTCATCTACGGCACCGGCGCG
>JANPIW010000725.1:0-9198 GCA_031425215.1 Verrucomicrobiaceae bacterium
CGCCGTGGTCTTGCTGCGCGCCGGGAGGGTGGGCGAAGTGGTCTCGCAACTCGAGCGGGTGATCCAGCTCGATGACAATGACACCGGTTCGCTGAACAATCTCGCGGGCATCCTCGCCACGAGCACGGATGACGCGATACGCGACGGGCCGAGGGCGGTGGCTTTGGCATTGCGCGCGGAGCAGCTTTCAGGCGGAGGCTCGGCTTCCATTCTTTACACGCTGGCTGCGTCATACGCAGAGGCGGGCCGTTTTCCTGAAGCTCTCAGCACCGCGCAGCGCGCCCTGGAGCGCGCCCTGGCTGCGGATGATTTCAAGCTCGCGGCTTCACTCCGTGAGGCTCAGAAGCTCTACAACGATCGAAGGCCTTTGCGTGACAGCAGCCTGGGTTCACACAGGTGACCAGTCTTGTGTGTTGCGGGCATCGCGCCATCGCGTGTACGACATGATTCATGCGCGTGCCGCGTGAATTTCCGCCAGGATTGACCTCAGATCATGCCTGCATCGCCACGCAGGGTAGTGGCCCTCGAACCGCGCCGCGTCGCTGATCCACCAGATGTGATCGCCCGTGCGCGGCTCGTCGCGATAGTTCCAGTCGAGCTTTCTGCCGCTGATCTCCTCGCACAACGCAATGGCTTCGAGCATGGAGCAGTCCGCGCGCCGCGACGCGCCTATGTTGTACACCTCGCCGCAGCGCGGCGTGGCGATGAATTGACGGAAGGCATCGACGAGATCAGCGCTGTGGATGTTGTCGCGCACCTGCTTGCCTTTGTGCCCGAGGATAGTGTAGGGCCGGCCCGTGGCGGTGCATGTCATCAGGTAAGACAGGAAACCGTGCAACTCTGTGCCTGCATGCGCGGGGCCGGTGAGACAGCCGGGGCGAAACACGGCAGTCTTCATCCCAAAGTAGCGGCCATACTCCTGCACCATCACATCGGCAGCTACTTTGCTGGCGCCGAAGATGGAGTGCAGCGTGGCATCAATGCTCATCGTCTCGTCGATGCCGCGTGCGTGAAACGGATGGTCGGCGGCGATCTCCCAGCGCGTTTCCAGTTCGACAAAAGGCAGGCGGTTCGGCGTGTCGCCATAAACCTTGCTGGTGCTTGTGAAGATGAACACGGCATCGGGCGCGTGCAGGCGCGCGGCCTCCAGCATGTGCATGGTGCCGGTGGCGTTCACGCCGAAATCTGTCAGCGGCTCGCGCGCCGCCCAGTCGTGCGAGGGTTGCGCGGCGGCGTGGACGACGACGTCGATGTTCTTCCCGAAGCGCTGGAAAAGCGCGTTCACGGAATCCCAATCGCGGATGTCCAGCGACTCATGCCGGTAGGCCGGCACGGAAGCGCGCAGTCGCGCGAGAGTGGGCGCGGTGGACGCGCTTTCACCGAAAAAATAGCGGCGCATGTCGTTGTCGATGCCCACGACCTCATGGCCGTCCGCCGCCAGCGCTTTGGCGGTCTCTGATCCGATGAGGCCGGCGGAGCCGGTGACGATGGCGATGCCCATGAAGGCGCGGATGTTAGCGATCACTCTGTGTGCGCCAAGGCAATTGTGTTGACGCATCACACCCGCGCGGCTCCCTTCGCCGCCCTCCGCATGAGCCTTTCGCCGCCGCAATTATTCTCCATCGTCATTCCAGCGCGGAATGAGGAAGGCAGCGTGGGATTGACAGTGAGTCATATCGGCAAGGTGCTCGGCGCGCATGGCATCGCGCACGAGATCATTGTCGTGAATGACGGCAGCACCGACGGCACATGGCCATTGCTGCTTGAGCTGCAAAATGAGATTTCCTCGCTTCGTCCGCTCGACAACACCGGGCCGCACGGGTTCGGCCACGCGATCCGCCACGGTCTCACTCACATGACGGGCGATGCCGTGGCCATCGTGATGGCGGACGAATCTGACAGCCCTGATGACCTGCTGAGCTACTGGCACCTTCTATGCGAAGGAAATCAATGCGTCTTCGGCAGCCGCTTCATCAAAGGCGGCGCCGCACATGACTATCCGTGGGTGAAGCTCATGCTCAACCGCGTGGTGAACACAGCGATCCGGGTGCTCTTCGGCATCCAGCTCGATGACACCACCAACGCATTCAAGGCATACCGCCGCGAGGTGATCGAGCGCTGCGCGCCGCTGGAAGCCGCTGATTTCAATCTCACCGTGGAACTGCCGCTCAAGGCCATCGTGCGCGGCTGCACCTACGCGATCACGCCCGTCACATGGCGCAACCGGCGCACGGGACTAGCCAAATTGAAGATTCACGAAATGGGCAGCCGCTATATGAAGGTCATCTGGACTGTGTGGCGCGAGCACCGAGTCAGAAGCGCCGGAGGCAGATGACACATTCGCTTTCAGAGACCAGCCCTAGCACCATCACCGCCGCCGTGTGCTGACTTACGCCAGCGAAAGCGCGCGGACCATTTGTTTTCGCGGCGCTCGACGACATCCGCGATGATGCCGCCGAGTACGGGAGCGAACTTGAAGGCGTGGCCGCTGTCGCCTGCCGCGATCACGAGGCCGTCGCGCGCGGGATCGTGGTCGATGAAAAAATGGCCGTCGAAGGTGTCGCAATACCAGCACTCGCGTGTCGCGGCGATGGGGGCACTGGCAAGGGCAGGGAAGGTGTCGTGGAGGAAGGCGATGAACTTTGCGACCTCCTCGTCTGTCACGCCACGCGGTTGCGCCGGATGACTTACAATGCGGCCAGGCCCGTGGTTGGCGACTTTTACAATGCCGTCGGTGTTCGCGGGAAAACCGTACCATCCCGTGCGTCCGATATCCGCGCCCCAGACGGGGAATGCGGGCGGGCGGAAATCATCGGCGCGGGCGGGCCTGAAATGGATGACGGGCTGAGCCGTCGTGCGCATGACGTTTTGCAGATGAGGGAATGCGAATGGCGTCCACGCGCCGAGCGCGGCGAGGACGATGTCTGCGCGCCACTCGCGGCCATCTTGGGTGCGCGCTCCGTGGTCGATGAGCTTTTCGAGCGCGCATTGCTCATGGATGGTGATGCCTTCGGGCAGTGCCGCCGCCCTCAGTTGCGCAATCACCGCGCCGCTCTCGGCCCAGCCTCCGTGCGGATTGAGATAGCCGTCGCCGTAGCGCTCTGCATTCCACGCGGGATGCAGGCGCGCGAGATCAACGCGGCGCGTGCGGCGCAAGGCGTGGCCGCGTTTGGTGAGGAAGGAATAACTATCGTGCTCAAAACTGCCGGATCGCATTTCTTCGTCGCGCGTCATGACGAGGAAGCCGTCGGCGTGATACAAAGGCCGTTCCCAGGCATCGTTCCATGCGGCCCATCCAGCGAGAGCGGCCTCGCCCATCTCGGTGTAAATCAAATCCATGCCGTAATCCATGCGCACGACCTTGCTGATGTCCGTCGAGGCCGCGTCGGGGTGGGGCACACGGCCTTGATCGAGCAGCGTGACAGCCCAGCCGCGCGCCCGCAAAATGAGCGCGGCGGTGAGGCCAAAGACACCGCCACCGAGAACTAGAATGGAGTTGGGCATGAGGGAAGTTTGCGGTGGTTTCGATCCACTGCAAACCATCGCCAACAACTGCAAACAACCGCAAACTTCCCGCGTTCATTGCAACCACACCATGAAAAACGTCTTCATTTTTGCCGCAGCCTTGTCATTCACTCCCTTTATCCACGCCGGGATCACGGTCGAAAAGACTGCGACGGGCGGCGCCATCGTCAAAGCTGACGGCGCGCTCTTTGCCGAGTATGTCGTCGATCAGGCGAACAAACCTTACCTCTGGCCGATCATCGGACCGACGGGCAAACACATGACGCGTGCCTGGCCGATGAAGGATGTAGAGGGCGAAAAGAAGGATCATCCGCATCATCGCGGTTTGAATTTCGGTCACGAGAACATCGGTGGCTTCAACACCTGGGCGGAAGCGGCCAGCTATGGTGATGCCGGGAAGAATCCGGAAAAAGCCTCGAAAGCGCTCGCATCGCTCGGCAGCATCAAGCATCGCGAGTTTACTAAGCTCGAAGGCGGTGAGACGGGCGTGATCGTGGCGGTGAGCGACTACCTCGACCGCGAGGGCAAGAAGATCATCAGCGAGGAGCGCACGATGATTTTTCGCGCCGCATCGGGCACGCGCAGCATTGATTTTGATGTCATCCTGATCGCGAGCGAGGGCGAAGTGGTCGTGGATGACAGGAAGGATTCCGGCCTGAGCATCCGCGTGCCGCACAGCATGTGCGTCGATGCGAAGGAAGGCGGCAAGATCGTCAACAGCAAGGGTGATCTCGATGGCGCGGCGTGGAGCAAACGCGCGGAGTGGTGTGATTTCCACGGCCCGGTCGAGGGCGAGCATCTCGGCATCGCGATGCTGAATCATCCCGCTAGCTTCCGTCATCCCACGCCCTGGCACGCTCGCACTTATGGACTCTTCACTGCCAATCCATTCGGCACCTCTGCGCTCGACAAGACCGCTCCGAACGGCGCGGTGACGTTGAAAAAAGGCGAGCGCATCTCGCTCTATCACCGCTTCATCTTCCACAAGGGCGATGAGAAATCGGGTGGCATTGCCGATGCATTCGCGGCTTACGCAAAGGAGAAAAAGTAATCCTGCTGGCCACATGGCCGCACCATCATGCTGAGTTTCGCCACCGGTTCCGCATCAGCCTCGCGCCTCGGACGGCGCGAGTTTCTACGCGTCGGCGGACTCGGTCTCGGGGGATTGAGTCTCGGTGATTTGTTCGCGGCGCAGGCGGGCAAGGCGGCGATCAAGGACAAGTCCGTGATCTTTCTCTTCATGCACGGCGGACCTTCGCAGTTCGAAACCTTCGATCCGAAGATGGATGCCGGCTCGGAGATCCGCAGCGCGACGGGTGAGATCAGCACGAAGATTCCCGGCATCACGTTTGGCGGCACGTTTGAGAAGCTCGCGCGGCTCAATGACCGCTTCAGCATCGTGCGTTCATTCGTGACGGGTGATGCGATCCACGACATCAAGACCATCGTTGGCAAGGACACGCTGCGCGCGAATCTTGGCGCGCTCTACAGCCGCGTGGCGGGACCGTTGCATCACGAGACGGCGCTGCCGCGCAATGTCGCGCTGTTTCCACAAGCGGTCGCGCCTGACACGATGCCTGCGTTCTTGAAGTTTGGTGATTTCACCTCAGGTGGCGAAGTGGGCGAGGCTTACTGGCCCTTCGTGCCCGGCGGCGGGTCGGCGGCGCAATCCAACATGACGCTGAACATGCCGATGGAGCGGCTGCAGGATCGGCGCGGCCTGCTCTCGTCGCTCGACTCCTGGCGGCGCGGCATGGAGGACGGCAAGGCGGTGCAAGGCATGAGCACATTCGACCAGATGGCGTTCAATGTGCTGGAGCGCGGTGTGTCTGATGCGTTTGATCTCAAAAAAGAAGACCCGCGCACCATTGCGCGCTTCGACACCGCGCCGCTGCTGCCGAAGGAGCGCATCAGCACTGAATGGAAGAACCGCGAGCATTACGCCGACAACGCGGCGTCGCTCGGTCGCCTGCTGCTGCTCGCGCGCCGCTTGTGCGAGCGCGGCGCGGGTTTCGTCACCGTGACAACGAGTTTTGTATGGGACATGCACGCGGACATCAACAACGCGCCCGTCACCACCGGGATGGATTATGTGGGCCGCCCGTTTGATCACGCCGTGTCCGCGCTGATCGAGGATATCGAGGCGCGTGGCCTGCGGGATAAAATCATGCTCGTGTGCTGCGGCGAGATGGGTCGCACGCCGATGCTCAATGCAAAAGGCGGCCGCAATCACTGGGGCGGACTCGCGCCGCTCATGATTTACGGCGGCGGCACACACGCGGGGCAGGTGATCGGGAAATCGAGCCGCAATGGCGGCGAGCCTGCGGATGATGCCGTGACCATTCCCGATCTCGTCTCCACCATTCTGCACACGCTCATCGACGTGGGCCAGGCGCGATTGATCGACGGTCTGCCATCAGCCTTGTTGAATGTGCTGGGTGCCGGGCGGCTCATTCGAGGTCTGGTGTGAGCGCGGCCTGCCACGCGAGCCACTCCAGCAGTCGTCGCGTGAGCAGCAGCGAGCTGGTTGTTGATCTTGGAAAGAAAAATGAATGAGGCGGACAGAGGAGTAAAACTCTGTCATTTGAAACAATAAGGCGACTCACCCGCTGGGTGAACGGTGTGACCATCCCCATTCCCTGTCATTCATCCTTGGATTTAGGTTGATCCATTTGCTCGATATCGAAGTGGCGGAAGTCCTCGAAGATGGCAGAAAAGCTGAGACCGCCGAGCGCAACGGCTGAGGAGAAATCGGCTACGACTGACCAGCGCGCTCATCTAGCAATTGTTGAATCTTTTCCACCAGCACCGTGGAGTCTCGCTTGAAGCGGTTTCCGGAATCGAGTTCAAATGCTTGCAGCATTGCGAGATCGGCCACGTCTGACGGGAGGTCGCTGTGTTTTGGCATCGGAGTCCGGTCTATTAGCACGGGAATCACGATGCAGCCGAGGCGAAGGGCTTCCGCGACCTCCAACCTCACATAGTCTCCATCGTTGTGGAGACGTGACTGTCCTGATCTGCCCAAGCGCTCCCCCTGCCACTGCCGCCCGATGAAGACCAGGATCACGGCTGATTGCTGGAACGAGTCGAGTATCTTCAATCGAAAGTTCTCGCCGGGGGAAATGCTGTCTAAGTCGATTAAAACATTGTTCTCGCCAAATTTCGGAACCAACAAATCCTCGTAAAAGCGCGAAACGACCGGCTTGGAATCGAGACGACGATAGGAGATGGCAATCTTGGTTGCCTGGGACGAAGGCAGGATGTCCGGCAACCGGAAAAACTCGTCTGTCACCATGCAGCGGAGCTTTGTTCCGCCCAGCCATTTCGCTTTCGGAACGATTTGTGTTTCTAGAGAGGCGTGAGGACTGCGAATCAGGCGTGACGCAGCAGAGACAATGACAGCCACGGGTAACATGGCGAAGTGTGGAGTGGCGGGGGCTGTGATGACGGGGGTGAACGCGTCCACTCTCTTCACTTCATCAACGAAGGACAAGCTCTCGTAATGGCACAGTTTGCTCAATGTGCTGAAAATGTCCGGGGTCAGTTTCTCCGGACCAGTTTTCCCTGCCTGTTGCCCGCTGAGCTGGTTGCGGATCAGATTGTTCGTCGCGCCGCTCAACTTGTCAGTCGCAACATATTCCCTGGCGTGGCGGTCTGCGGCCGGGATGAGTACCTCGCCAGTGCAGGTGTGATAAACGAGGCGCAGAAAGGCCTTGAGCGGATGACGCTGTTCCTCCGACGCGCCTATGCCCATTGTGCGGGTGACCGCTTGGGACGGATCAACAAGCTTGAGGAAGTTCTTGTTGGGAGATGGAGGGATGCACACGCCGCTGAAGCGCACACGCAGATTCTCCCACTCGTCGAGCGGAGTGAGCAGCCAACGCTTGAGATCGCCACCGGAGTCCATCTCGTGGCATGTCAGCCAGACTGCCTCGGCGGGCAGAGAGATCGTGTTCCACGTCAGGGGCACAATGTGGTCGAGCGCTTCGGCGATCTGTCTGAAAACACCCGCCGCCTCCTTGAACGTCAGCGAGCGGTCATCCTCAACGCGCGCTTTGATGAGGTCGGCCAGCGTTACGCCCTCAGGCGGCGGTTCTTCGAACCACGCGAGGGCGTCTCGCGATTTGATCACCGCGATACCGCCCAGGAAAACGGAAGGCGTGTCTGGATGATTGAGCCGCCGTGCCCGCTCGATCAAGCCCATTGTCACTTTCTCGATATCCTCCCGTTGCTGAGCAGGGTTTTCCGGCAGCGGCTCCAGTGTCAGCCGTCCTCGTCTGCCGCTTCCGTGATGCACGGCCATTAAGCGCCTGCCGCCGCTTCCCGCGATTGGCGCGTAGAAAAAAACATTTCCCAGCACGTCGTCAGTCTCGATGTAATGCCGCGCGCCTGTGGTGTCGGCACGCTTGAGAATCATCTCCAGTTCGGAGGGCTTGCCTGCTGGCTGCACACTGGCATGGCCTGCCGAAGCGGTTCCGGCCAGATAGCGCCTCAGATCGTCGCCAAGCTCGGCGGCGTTTCTGCATCGATGTTCCCGATCTTTCGCCACCATACGTGCAAGGATGGCGTGAAATTCCGCGCTCAGCCCTGGCGGGAAATCCGTTTCGTGCTCCTTCTCGCTTAGATGACGATCCTCAATCTCCTCGTCTTCGAGTTTCCTGTCACCGTCCGTCAGCGGGATCGAGCCTTTCACCAGATGCCACAGCGTCATGCCAAGGGCATAGAGATCGGCGCGGCCGTCGATGTCCTTCCTGCGTCTGATCTGTTCCGGGCTGGCGTATGTCAGCGTTCCGACGAAATACCTCCTTGAGGATGCATCTGCCACACCCTCCGTCGATAAAACGAAACCGAAATCAGCGATGCGACACAGGCTGGCATCTCGCAGCAATGCTTCCATGTCATCGTCCGAGCACGGCTTTGTGCCGCATGCCAGCATGATGTTGCCCGGCTTGATGTCGCGATGCACCATTTTCTTTTCGTGCAGGCATTGGAGTCCGCAGGCTACTTGCGCTCCGATCCGCGCCGCTAGCCGCTCAGGAAGCGGCCCTCCTAGCCGCTGCATCAAATCGCCGAGATTTCCCCCCTCGCAAAGATCCATCACCACATACGGCTGCCCGTCCTGCACGCCGTAGTCTATGTCACGCACCAAGTTTGGACCGCTGATGCCCTGAACAGAAGTTAGTTCGGTGATGAACTGCGCGCGCATCGTCGCGGACTCGAACAACATCGGATCGAGAATCTTCAGCGCATACCGCTCCACGATCTCCATGCCGCCGACTCTGCGCTTGCGCTCTGCTTCGACCGTGATGCCGAATGTCCCCTGGCCCAGCACAAGCGGTCTGCCATCGGAGTCGCGCGCGACTTCAAAGCCGCCGTACTTCTCCTTGATCACCCATTTCGATGTCATGGAGCTATGAAAGGCGAGAGAGCAGGGAATGGTCAACAGCAAATTGTTCAGTTCCTCGTGAGCGTCAGGCACAAATTAGAACTGGAAGTAAATGAAGTCGCTCGCGCGATCCGGCGCGAGGAAGACCAGCAGGGCGATGATGAGCAGATAGATGAGCACACGCACCGGGCGGGGCGCGTCGAGCAATGCGAGGAGCGAGCCACGACGCTCCACCCAGGCTTCAAAGATCATCAAGGGCGTGGCGAAGAGCGCGAGTGCGACGAGCG
>JANPIW010000726.1:0-20298 GCA_031425215.1 Verrucomicrobiaceae bacterium
GCCCGCCTCGGCGCCATCGGCTGTGCGGAGCATGAGATCATCCTGGCAGACGCGGATGATGGTGAGTTCCGAATGGGGGCTCAGCGCTGGCTCGGATACAGCAAAAGCGGAGATCGCGACGCCAGCGGCCGCAAGGATATGGAGTGGTGTTTTCATGGGGTTGGGTTTTGGGTGGACCGACAGCTGCGCGGGCTTTGCTCTGGGCATCGGATCGCGGCAGCAGTGAGCGTATCGCAACAGGCTCTGCGTTTGGATGTCAGGAAGTTCCACATCACATCAGAGCAGCGCTGCGGACCTGGATGCTGGAAAGGGTCGATCACCCTGAAAGGAAAGGTCACAGAAATGACGATGGGCGGGAAGCCGAGGTCGCTGTTGACCATGAGACGCGCGCAGCGCTCGATACCCACCCACACAGAGCCTCTGCGGCATCGTGGAGCGCATTTTTTTCATGCGGAGGACACGGGCTACTGCATCCGCAAGGCGCAGCCGTCCGGCTCGCGTGATGTCATGAGCCTGATCGGCAAAGCGCCGCGCATCGCCGGCCCCAGCACCGCCGTGAGATGACCTGCCGGAGCGGTGAAGCTGACGCTGTTGAGCACGACGAACAGTTTCTTCCCCTTGCGGGAGATTTAGTGGGACTGCCGATGAGTTCCAGCATCCGCGAGGCTTGCGGGATTGTTCACGAAGTGCGTGTCCATCCTTTTGCCGAGTGGAAATGGGAAAAAGCGACCGTCGGAAAGAAAGATTTCCTCTGTAGTACGCTCAAGCTTTGGTTTCAGGAGGGAGGGAAGACGAAGTAGCGGCTGCAGATCACCCGATGTTGATTGAAACTTGTGAGGAAACGCCTGAATAACTCCCGGCATCGGCTGGATCTCCCCCTTGGTGGGCTGAAGATCATTCGGTGTGGCTTGAATTTTTTGCGGCGCAACTGCCAAAAGTGGTTTGTCAGCCAACAAACACCAACCCGCAGATGAAGATCGTCAATCTTCAAGCCACATCCACCGATCTTCAATCCCTCACCGCGAGAATTCAACCGACGTGCCGCCCCGGGAAACTGAAACTTCAAGATTTGCAGCCCTCACCTGACGAATTGCTGTCCAGAATCCTTCTTCTAAAACTCCGACTTCCCGAATCAGTACCGCATCTCATCAGACGACAGCCGCCCCGGTGTCTTGGGATTGGGTTTGCCACGGCCCTTGCTGAAGGGCGCCTTGCTGCGGTGCGAATCGCGAATCATCTCACGCAACTTCGCGTGATCAAGCGCTTCAAGGTCGAGGTCGGGCGCTGCCCGCGCTGCGGCCACCGCGCGCGCGGCACACATCGGGAGATCGGCGCGCATCAATGCGGAGCCAACGCCCACCAGGTCGGCCCCAACGTCCTGGCCGCCGCCTTCGCGCTGCATTACCAAAGCGGCGTGCCGATGCGCCAGGTGCCCGCCATCATCGCGGCGCACAGCGGCATCGAGATCACCCAGGGCGCGCTCACGCAGGCGGCCGGACGCCTCAGCCAGAGCGGCGCGCTCGCGGACCTGCATTACAACGCGCTGCGCGCGCAGATCGCCGCCAGCCCGGTGGTGAACACCGACGACACCGGCTGGCGCACCGGCGCGGCGCTGAGTTTTTTGACGGGCTTCTTCACCCGCGACACCGCCGTGTATCAGGTGCGCAAACAACACCGGCACCGGGAAGTCATGGAAGTGTTCGGCGCGAACCATGGTGCCCGTCTGAAGACCATGTCGCCCAATACACAGCGTCTCTGGGCATGGCACCTTTGATCTGTTCTAATACATCATCGTGATGCTGCATGTCTGCTAACGAACCATATTGCTCGATGCGGATGTCTCTGGCGTGGCGCTCAATCATTGAAAAAAGCCCCCCATAAGCCGTTTCGATGCGGAGCAACGCTGTCTGAAGTCTCTGCTTCGACCAAATGCAATAAGCCGCTGAAACTCCTGTGAAGATCAAGATAGCCAAGGTGACTCTGCGAAAGACGACCTTTGAAATACGCATAGGCTCGTTAGTTGGGCGAACAGTACGCTCACAAACAAAAATGTCGATTTGTGTGTGAGCGCGTTAATAGGCGACATTTTTTGGGGCTTGGAGGTTGAGGGGGGTACCCGTGTTGCTTTGTCTCAAATGGAGGCATAAACCGACCAAAATGTAGCCGAAACCGTGAATGCGGCGGCAAAGCGACGGAGTGGGCGGCTGCTCCCACGGAAAGCACCGCCCGCACAGCTCCCTGTGATGGCGGCTCATTCTGAGAACGAGCCTCACAGGGGACGGTGCGGTCCATGATCAGCCGCCGACGGTGATGCTTACTTCGTTGCTCCATTGGCCGACGCGCTGGTCGCCGACGCGGAAGATGGCTTTGTAGGTCCACTTCTTGGCGGTGGCGGGGATAGGGAAGGTGTCGAGGTAGCCCGGCGTGGTGTCGTGGGTGAGCATGACGAAGCCCTGACCGTCTCCGCGGTCCACCAGGATCTCGATCGTGTCGAGGAACTGGCTCTTGCCCTGCCAGCCCCAGTCGATGAAGGGCTGGCCGCCGAGCATCCTGACGGCTAGCTCTGGCCCAAAGACGTTGAAGTCGGGCGGGCTTATCTGATCGCCCTGAATGCCGAGGGCCTCGTTCATGGCGTCGTTGTTGGCGGGATGGGATTTGACGATGCCGGTCAGGTCACGGAAGCGTTTCTCCACGCCGGGGGCCACGGCGGGGGCGGCACTCGGGTAGGTGGGGGCCACGGGCGCGCCTGTGGCGGGCACGTCGCCGCCCTTGCGGATGATGTTTTTCCAGGCGGTGCGCTGCTGGGCATGTTTGTCGGCGATGTCCTGGCAGCAGACGGCTTCGTTGAAGTAGTCGGCATCGGCGGCTTGGCCGCTGATCTGGGCGGGGGTGAGGCCGAGGACGGCATAGTCGCCGATGTTGTTTTTGAAGGTGATCATCTGGGCGGCGAACTCAAGGTCTTTGGCTTTGATCGGGTCGTGTTTAGGCATGGTCTTGGATTTCTTTTTGGGTGTGGTTGAAGGAAAGCTGGCGGAGGTGGGATCGGCGACCCAGCCTGGATCGCCAGGCTCTAGGAGGTATGCTGGTGCGCCCCAGTATAGATTCGGGTCATCTAGGTGAAGGCCTGAGTCAAAGGTGGCTATGCGCATGGGAGGCGGAAGCGTGCTGCGCGGCACCTGACAAGGGCCTGCGCCTGGTTTTCCGCTGCCAGCGGGTGGGTTTTGGGCATCCGTGAGCGATCCACGGGCATCCGTGAGTGACCCACGGGCATCCGTGAGTGGCTCATGGGCATCCGTGAGTGACTCACGGACATCCGTGGGCGGCTCGCGGATGCCAGCGAATGGCTCAGGGAGAGGCCTCGGCAGGCATTTATCGCCCTGATGGAGGAGGCAATGGCCTTGGCTGGAATGGCCGAAGGCGCGCCACAAGGGGGCGCGGACCGATCTTGAACTGGGAGAACGTTCAATTTCATGAGTAATTCGAGCGTACCTTAAATCGAGGCTCGGAATCAAGCCTTAATCTCCACAACCGGAGAATTTTACCCGGCGGAACGGGTGGAGCGTCAGAGGCCGGGCATCTCGTCCTTTTCATCCCAATCGACGGAGATGGGGTTCGGAGGCTTGGAGTTTGAGGGCGGCGCTCATGGCGGATGGAGGATAATGCGCGGCCCGCAGGTGATCAAGCGGGTGGTGGATGGAGCGTCTCGGAGTCAACGCGCAAGTAGAAGCGGTTGGCGGGCATCGGCGCAAAGCAATGGCAGAGGTGGCGAGGCGTCAATCAGACGAGAGGACGAATGCTTGACTTGGGGGTCTCTCCGTCGTCAGCATTTGCCATCACTACATGGAAGAGTGTCTCCACGAGGTCCGATGATGCCCCAATCTGCTTTTCCAATTCCCGATTTGCCAACAGGATTGGGTGAAGGAAATCCGAAATGCGTTGCATCAGCAGCTCTTCGTTGCGTGTGGATAAAACGTCCGGATCCAGCTGGTCGACGAACCTATCGTGGAGCAGCACCGCGATCCGCAGTATGAACCTACTGCGCTCCTGCTGGCGCTCCTGCTGCGAGGCGGCGCGGATCTTGTATGCCTCTATGAGATCCGAGCACCCCTCGGGCAGCGAGGCGCGCGACATAGGCAAATCTGGTTCAGGAACGCGCTTCATTTGAGACCTAACGACCCGGATCAGGCGACGGCGAGCGGGAAGCGCCGATGACACGACAGATGCCATACGAGCCGTTGCCTGCATCCGTTTTGTTATCTGCCTTTGTCCGCCGTCTCATATGGTGATATTCTTGGATCAATCACACTTCCGTCCATAAGGACGACCAATCCCATTCTGGGGACTGGACCGTCGAAGACTCCTGGCGGATGAAACCCGTTGAAGTTTACAAGGTAGACCCATTTTCCCGCTTCCATCTCGTGTAATTCAATTGTTCTTCGGCTCCACCTCTCCGGTTCCTTGACCAGTTTCTTGAGTTGGTCACGAGCTGATGCTTCAGCCTTTCGAGGAGAAAGTGGAGGAAATTCTTTGTCGGCTCGCCATGCTGGAGTTCGTGAAAGGACGTCGTCATGGATTGAGAAATCGTATCTCTTACCTTGATTGAAATCGTAGCTTGAGAACTGAGCCACCTCATTCCGTTCCGCTGCAGTGAGGGATAGAGATATTCCGACAGCTAGTAGGAGGGCGATAGTTTTAACTGCTTTCATGTTTTTTCAGATAACGTTGTTTAGCCACACTAAATTGTGGGCGAATAGGATTCGTCCACAGTTTTTTGTGACTTTGCAGGGCGGGGTTGGGGTTAAAAGGGTTTCATTGATGAATCGAGTTTTTTTTATGAGTGATCCGATTCAAGCCAAAAAGCCGCGGGAGGTCAAGCCTTGGGTGGGGCGTGTCGTCGAGGGAAAAGGCGTTTTCATGTCAGGCCAAGCGGATCGAGCGGTGAAGGAGCGCCCGCACAGTCCCCTGTGCGGGCGGTGATTCGGTGGTTTGGCGTGGCACCGGGGACGGGGCAACGATTCGTTTGCCTCAGCCGCCGACGGTGATGCTTACTTCGTTGCTCCACTGGCCGACGCGCTGGTCGCCGACGCGGAAGATGGCTTTGTAGGTCCACTTTTGCGCGGTGGCGGGGATGGGGAAGGTGTCGAGGTAGCCCGGGCTTCGGCATCAAACGGGAGGCGTGAGGGGAAGCGCGGATTTTCGCGCCTCGCGCTTCAAACGAGCGAGCCTGGCGAGGAATCCCCAGGTGAAGTAGGAGCAGAGGTAGCCGATGGGAGCGAGGATGAGGCCGCCGAGCACGCCGCCGAAGAGGACGGTGCGGATCACGAGAAAGAGGTCATGGCCGGTCTGCACGCCGAGGATGTCCTTGGCCTGCTGCCAGGTCAGGTCACCAGCCGCCTGCAGGTGGGAGATGGAATCGCGCAACTGATGCCAGGGCGGAAGGTCGGGCGTGGGGTAGCCGAAGAAGTCGAGCACCCATTTGCCAAACATGAGCTGGAGGAGCACGGCGATGGGCATGGTGAAGGGATTGGTGATCCAGCTCACGATGATGGCGATGGGGATGTTCACGCGAAAGACGGCGGATAGGACCGCAGCCCAGAGCATCTGTCCGGGGACGAGCTGGTTCATCACGAAGAGTCCCACGGCCACGCCACCTGCGAAGGTGTGCTGGGTGGGACGCCAGACCAGCTTGTCGAGGAAATGCAGCGAGAACCACCGGAGCACGGCGCTTTTCTTCAACCGCCGCGGATGTTTGAAATAGCGGTAGGTTTTGAAAAGCGTCTTGCGGAAATAGCCGCGGGCAATCTCGAGCATCGTGGGGTTGCTGAGCTTACGCCGGTAACGTGGCGCGAGCCATCACTGTTTTGCGGCCCAGAGGAGGAGCGCGACTCCGAGGATGAGACGATAGACGGCAAAGCCATTGAAGGTGTGGCTGCGGACGAATTGCAGGAGCCACTTCACAACGATGAAGGCGGACACGGCGGCGGCGATGAAGCCGAGCGCGACATCGAGGGTGCTCACGCCATGCAGCTCGCCGTCCTTCCATGCGTCGAAGATTTTGTAGCAGCCGGCGGCGGTGAGGGTGATCATACCGAGGATGAATGAGAACTCGGTGGCCGCAGGCCGCGTGAGGCCGAGGGCGATGGCGATCATGATGGTGGCGCCGGAGCGCGAGGTGCCGGGGAAGACGGCGGCGAGGAGCTGCGCGAGGCCGCAGGCGATGGCGATGGTCCAGGTGATGGCGGGTGTGCCGGGATGATTCTTCCGCCATGCCTCGATGCCAAAGATGACCGGCGCGCCGATGAGCGTGGCCCATGCGACGGGGCCGATGGTCTCGGGCAGCTCGTAGTTCAGTTTGTCGAGGATTACTCCGCCGATGCCGGTGATGATGAAGGCGACGGCGAGCTTGCAGAGGAAATCGCGTGACTCGGGTTTTTGAAAGGCGGTGAGATGACCGATGATTGTTTTCCAAAATAGCGGCAGAAGCGCGAGCGCGGCGCCGACCTGGATGAAAACGGTGTACCAATCAGGGCGCTGGCCGAGCCATTTTTCAAAGAGCAGCAAGTGTCCGGTGGACGAGACGGGGATGAACTCGGTGAGGCCCTCGACGAGACCGAGGATGATGGAGACGAGCCAGTCTGGCATGATGCGGGTGGTGGAAAAAGGCGCGCAGATTCCATTTTGAACGACGCATTGCAAGCGATGTCTCGTGTGTCAGTTGCATTTGGTGTGGGAATTCCACACGCGTGCCGGCGAAGTGCGCGAGCTGTGGGAAAATAGGGTGGCAAAAGTATTCAGGCGGCATACCATGCCGACCCATTTCCGATGCGGAACGAGCAACCGACAACCACCGATGCGCCGCGCCACCAACCACGCGACGCGCCTGCCATCCGCCATGTGCGATGGTGCGTGCTCGCTTTGTGCGTGGTGCTGACGGCTGCCTTTGGTGCTGGCAGCCTGCGTGCGGCCGCGCAAGCTGTCCGCTGCACGCTGGCGGATGGTTTTGATTTTCCCGTGGGCAAGCCGGATGCGAGCAAGTACTACAAGTCGCGCGGCTTTTATCCCGGCGGTCATCGTGGCGAAGACTGGAACGGCAGCGGCGGCGGTGACAGCGATCTGGGCGATCCGATCTGGTGCATCGGCGCGGGCGTGGTGGTGCTCTCGGAAAATGTGGGCGTGGGATGGGGCAATGTGGTCATCGTGCGTCACGCGTTTCGCGGCACGGGCGGGAAGATCGAGATGGTGGACTCCCTCTACGGCCACCTGCTGGCGCGGCATGTGCAGCTCCACCAGATCGTGGCGCGCGGACAGCAGATCGGCACGATGGGGAGCAACAACGGCATGTACCCCGCGCATCTGCATCTGGAGATCCGCAAGGACTTGCGCGTCGGCATGAATCGCTCGTCGTTCCCGAGTGACTACTCCGTGTATCACAGCCCGACGAAATTCATCAACGAGCACCGCAAGCTCTCAGCTTCATTTCAAAAGGTGGAGATTCCGGTGAACACCTTTGCACCCTACGGCAAGGCGCTCTCCGGGACTGATGAGTATTCCGGCCCGACCAAAGGGAGCCTGACCCTTCCCGTGCTGCCCAGCACGAGCCGTCCTGCCTACGGTCCGACGATCACGATCAACGGACGACCCATGGCGGCAGGTGGCGCTGCAAAACCATCCACCCCGGCAGGATCGTCACCCTCAGGGATGACCCGCCCGCCTGGACCACCGCCGGGCAGCGTGGCGGAGGAAGGTGATTTTTGGTCGCGGATGAAATCCAAGATCAAGCAGGGAAAGCTCATCGACGAGAACGGCACCCGTCGCTGAAACCCGCGTGCCGCAGCTGCTGGCAGAGATGGCGATGCCGCGAAGCGAGAATGATTATTTCTTGGCGGAGCTGCCGCGCACACCCGCCCAGGAAGTGACATCGTCCACCGTCTGCTCCTCACCGTCCGTGCCGAAGCTATAAACGATCACCGAGGCGGGCAGCCTCGCGCTGGCACCTGAGCTGACCTTTGAGTCTTGATTGCCTGTGTCGGGATTTTCGAGGCGGTTGTTCCCGTCCGTGTCCATGATGACCACATACGGATTGCCCCATTCATCGACGAGCGAGTAGCTCCCTTCGGTGCCGCTAAGTCCGCCGACTCCATTTTTCGCCAGCGGCAGCTCGATGAAAGCCACCTCACGCGCGTTCATAGGATTGTCTTCCTCGCCGAGCAGGGCACCGAGGAACTCGCTGTCCTCCGTGTTCACCGTCGTATCGCTACCCGAGTCTGCGGGGACTGGGAAGCGCCCGCTGTATTCCGTATGGTAGCCGTTCACGGCCACCTGCAGGTCCTTCACCACCGTCTGCACCTTCACATTGCGCGCGCGGCGCATGACGCCATTGGCCACAGGAAAGGCGATGCCGGCGAGCACCGCGATGATGGTGATCACCACGAGCATTTCGATCAGGGTGAAGCCGCGTGAGTGGAGTGAGGCGTGGTGTTTCTTCATGATTTGCGTTTGTTTACGTGGCGATATTAGCCGGAAACGCAGAGCGAAGTCAATGTCGAAGACTCTGGCTGTCACTTCTCACGATAGGGGTTCCGCCTTATCGTCGTGACCCAAGCACCGCGAAGGTTGTTTCACTTCTTTGTTCAAATAGTATCCGCTCTCCCGCGTTTCAGAGTTCCCCCAGATGTTTTGTTTCCCCTTCACCGGTGCTTTCGAGCGACGCCTGTTTACGGCGCTCACGTTGTTCTGCCTGTACGCCGCACTTGATTCTAAGTCGGAAGCTGTGGCGCAGACCGTCGATCTTGGCGGAGCGCAGTTCCCCGAAGGCCCCATCATCCTCGCAAACGCAGCCCCTGCGGCAGGCAGTGCAGCTTCGGTCGCCAGCGCGGCAAATGGCAAGCTGGGTATTTATTACGCCAGCCCGGGGAATTGGGGGCGGCTCAAATGTTTCCACATTTTCATCGAGGCGCCCAAATCTCTGGTGGACGACTTCCCGCTTCCAAACACGAAACCGCGCTGGAGCTTTGCCGAGGCTGATCTGACCAGACTGCCGGAGCTTTTCAAAACAGCAGGACTGCCTGAGCTGTTCATCGTCGATCTCATGGATCCGATGAGTCGCGTGCGCGAGGGCGGGATGGTGCATTTGTATCCCAAGCTGCCTGACCTTGAGGCCATGACGCCAGCCATGCGCACGATCATTTACCGGGAGCTGGCGAAGCAGTCGATCAATGAATATTATGTCGATCCGGTGCTCATGACGACAGAGACCGTGCAGGAGTGGTTTCGCTCCAGCAAATTGCGCCCTGAGCTTGTTGAAAAAATCAGCCAGATGACCTACCTCCGCGGTGAGTGCCTGGCTTTCAGCGACCTATCCGCGATTTTGAGCCATGCCACCGGGGATGCTGACGCGCGCGCCATCTTCAAGGCATTCACCCGCACCCGCTCGCTCATGGTGCAGATGGAGCTGCTGCCTGACACCGACCTCATCCCGCTGTTGGACTACTGGACCATCGGCATCGGGCTGCGTCGCAAGGACATCGAGCCGCTCATGCAATCCATCATGGACACACCGGGCGTCGGCTGGCTCGGCATCACTCACATCGTCCCCGCTCTCCCACGCAAGCTCCTCTACACCTATCCCGGCCCCGAGCTGATGCGCAACGGCATCCTGCCTGACTGCCATTGGACCTCGCTCAATTTCTTCAACTACGAGCCGCACGAATATCTCCTCGACTCACGCCTCGCCACCAGCGCGGTGCTTGAAAAGTTTGAACCGGTCGATGCCCCCTACCGTTATGGCGACATTCTTTTCTTCCTCGATGCGGACAACGGAGACGCCTTTCATTCCTGCGTCTATCTGGCCGACGACATCGTCTATACCAAAAATGGCCGCAATCTTCTCTCCCCGTGGATTCTGATGAAGATCGACGATGTGAAGAAAATCTACATTCACGATCGCAATGGCCGCGTGCAGGCTTACCGCCACAAGAAGGCCACGGGCAAGTACGACAACCAGTGACCCGGCTCGTCCCGCGCGCTCACTCCGCCTCGGCTGTCACCTCGATCTCCACCAGCGCCGCCAGCGGCAGCTTCGCCACCTGGATCGTGGAACGCGCGGGCTTGTGGCCGCCGAACTCCGCCTCGTAGATCGGGTTCACCTTCGGAAAATCCGCCATGTCCTGCAGAAACATCGTCGCCTTGACCACATGATCCAGGCCCAGCCCCTCGGCTGCGAGCACCGCGCGGATGTTCTTGAACACCTGCCGGATCTGCCCCTCCACATCCTGCGCCTCGATCTTCCCCGTCGCCGGATCGATCGGAATCTGGCCGGAGCAAAAAATCAGATTGCCGCTGCGCACGGCCTGTGAGTACGGACCCACGGCGGCAGGAGCTTTGTCAGTGGAGATGATCTTCATGGGGATACTTTGGTCTGGGTTTGATCAGCGCGCAGCGCGTCCGGCGGTGCATGCGTCGGTGTAAAACTTGTTGCCCGTGCCCAGCGGCAGCCGCAGCTCCTGGCACAACGCGAAAAGCGCGGGCGTGTCCACATACTCAGGCAGGCCGTTCGGAGTCTCGACAAACTTGTTGCAACCGAAGCACATCTCAAACACCGCCACCACCTTTCCGCTCGCGTCGTAAAACACAAACGCGTGATGCGGCTTGTAGCACGGCGTGCGGCTCTGTTTTCCCTGCGACACCGTCAGCGCCGCCACAAGTCGCTGTGTCTGATCCGCCGTGAGCTTCACGCCATCCGCATCCATCACACCACGATGCATCCGGCCGTTGATGAAAAACGATTTCGGCTCCTCGGCCGTGTAGTCGTAACAAAATGCCCGCACCTCCGCGAACACCATCCCCGGCCACGCCACCTTCGTCCCAGGTGCGGGCGCAGCCTTCGCGCCCACGCCATTGTAAGTCACGCACGAGGAAAGCAAACACAGCACGGGCAGCAGAAAGAAGAATGAACGGCAGGACATGCGCCATCCCTGAACGCGCCTCGCAAAGCAGTCAACGAGGCGTTTCGCGATAGGGGTTGAGCGTTATGAGTTGAGCGTTATGCGGTCAGGTGCTCCCTGCTATCACTCGCAACCCGCCGCACACACTCCTTCCCTCCATGCCTCTGAACTTCATCCGCTTCAAACACGCCCGTTTCTCCGCGCGCTTCCCGGACACCTTCCGCTACTCGCCCTCGCATTATTGGATGGCGGAGGTCGAGGGCCAGCCCGGGCTCTGGCGCGTCGGCTTCACCAAGTTCGCCACCCGCATGTTGGGCGAGCTGGTCGATTGCGAGTGGAAAATGAAAACCGGCGACGCCGTGCAGCCCGGCGACAACATCGGCTGGGTCGAAGGCTTCAAAGCCGCCAGCGATGTGTACAGTGTAATGACCGGCGCCTTCGAGAGCGGCAATCCCATCCTCAGCGACGACGCCTGCATCGTGCGCACCGATCCGTACGAGACCGGCTGGCTCTACTCCGTGCGCGGCGAGCCGGAGCCTGGCCACCTCGACGTCCACGGCTACATCGCGCATCTTTCAGCGACGATCCAGAAGATGGCCGAGAGCACGCACGCCGATTACCAGCCCGGCGCGGAAGAGGAGCCGTGAGACGCGCGCTATTTCAAAGGCTTCCGCAGCGCCGCAGGGAGCACGCGGCTTTTACGGCGTGGAAAGTCGGCCGCGGCGCACCTCGTCGGCGGCGGCCTTGTCAGGATCGCTCGCAGCTTTGTAGAACGAGCCGCGCAGTCGCAGGGCTTCGCTCGCAAATTTGGTCGGCACTTTTTCGGTCTCGATGATGGCGGTAAGGTCGGCGAGCATCTCGGCATATCGTTTCTCCTTCGCGAGAAGCTGGGAGCGGTACAGCAGGTCGAGCATTTGATTCTCCAGCGGACGGGGCAGCTTGATCACTTCGTTCATGTCCACCACGGCATCAGCGTAGTGCTTGAGCGACTCGCGGAGAAGGACGCGCTTGCGCAGCATCGTGGCTTTTTGCTGCGTGCTGACACCGGGAATGGCCAGGCCCTTGCCGATGTCGCTCACGGCTTCCTCGACTTTATTGTTGTCGCGATGCAGGTCAGCAAGCTTGTGCCATGCCTGGGCGCGATTGTCGGGCGGCATCAACTTGTCTTTGATGACCGACTGAAAATCACGGATCGCCTGATCCTTGCGCCCTGCTCGAAGATGCAGCGTGCCGCGATTCAAAAATGCATTCGCACGCTGCTCAGCGACGGTGCTCGGAATGAGGATGGCGCGGGTGAAATCGTCGATGGCTTCGCTATGCCTGCCCGCTTTGGCGTGAATGGTGCCACGCATCGCGGAGGCGTGGCCGACGAGAGAGGCGGGCACGTTCTCATCATCAATGACCGCGTCCAGCATGGCGAGACCTTCATCGGTCTTGCCAGTCTTCCACAACAGCTCGCCGAGATGCAGTCGCGCTAGCGCTCGCTCTTTCACTGGCGCGGGTGAGAACTTGAGCACCTCGCGAAAGTCGGAGATCGCGCCGGAGACATCGCCAGATTGATCCCTGGCTGCGGCGCGATTGAAGTGCGCGAGAATCCGGCGCTCGGGTGAGGCTGGAGGAATCTGCTCGATCACAAAGGCGGCGTCGGCAGCGGCCTTGTCCGGGCTTCCTGCGGCGAGGTGATAATGACTGCGATTGATGCGCGCTAGCGCCAGCGTGTCGGGCTGCGGCTCCGGCTTGAGGTTGATGAGCGTGTTGCAATCCGCAATGGCGCTCGCCAAGTCGCCCGCTCTTTCATGCGCGGCGGCGCGACGCATCAGCGCGGTGGCGCGGATGATCTGCGGCACGTCTTTCTGATCGGCGAGGAGCTTGTAGTCGTCCGTCGCCTCAGCTTTGCGGCCCATGCCGTCGAGCAAAACAGCGCGCATCCCGAGGAGCTGCGCGGTGACACGGCTGGGCGCCTCGGGCAGGTCGATCGCCGCAGTGAGTGACTTCAAAGCCGCGTCATTCCGGTCTTTGTGGATGTGGATTCGAGAGACCTCCATGTGCGCCAGCGCCTTCAGCTCGGCGGGAATCAATCTGGACTCCGCCACCATCGTGAATGCCGCGAGCGCCGCGTCATGCTCCTGCTTCTTCACCAGGATCAGACCGCGCGAATAGTGCGCGTGGCCCTTCTGTTCCTCTGTGGCATCCGGCGCGTCGATCACCTTGCGAGCGGCCTCCATCGCCTCATCGAGCGCGCCTTTCGCATTCAGGCCCACAGCCTCACGGATCAAATCCGTGATGGCCTGCGGCCCCGAGAGGCGATCCGTCAGCAACGGCCCCGGAGCGCGCTCCTCCGCCGCGACTTTGGCGGTGAGTGCGAGGATGATGAGGATCAACGAGGCGCGCATGATTCTTGGCGGCGGCTGCATGGTGCAACTGTGCCGTGAAGCAGATGATTTGGGAAGATTTTTCTGCCCCTCGTCATTCGCGATGATGGTTGCGGCAGTGTTCGCGCGCTGCCGGGATGCCGGTGCCTTGGTTGTTGGCGGCGGCGATGTCGTCTCGTATGATGGCGTCTTTGTGTTACTGTGCCTCGAATGAGTAACAGCGCGCATGTCGCATCTGCGGTCCCGGTTGCGCTACGGGGTGAAACCCGGCTCCCGCTTTGGTGCGACACGCTGCCACGCGCTCGTGATCTGATCATAGCCTTGTTCCAGGCTGATGGTGTTGGCCTGGAGTTGGCGCTGCACGAGTATTGCTGTGCTCATTTCTAATTTGAAATACCAAGAATCGTCTTCCATGGCGCTCAAGTCGGTGAAGCCCAGATAGTCCACCGGGAAGGGACTGTCATTGGTGTGTTTGACCGCGGCAAAAACCGCCATCATAACCCACGCTTTCTGGGAACTCAGGCCGCTGGTGTCAGGGGGCGGAAAAAAGGGTCGCGAGCAAATGATGAAAATGCCGGCACGGCCTTCGCGATCCAGCGTCGCCTCCGGCCTGACGACTGTGCTGGCGCCTTTCACCAGGTCCATCATCGCTTCCATCCGTTGCGCGATCCCGGTGACCGCCCGCATGTGATCGACGCCGATCATTTGAGACGCGGCCTTCTTCGACGGTATGCGCGCTTGCGATGGCGCGGAATGAGGGCGGGGCTGCTTCACGGTCCGTTCAGCCGACGTCTCGACCGCCCAAACCGGCATGATGCCAGTGAGAGCTATGGCGCTGATCGGCCAGAGACGCAGTGCTGGTTTGGACGAAATCATAGATGGAACAGACAACCTTCATTTGTCTGACGCGGACAACATGAGGGATCGCCACCTGCGCGGCAATGGGGTCAAACCCGCGCCGGAAAGCCGGCGCGCAAATATCTTCCTTGTTAGAAAAGATGGTGAGTCAATGCTGCCAGATCGAGCGGCAGGTGATGGGGTGTTACCCTACTATATCGCGGCTTGATTTGCACCGCGCTGTGACCCGCGCTAGGTGCGCGCTCGACGAGGAATTCAAGAACCAGCGCACCGGATCTGGTCTCGTCAAAGCACATGGTGCAAACGCTTGACGAAAACTCCACCTTCCGCCGTCGGCTGCGCTTGCGCTCGCACCGCCAGTTGCGCCATCTCACGCTCTGGCCGCTGGGTGTGGTTGTGGGGCTGACTCTGGTGTTGGTCGCCATGATCGCCTTCCTGTTCAAATCGGCGGAATGGGTGGATCACTCCAACAACGTGCTCTCAAGCATCTCGCGCGTGGAGAAACTGGCTGTGGATGCGGAAACTGGTGTGCGCGGCTACCGAATCACGAGTGATGCCACTCTTTTGGAGCCATACGAGCAGGCCACCGCCGTCATGCCCGCGCAGCTTGATGCTTTGCAGTCGCTCGTGCGGGACAATCCTGCTCAGCTCGCGCAACTGGCGCTGCTTCGTCAGTCGCTACGCGACTGGAGCGAGAACGCCACCACGGTGCGGGAGCGCACCGCCAGCGGGCAACCCCTCAGCGTGCCGCTCCATCTCACTGGCAAGGCGCTCATGGACGTGGTGCGGGAGCACATCAATGCCATGCAAACTGGCGAGCAAGCCTTGCTCGGCGAGCGCTCCAGCCTGCGAGCACGTGTGCGCCTGTTCATCCTGCCGGGCATTCTGCTGACCGGATTGGTCTTCGCGCCGCTGCTGGTCGCCTCCATCCGGCGCTCGCTCGCGCACCTGGACACCAGCTATCGCGCCGCGTGGGATGAGTCCGACCGCGACCACGCGCGCCTGGACGTGATCCTCTCGAGCATCGGTGACGCGGTCATCGCCACCGACATCCAGGGTTCCGTCTCCTATCTCAATCCGGTGGCCGTGGCGCTTACCGGCTGGCCCTTGGAAGAGGCGCGCGGCAAGTCGATCGACACGATTTTCAGGATCATCAACGAGCAGGACCGCAGTTCGGTGGAAAGCCCGGTGACGCAGGTCCTGCGCGCTGGCATCGCCGTGACTCTGCCAGACCACACGCTGCTCATCGCCAGGGACGGACGGGAAATCCCCATCGCCGACAGCGCGGCGCCGATCCGCGACATCGACGGAACCATCACCGGCGCGGTCCTGGTCTTTCGTGATCAGACCGATGAGCGCGAAGCTCAGAGGCGACTGCGTGAAAGTGAGACGCGGAAAGCGGCGATCCTGAACTCCTCTCTCGATGCCATCCTGAGCATGGATGCCGGCGGCCTCATCGTGGAGTTCAATCCGGCGGCGGAGGCGATCTTCGGTCATCGCGCAAGCGAGGTGATCGGACGCCCTCTGGCCGACGTCATCATCCCTGAGCGACTGCGCGCCGCGCATAACCGCGGCCTCGCGCATTATCTCGCGACGGGCAGCGGCCCGGTGCTCAACCGGCGCCTGGAACTACCGGCTTTGCGCGCAGATGGCACGGAGTTTTCAGCCGAACTCTCCCTTCATCGCATCGAGGGTATCGAGCCACCGTTTTTCAGTGGATTCATTCGCGACATCACCGAGCGCAAGCGCGCGGAGGAGGCACTGCGCGTGAGCGAGGAGCGCCACCGCGCCATGTTCGCCGGTTCTCCGATGGCCGTGTTCGTGTGTGACAGCCAGGCGGTGATTCAACATTACAATCAGCGCGCCGTGGAGCTGTGGGGCCGGGAACCAGCGCGCGGTGTTGAGAAACACTGCGGCTCTGTGAAGCTGTGGCTGCCCAATGGCTCGCTTCTGCCCCACGAGCAGAGCCCGATGATGGATGTGCTGCGCACCGGCGTCCCCACGCACAATGTGGAAGTTTTCATCGAACGGCCCGATGGCTCGCGTCTGCCTGTGCTGGTCAATTTCGCAGCGCTCAAAGAGGCGGATGGCACGATCTCCGGCGCCATCACATCCTTCACCGACATCACCGAGCGCAAAAAGGCGGAGGACGATCTGGCGGAGAAAACGCGCCTGCTGGATCTCACCACGGACGCCATCCTCATCCGCGGACTTGATGGCCTCATCATGTATTGGAACAACGGCGCGGAAAAACTTTACGGCTGGACGCGCGAGGAGGCCATCGGGAAGACCAGCCACGAACTGCTGCAAACGGAGTTCATCAAACCCTTTGAAGAGATCACCGAGGAGCTTCTCCGCACGGGTCACTGGACCGGCGAGTTTATTCACACCAAACGCAATGGAGAGCGCATCACTGTTCTCGCGCGCAAAGTGCTGGACCGCGACAGGGAGGGCCGGCCGGCCGCAGTCCTGCAAACCCTCACCGACATCACCGAGCGCAAGCGCATCGAGCAGCAATTGCGTGAGAGCAACGAGGCTTTGAAGCTCGGTTTGCAGCGTCAGCAGCAGCTCATCGAGGCGGCGCATCAATCGAACGCGCAACTGCAGGTGGAGATCGCCGCGCGCAAACAGTCCGAGGAAGCCCTCGCTCGCATCGCCGCCATCGTCGAGCACTCAAACGACGCCATCATCGGCAAGGATCTCAACGGCATCATCACCAGTTGGAATGCCGGTGCGGAACAAATCTTCGGCTATACCGCGCAGGAGGCGGTCGGCCAGCCGGTCACGCTGCTGATTACGCCGGACCACGCCGACGAGGAGCACAGCATTCTCGAGCGCATCCGTCGCGGCGAGAAGATCGATCATTATGAAACCATCCGCCGCCGCAAAGATGGCAGCCTCGTCGATCTGTCGCTGACGATTTCTCCCATCTTTGACACCCAGGGCCAGATCGTCGGCGCATCCAAAGTCGCGCGCGACATCACCGGGCGCAAGCGCGCGCAGGAATCTCTGGGCCGGCTCGCAGCCCTGGTAGAATCATCGGACGACGCGCTCTTCGGACAAAACCTTGAAGGGATCATCACCAGTTGGAACCGCGGCGCGGAAGATATCTTCGGCTACCGCACAGACGAGATCGTGGGCACCTCCATCATGCGCCTGATCCCCGAGGCATGGCAGCCGGAGGAAATTGATCTCCAGCGCAAGATGGCCGCCGGCGAGCGCGTGGGAAATTTCGAGACCGTGCGGCAGGCGCGGGACGGGCGGCAGTTTCCCGTTTCGATCACCGTCTCTCCCCTGAGGAATGAGGACGGCAATGTCATCGGCGCATCCAAAGTGGTGCGCGACATCACCAAGCGCAAACAAGCCGAGAGCGACCTGCTAGACAGCAACCAACGAATCGGCCTCGCCGCGGAGGCGACGGGCGTCGGCTTCTGGCAGTGGAACGTCCTCACCAATGAAATCCGCTGGGACGCGCAGCTCTTCCAAATCTACGGCATCCCGCCAACGGATAATGGCATGGTGCATTACAATGACTGGAGCAGCGCTTTGGTGCCTGAGGATCTCCCCGAAAACGAGGCCATCCTGCACGAGACCGTCCGCACTTGCGGGCAGAGCACCCGGCACTTCCGCATCCGCCGCCGCAGTGACGGAGCGTGCCGCCACATCGAGGCCGTGGAGACCACACGCACCAACGCGCAAGGCGCGACCGAATGGGTCTTGGGCACCAATCAGGACATCACCGAGCGCATCGAGGCCGTGGAGGCGCTGCGCGCCGCCGGCGAGCGCTTCCGTTTCATGGCCGAGTCCATGCCGCAGAAAATTTTCACCGCCCAGCCTGACGGCCAGTTCGACTACTTCAACCAGCAATGGCTCGAGTACACCGGCCTCACCGTCGAGCAAATCAAAGCCTCGGGCTGGAATGAATTCATCCACACCGATGACCTGGAGGAAAACACCCGCCACTGGCAGCACTGCATCGACACCGGTGACTACTTCGAGCTCGAGCATCGGTTCCGCCGCACGGATGGCGTGTACCGCTGGCACCTCAGCCGCGCGCACGCCATGCGGGACACCGGTGGAAAAATTACCATGTGGATCGGCTCCAACACGGACATCGACGACATGATGCGCGCGCAGGAGGAGCTGATCGACGCCGAGTCACAACTCGCCGACCGCGCCGTGCAGCTCGAAGTGCTCGTGGCCGAGCGCACTGAGAAACTCAGCGCCGCGCACGCGCAATTGCTAACCGAGGCCGACGAGCGCAAACGGCTGGAGGCCGAGGTCGCCGTCGCCGTCGAGGGCGAGCGCGAGCGGCTCGGCCAGGAGCTGCACGACGGGCTGGTGCAGGAATTGGTCGGCGTCGGCATGATGCTGCATGTGCTGGAGCGGCAGATGAAAACGCCGGTGCCGGAGTTTGCCAACGAGGCGGCCCGGCTCGGCAACATGATCGAGCTGGCGCAGGAGCACGCGCGAAACCTGGCGAAGAATTTTTATCCGGTGGAACTCGAGCAGCACGGACTGCTCGTCGCGCTCGAAGGAATCGCGCAGCGCACTCGGCAGCAGTCCGGCATCCACTGCGCGGTGCAGGCTGACGAGCACATCCCCGCCCGCGTGCATGGCAACAGCGCAGTCCAGCTTTTCCGCATCGCGCAAGAGGCCGTGCAAAACGCCACCAAGCATGCGCAGGCAAAAAACATCCACATCCGCCTCGGCAGACAAGACGGCTCGTGGCTGCTGACCGTCAAAGACGACGGCGTCGGCCTGCCCGACGATGCGCACCAAGCATCAGGCATGGGCCTGCGCATCCTGCAATACCGAGCGCGAATCATTCAAGGCACGCTGAGCGTGACCAACAACGCCGACGGCGGCGTGCTCGTGTCGTGCTCTGCCCCGGCCTCCCAATTCGAAGCGTGATTCATAAACAGTGAAACCTCTCACCTCGCCCCCTTAGCATTCTGCACAATCTATGAAACCCATTACCGTCCTTCTCACTGAAGACCACAGCCTCGTGCGTGATGGTCTGTTGGCGTTATTGGGACTCGAGGCTGACATTGAGGTCGTCGGTGTAATGCAGAATGGTTGGGAGGCCGTTGCCGTCGCCCCAACAATCCTCCCCGATGTCATCGTCATGGACATCTCCATGCCCCTGCTCGACGGGCTGGAAGCCTCGCGGCAGATTCTCCAGGCCTCGCCCTCGACCAGGATTCTCATCCTGACCGCGAACGACGACGACGCCTACGTCGATCAGGCCAGGGCGCTCGGTGTCTCGGGCTATGTGCTCAAGCAGGCCGCCGCCCGTGTGCTGCCAGACGCGATCCGGGAAGTACACAAGGGAAACACCTTTTTCCAACCCGACCGCCGCACCCAACCCTCATGATTCTAAAGCGCTCTCGAAACGAAAGGACACGCTGGAAATCCTGCTTTTATTTTCCGTGCGGATACAATAGAAAATCAACGCGATGATCGCGTTCTTCCGTGACCTCTTCGATACCAGCGGCTTTCCAACACGCTGGCACTGCGGGCTATGGTCCGCCGGCCACGGGTGGCTGCACATCCTTTCGGACATCGCCATCTTCGGCGCTTATTCGGCCATTCCGCTGACGCTCGCGTATTTCATCCGGCGGCGGAAGGATGTGCCCTTCCTGCCGATCTTCTGGCTCTTCGCGGTCTTCATCGTCGCGTGCGGGCTCAGCCATCTCATCGAGGCGACGATTTTCTGGCATCCGTGGTATCGCCTCTCGGGTTTGGTGAAGCTGGTCACGGCGGTCGTTTCATGGATGACGGTTTTCGCCCTGCTCAAGGTCCTCCCCAGCGCGCTCGCGCTGCCGGGCATGGCGAAAATCAACGAGCAGCTCAGTGCGGAAATCGCCGAGCGCAAGCAGGCGGCAGAGGCGCTGCGCGCGAGCGACGAGTTCAACCGCAGCCTGATGGAGGGGAGCGCGGATTGCGTGAAGGTGCTGGACCTGGACGGCCACCTTTTGCACATGAACGCTCCGGGCCGCTGCCTGATGGAGATTGACGACTTCGGGCCGCTCTGCGGCCAGGAATGGTCCGCCTTGTGGCCGGCGCCAGCGCGGCAGGACATCGAGCGGTCTTTGGCGGCGGCCCGCGGCGGCGATACTTAT
>JANPIW010000727.1:0-4096 GCA_031425215.1 Verrucomicrobiaceae bacterium
TTTGTTTCCATTGACGATCTTTCCCAAGGTAGCTCGTTTCTCGCAACCTTGGTCTTTGGGACGGAATTCCGTTGGGATTCACGGCGGGATGAGTCTGAGCCTCCTCACCTCGGCTGCTACGGGTTGAAAAGCTTTTCCACCTTCGCCTTCACCGCCGCATCCATCTTGATGAGCGGCGGCCAAGTGCGTTTGAAACCTTCGCCTGGAATCTTCTTCGTCGCATCGATGCCGAGTTTGCTGCCGCTGGCGATTTCACTCGTCGCATGGTCGAGCACGTCGGACGGGCCTTTGGTGAGTCCTTGCGGACGGCCACCATGTTGTCGCGTTGCGGGTCGGCGTTGACGCAGGGGGGGAAGGGCTACACCAACTTGCCGCAGCCTGTGATAGTGCGACGCCAGGGGTGATCCGGCTTTCGGACTCGGTGAGGCCTTCTCAATTCTGGTCGTGTGCGCGCTCGTTGCGATCAGCGCGGGGAGCATCGAACGGGTACGCAGATTACTCCGCGTTCGCCGGCCGTCTCCTGGAAGTTGTGCCCGGCGGTTGTTCACCAGCCTTGTGCGGCGTGGGCATTTTCGCGCCCACTTCTTTTCGCCACGCGACGAGTTTGGTGTGAAGCTCTTTCGCTTTGCCGGGTTGTTCTCCCGCGAGATTCTTCTGTTCGCTGATGTCACTGCGAAGGTTGTACAATTCGAGCCGGCCATCTTCGTAAAACTCTATCAGTTTCCAGTCGCCGCTCTGAATGACGCCCACGGGCGTGGTGCGCCATCCGTTAGCGCCCGCTCCGAGATAACCGGGGAAGTGCTGGTAAATAGCGTCGCGCTGAAGCTTCGCTGCCGGATCGCGAAAGAGTTTCACGAGGCTCTCGCCATCGAGTGGTTGCTTGGGCGCGTCGCCGCGCGTGAGTTCGAGGAACGTTGGAAAAATATCCACGTGAATCGTCGGCACGTCGCACACGGACCCAGCTTTCGTCACGCCCGGCCAGCGAACAATGAATGGCACGCGCGTGCCGCCTTCGTAATGCGATCCCTTTTTTCCGCGCAACGGAGCCGCGCACGCGACCTCGTGCTGATGACCGAGCGGCGCGTCGCTGCCGTTGTCTCCGAGGAAGAACACCAGCGTGTTGTCGGCCACGCCAAGCGCGTCGAGGTGATCGAGGACATCACCGAGAGATTTGTCCATGCCCTCGACGAGCGTGGCAAAGTTTTGCGCCTGCTGCGGTTTGCCGCTGTTCGCGTAATTCTCAGCGTAGCGCGGATCAGACTGATGCGGGCCATGCACGGCGTATTGCGGGAAGTAGAGAAAGAACGGCTTCTGTGCTTTCACCGCATCAGCAACGTGTGACTTCGCTTCTATCGTGAGCGCTTCAGTGAGGAAAATTTCCTGGCCGTGATATTTCTCCAGGCCCGGTACTGCGGAGCCAGGCTTTTTCACCTGCTGCTGTTTCTTTTTGCCGCCAGCATTCTCGGGGATGCCGCCAAAGTTCTTCAATCCGTAATAGCTTCCCGGAGCGCCGATGGAGCAGCCCGCAACGTTGATGTCAAAGCCCAGGTTCATCGGTTCCGCACCGTCAGAGTCACGCGGCCCGAAGTGTCCCTTTCCGACATGGATCGTGCGATAGCCGCTCGATTGAAGGAGCGATGCGAGAGTGACATCGCCCTTCTTCAATCCGCGCCAGTTCCACTGGGGCGGGCCGTTAGGGCCGGCGTTGTCTTTGTCAGGACTGATCCAGTTCGTCGTCCGGTGCCGCGCCGCGTTTTGTCCCGTCATGATCGAGATTCGTGTGGGCGAACACACGCTCATCGCGCAAAAGTTGTTGAAGCGAATGCCACGCGTCGCGAGCCGTTCCATGTTCGGCGTTCGGTAAAAGTCATTGAGCGGGTAGCGCTTCGCCTTGCCGTCCGCATCGGTGAGAAACGGCACCGAGGTGTCCATCACGCCCATGTCATCGACGAGCATGATGACGATGTTGGGCGGCGCGGAGAATGACGAATGGAGAATGACGAACGTCGAAAGGAGCAGGGCGAGAAGTTTCATCAGATGATCCAACGCGAGGAAACAGTACGCATTTCATGGAGTCTCTGCCCAAGCTCGACCACAGCGAGGCGCCTGACGAATCATGCTATTTCGCTTCGCGTTTCGGGCGTCGCTTCATGGCCTCCTCGTTTTGCTCCGCGGTGACGGTGCTGAAGCTGCCGGTGCGCTGCGTGAGATCGAAGACGCGCCAGGCATTCTCGGCGATGCGTTTGTCTGTGTGATGATCGCGGAGGTCTTGCAGTGTGGCGCGGCCTTCGTCGCCGAAGTCGAGGATGGCATTGCCCATGGGACGGAAGCTCCAGCGGTCATCGGGAGCTTTCTCGAACGCGGAACGAAGGGCGGCGAGCACAGTGGCACGCGTGGTTTTGATTTCGGGGCGGTTGGGCTTGGCGATGTTGCCGAGCGAAGTGGCGGCGCGGGCGACAACCATTTGATCTTTGTGATCCAAGGCTTCGAGCAGCGCCGCGATGGCGTCGGGATTGCGCGCGTAACTGCCGAGCGCTTCGGCGGCGACGAAGCGGACGAAGCGATGCTTGTCATGTAGCGCAGCTTTAAAAACGGGCAGCACGGAGGCGTATGGATGGATGAGCAGGGTGCGGATGGCGACCTCGCGCACTTCATTGCTCGGGGATTTCATCGCGGCTTGAAGTTGCTCAAGCGGCGCGGGATTGAGTTTCCGCAGCGCGATGATGACGCACTCGCGCAGCATGTGGTTGCCGTGTTTCTCAGCGGCGGCAAGGAGGGCGGAGGTGGCGGCGGGGTCTTTGCGATCAGCGAGGGCGAGCGCGGCGGAGCAGCGCACACCGTTCTCGGGATCGTTGAGAGCGGCGATGATGAGTTGGAGATCAGCGGCGGGAATTTTGCCGAGAGCTTGGAGGGCCATGCGACGCTCAATCATGTTTGCTGATGAGAGTGATGGCGTGGGATCGAGCTTGAGCGTGCCTTCGATGTTCTGCTGCAAGGCTTTCATGCGCTCATGCACATCCGGGCTGCTGAGGTCTTTCTGTTCCGCGATGAATCCGCGTGCGAGATGCTGAGTGTCATCGCTGACGGCGACGAGCGTCCGCATCCCCTTCTCCTGATACGGTTTCCAATGTGCGTTGAACGGCCCGGAGGTAATGACGCCGATGTTCGTCTGTGTGCCGCGCGCGAGGAACTGGAGGTCATCGAGTGTCTTCACCTGCGACTGGCCGCTGTTGTTGCCGTAGATTTCGAGTTCATCGACGATCCCTTCGCGAATCCATGTGTCGATGTCCATGTGATGACTGCCAGCGGTGATGGTCAGCTCGGGGACGTTCCAAGATTGCGGTTGGCGCGGGTCGTTGGAGTTCACGACCATGCCGAGCTTTACTTTGTGCGGGGCGAGCGCGGTTTTGAGTTCGCGGAGAAAGGCAGTGACGTAGCTGCCGCGCAGCCGCAGCCAGTCTTCGCGCGAGGCACCGCGTTTGAATGGTTCGGTGCGCAGATCGATTTTGAACTGCCGCTTGAAGTCAGCGACGATGGGATCGCTGTAGCCAAACTCATCGGCAAAGCGCAGCGAGTAGTTCTCGACGTAGGTGAGGAAGGTGATGCCGTCGTAGCCGGCTTTGACGGTTTCTTTGACGATGATGTCGATGAGCGCTTTCCGCGCCTCGGGATAGGCCAGCTCTATCGGGCCGCCTTGCTGGCGCGTGCCATGTCTGTCCTGTGGCGCCCACTCGGGATGAGCGAGCTTGAGTTTGTTTTCAAAACAGAACGGGTAGTCGTTGAAGCCTGGCGTGTCGGGATGCGCGCCCCAGTCCCAGAGTGACCCCATTCCCCATATCTCCATGCCGCGAGCGTGCGCTGCCTTCACGGCGAGTTCGTCAGGCTTCACTGTGGCATAGAGATGTGTGAGCCATTCCCAATACGAGAAGTAGCGCGGATTCTCCGGCCTGGCCTGGATGGTGGCGATCCAGCATGAAGCCTCCAGCCCGCGCCAGTAGATGCGTCTGGCATGGTTCACCTCTTTGAAGAGATCAAACGTGGCCTCGATGCTCGCCGGTGAGTCGATGGGCAGCGAGGAGCCGAGGAAGTGGTTGTC
>JANPIW010000728.1:0-7500 GCA_031425215.1 Verrucomicrobiaceae bacterium
TACTTCGCATACACCATCGCCGTGTAGCGATCCTTTGCCGCAGCCTCTTCCGGCGTGAATTCATAATACAACCACAGCACATCCTCCGTCACCGGGCACGAATGATTGTGCGAGGTGTTCAAGATCAGCCGCTCCCTTGCCACGCTGTGCTTCTGCATCGCCGTCTTCGCGATCACCGCGATCATTTTATCACTCAAGCCCACCAGATCTGCCGTCACCAGCACCGAGGTCGCCCCCGAGTCATCCTTCAGCGCCAGCGCCTTCAGCCAGATCGCATGCTCCACGCGCTGTGACATGCGCGTCTTCCCGCCGTAGCCGGCCAGCGGCACGGACTCCGTCGGCGTGATGTCCGCTTTTGCCGCGCCTGCCTGCCACGCTGCGATGGACGTGGTGGAGAAGCAGAGCATCAGGCTGGCAATGGCGCGTTTCATGGTGAGGTGAGATCATGTTCAAACGCGACGCGGAATCCTCATCATGCTCTTTCGCAATCGGGTCACAATTAATCGCCCGCCTGCAAACTGTCGGCGCCGCCGCCCGTAGTTTGCACCACCATGAACGCGAAACTGCTCACCCGCCTGCTCCTCGCCGCCACCCTGGGCATCACAGCCCTCCATGCCGAAAGCGCCAACCCGCGCGCCGCTGCCATCGACGCCATCCTCGCGAGCGATTGGAAAAAGCACAACCTCTCCGGCAACCCGATGTGCGACGATCACACATTCGTGAGGCGCATCTACCTCGACGTCATCGGTCGGATCCCGACCACGCGTGAGACGGAGGCATTTCTCAGTGACAAATCCTCCGGCCGCCGCGCCAGTCTCATCGACAAACTGCTAGCCTCCGAAGGCCATGTGCAGCACGCCTTCAACTACTGGGCCGACGTGCTGCGCCTCCTTGGCAACGGCACCACGGGCGCGGCCTACAGCGGCTTCATCAAAGACAGCCTGCGCGCCAACAAGCCCTACGACAAAATGGTGGCCGAGATGATCACCGCGCAGGGCCGCCCGTGGGATAATGGGGCCATCGGCTACTATTACCGCGATCAAGGAATGCCGCTCGACAACATGGCCAGCACCGTGCGCATCTTCCTCGGCACACGCATCGAGTGCGCGCAGTGTCACAATCATCCCTTCGACAAATGGACGCAGAAGCAGTTCTACCAGATGGCCGGCTTCACCTACGGCATCCAGGGCCAGAATTACGGCGGCGCGCTCGGCGACGCCCAGCGCATCTACAACGAAGAGCAGAATGAAATCCGAGCCGCGCACCGGAAAGCCAGCCCCGATCCAGTCCGCCCCAAGCGCGCCAAAGACACCTCGCCCGAGCAATGGGCCGCGCTGGAGAAGGAGTACCAGGAAAAAGCCAAAGCTGCCTCCAACAGCCGTCAGGAGCTGGACAAGAAACTGCGCGGCGAGAACAATTACTTCCGCGAAGCCATGCTCGAAGTGCGCAACAACGTGCGCGACAACGCGCTCGGCTACGAAGAGAAGCGCCTGCCGTCCTTGCCAAAGGACTACCAATACCCTGACGCAAAACCGCGCAGCCAGGTCGCACCCGCCGCGATGTTTGGCCACGAGTGCGAGACCCGGCCTGGCGAGACTGCGCTCCAGGCTTACGCCCGGTGGATGACCAGCAATGACAACCCGCGCTTCACCACCGTGATCGTGAACCGCCTCTGGAAGCGCGCCTTCGGCCTCGCAAACATCGAGCCGCTCGACGAGCTGCTGGACACCTCCGTGCCCATGATCCCGGAGCTGCAGACGCACCTCGAAAAACTGATGCGCGATCTCGACTATGACATGAACGCCTTCCTCGCCGTGCTCTACAACACCAGCGCGTACCAGCGCCACGTCACGCGCGCCGAGATCGCCCCTGGCATCGCCTATCATTTCACCGGCCCCGTTTTGCGCCGCATGAGCGCCGAGCAGATGTGGGACAGCTTTGTGACCCTTATCAATCCCGATCCCGACATGCCCAACACCTTCGCGCGCGAGGCGGCGCAGCAGCAGGTGCTCCAGGCAAAGAAGTCCGTCGATGCCATCAACACCATGCAGCCGAAGGAAATCCTCGACGGCGTGCTCCGATCGGCCGAGCTTTACAAAGGCAACAAGGACGCCATCACCAAGATCCAGACCCTCGTCGCCGAGGCCACGCGCAAAGCGCAGCAGGCCGAGGCCGCAGCCAAGAAAGCCACTGGCGCCGATCTCGAACCCGCGCGCGCCGCCGCCAAATCCGCGCGCGATGAGTTGCAAAAACTCCGTCAGCAATCCCGCGCCGTCACTCGTGACTCACGCGCCGTCGTGCATCGGGATGTCCTCATGCCCTCTCTCACGCGACTTTATGAGAAGACCACCGGCAAGCCTTTCCAGACCGCCTCGCTCAAGCCCGGCGCCGCTCCCGGCGGCGGGGCGACCATGATGATGAGTGACGCGTCGATCGAGAGCGTCCGCATTCCCGGCTATGATCCCGTCGTCCTCACGCCCGAGGAGAAGAAATCCGCCGAGCAAAAACGCCACGCCTCCTACGCGGACGAGGCCGCCTATTACGGCATCCCCGAAAAGGAACGGCCCGGCTACTACCGCGCGCGCGACGACCAGCAGCGCAACTCCGTCCGCGCCGCCGAAATTGGCAGTCCGGCGCCGCGCGGCCATTACCTGCGCGAGTTTGGCCAGAGTGACCGCGAGACCATCGAGAACGCCAACAACGAGGCTAGCGTGCCGCAGGCGCTCGCGATGATGAACGGTCAGCTCCTCCCGCAGATCATTGGCAAATACAGCCAGCTCATGCTCACTGTGAACAAGGCGCCGTATCCCGACGACAAGATCGACGCGATCTACATGACCATGCTCAGCCGCAAACCCACCGCGCACGAGCGCGACACCTGGCTGCAAGCGCAGAGCAACGGCCTGGGCACGTTCGAGGATCTCATCTTCAGTCTGCTGAACACCCAGCAGTTCATCTTCGTGCAGTGATGCTCACGCTTTTCTTCCGAGAATGCGATCAAGCGAGTCCGAGGTCTGCCAGATCAGCGCCTCCGGGTAGTGCTGATACGGATGGAAGTACTCGAAGGTGACGAACTCACGATAACCCACCTGGTCCAGCGCCTCGATAACGGCAGGCCAGTTCGTGGTGCCGTCGAGCAGCGGCCGAAATGTCTCCAGCGAGTAGTCCGTGCCCTTCTTGGTGAACTCCTTGAAGTGGATGTTTTTCGTGCGCTTGCCCAGGATGGGCACCCAATGCTCCGCGTGCTGGAACATGGAGATGTTGCCTGTGTCGAAGTGGACGCGCACGTGCTCGCTGCCAAAGTGATCGACGAAGGCGTTCATCTCCATCGGCGTCATGAGATAGCCGTTGAAAAAGATGTTCTCGATGTTGAGGCAGACCTTCAGTTTCTCGGCCTGCTTCGCGAGCTGTCCCACGGCCTCCTTCGCACGCTGATCGCACACATCATTCGGCACCGGTTCGTGATCCGTGCGCCACGGGATGTGTACCGCGCCGGGAACCACGAGCACGTTCTCCACGCCGAGGTCATGCGCGGCCTGCGCGATCTTGCCGGCCAGCTCGATGCCCTGCGCGCGTTTCGCGGGATCATTGCTGCTCAGCGGATACGGCCAGAACAGGAACGAGCAAAGCCCGCTGATGCGGATGCCAATGTCGTCCGCCATTTTGCGGATGGCATGAAACTCCTTCGTGCCGGCCTTCGGCGAGAGATCGTTCTCGAGGTCGTAGTTGAGTTCGATTCCGTCAAAGCCGGCATCCTTCGCCAGTTGCATGCACTCGCGCAGGTTCATGCGTTCGGGATACGGAAAGGCCCACTGATTGATCGACTTGAGCATGGGATAGCGCTTCGTCGCGCCACGCCGCGCGTCCGGAGCCGGGGCGGCTTTTGCTGGTTCGAAGGCGAGCGCGGAAAGACCGACGCCCGCGATGGTGGCCGCGAGAGCGTCGCGGCGTGTGAGTGTGCTGGGTGGGTTCATAAGGAAGAAAGAGAGTTTAAGCCTGTCAGGCAAGGATCTCACTCACCACTCTGCCCTTCACATCAGTCAGGCGAAAATCGCGCCCGCCGTGGCGGTAGGTGAGGCGCTCGTGATCGAGGCCGAGCATGTGCAGCATGGTGGCGTGCAGGTCGTGGATGTGGACTTTGCCATCGACAGCTTCGACGCCGAGGTCGTCCGTCACGCCGTGAATGTGTCCGGCCTTCACGCCGCCACCGGCCATCCACATGGTATAGCCTTTGTTGTTATGCCCACGACCGTCCTGGCTCGCGTCATCCGGCGTGCGGCCAAACTCGCCGCCCCAGAGCACGAGCGTGTCATCGAGCAGGCCACGCTGGTCGAGATCCTGCAGCAGTCCGGCAATGGGTTTGTCGATCTGCGAGCAGTTGCGCGTCATGCCGCTGTAAAGCGAGCCGTGCAGATCCCACTCGCAGTGGCTGATCTCAATGAAGCGCACGCCCGCCTCGGCAAATCGACGCGCGAGCAGGCATTGTTTGCCGAAGGATTCCGTGGGCGATTTGTCCGCTCCGTAGAGTTTCAGCGTGGCGGCGCTCTCGCCGCTGACATCCATCACGCGCGGCAGTTCCCCCTGCATGCGGAAGGCCAGCTCATACGATTCGATGATGCCTTCCACTCGCGGATCATGCGTCTTGGCGAACAGATCGCGATTCATCGCTTGAAGAAGATCCAACTGCTCGCGCTGGGCAGCGGGCTTGAGCGTGGGATTGCTGATGTCGCCGAGCGTGAGCTTTGCGCCCGGCTGGCTTGCATTGCCGAGCATCGTCGCGGAGCATGCAGCGGGCAAAAACGCACTGGAGTAGTAGCGGATGCCGCCGAGCGCGGTGAGCGGATTGATCGAGATGAAACCCGGCAGGCTCGCATTCTCTGTACCCAGCCCATGCACGGCCCACGCGCCCATTGAAGGCCGCACGAACTGAAAACTGCCCGTGTGAAGCTGCTCCAATGCCTGCGGATGGTTTTCATTGTCCGTGCTCATGCCGCGCAGCACGCAGAGCTTGTCCGCCTGCTTCGCCAGCTCGGGAAAAAGCTCCACGATGTCGATCCCGCTCTGCCCATGCTTCGCAAACTTCCAGCGCGAGCCAAGCATCTTCGTTCCTTTGTTGCGTCCCGCTTCGCCATGCCGCCGCGTCAGCTCCGGCTTCGGATCAAACGTCTCCATCTGCGATGGCCCGCCTCTCATGCAAAGAAAGATCACGCGCTTTGCCGTGGCGGGGAAATGCGTCGATTTCGCAGCCAGCGGCCCGGCGGCATCACGCGCGGCACTTTCGGCTGCCAAGCCAGCGAAGGCCAGATAGCCAAAGCCTGCGGTGCTGCGGCGGAGAATGTCACGACGGGTTGTCATTCCTCCATGAACGCGTCGAAGCGCGCCTGCTTATCTGGCGCGGCTCACTGCAATGATCAAAGCCCCTCGGCTTGCAGTGCCTTCGGCGGCCCGAGGATCTCGCGCAGTATGACCGCATTCCTCAGCGCGTCAGGGTTCCTGATGCTGGAACGCAGCACTGCGAAGTCGTCATGCTTTGTGATGACACGCGCGGGCTTCTGCTCCACCACGAGAGTCGGAGCCGCTGCTGGCGCGTGTGCCGGCATGGCCGCGACCAATGCGGGTGGCTGAGGTATGTGGCGACGGAGCGGAGGCGGCACACGCGGCGGAGGCTGTGCCGGCACAGGCTCCTCTTCATAGTCAGCCTGGGCTTTGCGCACCTCTTCCTTGATCTCATCGATGAAAGCCCGGAAGCCGCCACGCTTTGGCGCTAAGGCAGGATCATCGCGAGCAGGAAGAGGCGGGGGCGCCAGAGGGGCGACTGGCTCGGGCCACGTTTCCTCGCTTTCAGGGGCGTCTCGGGGACGTGATCGCGCAGTGGTATCTCTGCGCTCCTGGATGTGCTTCCACAGCCACTGCACGAAGGCCGCGATCATCGCGATGACGATGAAAATCACCTGGCCAATGTCAAAGTCCGCAGGCATGTGGCTCGGGGAAAGTTGTCGTGATCGAGATGGAGATTAGCCTTGGTTGGAGGTGCCCTGGCCCGCGATTTTGGCGCGCATGTCGGTGTCAGCGACGACGTTTTTATAGCGGGCGAAATCCATCACGCCCAGGTTGCCGTTGCGGAATGCCTCGGCCATCGCAAGCGGAACCTGAGCCTCGGCCTCAACCACGCGTGAGCGCATCTCCTGAGTGCGCGCGGCCATCTCCTGCTCGAGCGCGACGGCAGCGGCGCGGCGCACCTCGGCCATCGCCTGCGCGATCTTTTTGTCCGTCTCGGCCTGCTCGGCCTGGAGCTTGGCGCCGACGTTCTCGCCCACGTCGATGTCGGCGATGTCGATGGAGAGAATCTCGAATGCTGTGCCGGCATCCACGCCTTTGTGGAGCACGAGCTTGGAAATGTTGTCCGGATTCTCCATCACATTCTTGTATGAATCCGACGAGCCGATGCACGAGACGATGCCCTCACCGACACGGGCGATGACCGTCTCCTCGGTGGCGCCACCGACAAAGCGATCAAGATTGGTGCGCACCGTGACGCGGGCGCGCACGCGGAGGGAGATGCCATCCTTTGCCACGGCGTCGATTTTTCCACCACGTCCCATGTCGGGATGCGGGCAGTCGATGACTTTGGGATTGATGCTCGTGCGCACGGCGTCGAGCACGGTCTTGGCAGTGCCTTTGCACGCCAGGTCGATGGCGCAGGCGCGGTTGAAAGTGAGTGGAATACCAGCCTTGTCCGCGGCGACGAGCGAGAGCACGACATGCTGCACCTGCCCGCCGGCGAGGTAGTGCGCCTCCAGTTCGTCAGTGGCGAGGCCGATGCCCGCTTTCACCGCGGTGATCCGCGCATCAACGATCATCGCATTGGGCACGCCGCGCAGATACATGGCCAGAAGGTTCACGATGCTGACGGGCGCGTTGGAGATTCGAGCGCGCAGCCAGAGATTGAAAAACTTGGCGATGATGAGGAACAGAAACAGCGAGACCAGGATGGCGACGCCGATGAGGATCATTTGGATGGTCATGGGGAGGAGTGTTGTTGTGGTTGGATGATACGAACGAGAAGGTTTCCCGGCTCAGAGCCGATGACTTTCAGATGCGAGCCACGAGGCGCGAAGCCCGTCTGACAGCGCACGGCGAGGCGGCGTCCCGCAAACTCAGCGCGGCCCATCGGACGCAGTTCGGTGACGGCGATGCCCTCGGTGCCATCCGGCAGAACATCGTCGGTTGTGGGCGGCGCGCTGCTGGCCTCCAGCGTGAAGGCGCGATGAAAAAGTTTCACGGCGAACCAGCGCATCCAGATGAGAAGAACGGCCGACGAGAATGCGATGATGCCGACGGCGAACAGCGTGCGGCCCCACAGCGGCCAGTGTGCCAGTTCGTCTGCTGTGAGCGCGAGCACGATTCCTGCGAGGATGCACACCAGACCGAGGGCGCCGGCGATGGCGCCCGGCAGAAATGTCTCGGCCATCATGAGCAAGATGCCAAAGATCACGATAA
>JANPIW010000729.1:0-2154 GCA_031425215.1 Verrucomicrobiaceae bacterium
CCAGCGAACTGATCCCGCACACGGCAAAGGTCGTGGACGATCTCGCTGTGGTGAAGTCTGTTTGGACCACGGCGATCAATCACGATCCGGCCTGCACGTTCGTCATGACCGGCAGCGAGGTGCCGGGGAAGCCGAGCCTCGGGTCATGGCTGTCGTATGGTCTGGGCAGCGAGAGCGATGACCTGCCTTCATTCGTCGTGCTCACCCCGCGCTGGTCGTCCGGCGCGGCGGCGCAGGCCTTGTTCACCCGCATGTGGAGCAGCGGATTCCTGCCCACGAAGCACGCGGGCGTGGCCTTGCGCTCCGCCGGCGATCCCGTCCTGTTCATTCAAAATCCTCCGGGAGTCGAACGCGGCGACCGCCGCACCATGCTCGACGCGCTCGGGAAGCTGAACGAGCTGAACCATCAACGCTTTGGAGATCCCGAAACGCAGACGCGCATCTCGCAATACGAGATGGCCTTCCGCATGCAGAGCAGCGTGCCGGACCTCGTGGATCTCAGCAAGGAATCCAAAGCCACGCTGGAGATGTACGGGCCGGAGGCCACGACGCCGGGCACGTTTGCGCACAGCACCTTGCTGGCGCGGCGGCTGGTTGAGCGCGGCACCCGCGTGGTGCAGATTTTGCATCGCGGCTGGGATCAGCATGGGAGTCTGCCAAAGGACATCGCCAGCCAATGCCGCGATACCGATCAGGCGTGCGGCGCGCTCATCAAGGATCTGAAAGCGCGCGGTTTGCTCGACGACACGCTGGTCGTCTGGGGCGGCGAATTCGGGCGCACCGTCTATAGCCAGGGCACGCTCACGAAGGACAACTACGGCCGCGACCATCACCCGCGCTGCTACTCGATGTGGATGGCCGGCGGCGGCGTGAAAGGCGGACTGGTCTTTGGCGAGACGGACGACTTCTCCTACAACGTCGTGCGTGACCCGGTGCATGTGAACGACCTCAACGCGACAATCCTGCACACGCTCGGCATCGACCACCACCGCTTCACCTCGCGGTTCCAAGGCCTCGACCAACGCCTGACCGGCGTCGAAGCCGCGCACGTGGTGAAGGCGCTGCTGACTTAGGGCGGCGTCGTGACTCCGGGATCAGGCTCCGCACCAAAGGACTCCTTACTCATCTCCGGAAGCGTTTCCAGCCATGCGGCAAAATCAGGTAGAACCTCGAAATATCGCGAATTCATGATGAACTCGAATTCACTATCGACGGAGTGTAGCAGCCTCCGCGCGAGGGTTTCCGCTCCTGCTATTACATTCCTAAGCGCGAGCGGTTCGTCGTTCAAAGCGAAGGGTTTGTAGGGGAGAATCTGCATTGCCACGAAAAGAGCACGATCGGTGAACCGGCCAAGCTTGGCGACAGCAGAACTGATGTTGCTGATCACTTCGGATCGCGACCAAGCCGCGTCACGTAAGAGTGGAATGAGCGTGTCCGGATCGAACGAATATGCTCCAGAGGACGAGGGAGTGTTTCCGACCACCATCTCTGCGATCCATTGCCGGTCTGCCTCCGGATCTGCCATAAGCCAAGCGATTGCTGTAGTTCCTAAATCCGTGCCTTTGCCCGAGGTGAGACGTTCCTTCACCCAAGCGCGGCTGTACTCCCTCTCGCTGGCTGGACCGTGCCGCAGAAGCTGGCCTGCTGCAGAAAGCGCTATCGTCGAATCTTTATCCTGAAGAAGAGAGCGAAGTTCAACCCAAGGAGTCGGCGCGTCGCGGCGACTCAAAGTTGATCCTAGGTTTTTGGCCGCCACCCGGCGCAGCCATGCGTCAGATGACTTAGCAAGCATTTGGAGAAACTCTTCAGCATCGGGGTGCTCCACCGGGAATTCCGCGCTCGAAGTCCAGTTATGTATTTCCGCGGTGCTTCTTCGGGCCGGGTTCTCCAGGGCAAGAACGACCTTCCGAAATAAGGTGAGGCGGTCTTCCACAGTCCCAAGTTGCGCCAGTTGGTGGGATAACTTTAAGGTTTCTGGATTGAAAGGCGTCGTGATCGTTGAACGTAGGTGAGCCAATACCCACTCCCGCAGGACAGAGTCGGCGTACGGAACAATGTGAGAGGTAAAGTAGGCGGCGGGTTCGCGCGGAATCTCCCCCATTGCTTTATCGAGACGTGGCATCAGGCCAGAGATCGCGGACGCGTCGATCTGCC
>JANPIW010000730.1:0-7080 GCA_031425215.1 Verrucomicrobiaceae bacterium
AAGACCATCTCGGCGAGGCGAAACATGCCGGAGAGAACTTTGTCGAGCGGGAAAAAGGGGCGCAGTTCCTCATTGTTGAAATCGAAGAGCGCCTTGCGCCGCTTCTCCGCCCAGAAGGCGATCTCCCAGGGCTGGAGCAGATCCGTGTTCTGGTGCAGCTCCTCGGCCTTGAATTCCTGCAACTCCACGCACTCGCGATCAAATGCGGCCTTCACTTTGCCGTGCAGCGTCTCGATGAAGCTGAGCGCCACGCGGCCATTCTTTGCCATGCGATGCTCGAGCACCACGTCGGCGAAGTTTGCTTTTCCGAGGAGCGCGGCTTTCTCCTGCCGCAGCCGGAGGATTTTCCAAACGAGATCGGTATTGTCAAAGTCGCCACCGTTGCCGATGCCGCAAGATCCTTCCCACACCTGACGGCGCAGCGCCTCATCCTCAGCGTGCTCCATCACGGGGATCATCGAGGGTGCCTTGAGTGTGAAGCGATACTTCGGCGCGTCCTCGCTGCCGTGGCCTTTCGCGAGCGCCTCGGCCTTCGCGGCATCGATCGCGCTCTGCGGCAGGCCGGCGAGTCGCGATGCGTCCTCGATGATGACCTCCCACTTGTTCGTCGAGTCTAGCACGTTCTCCGAGTACTTTTGCGTGACCTGCGAAAGCTCGGACTCGATCTCCTCGAGCCGCTTCTTTTTCTCCGCCGACAAATCCGCGCCGTGCTGGCGGAAGCTGTCCATCGTCTCATCAAGCGCGCGCCGGCGCACACCTGTGAGCGCGCGAGCCTCCTCCGTCTTCGAGTACGTCATGAGCAAATCCCACAAGTGCTCATTGAGCGGAATCTTCGCGCTAAACGCGCTCACCTTGGGCAGCATCGCATTGTGGGCCTCGCGCAGCTCGGGTGAGTTGCACAGCGCATCGAGATGCGTCACGAGACCCCACGCTTCATTCAGCTCCAGCGTGGCCTCGTCAAGAGCGAGCACGACGGTGTCAAAGTTCATCTTCCCCCGGTCCTGCCCGATGACCGCGTCCACACCCGCCTCCGCGCGCCGCAGCGCCTCGTCGATGTCGGCCTGGATGTGATCTGGCGTGAGAGTGGACCAGCGGATGTGGAAGTCAGGGGTGAGGAAGGGGTGGGGCATCGCAGGGGAATTGGCGGGCGGACGATGACATTGGAATCCACCTCGGAAAGTGAAAACACGGGGAGCAATGTGCTGGTGCTCGCGGGTATATGCATCGCCCCGTTTCATGACTGGTGAATTGAGCGCAAAAATGCTTCCCAAATTCTCATCGATCTGGTTTTATGACGACATGAACGAGAGGTTGGAGCAGAAGACCGGATGCCAGCGGATCGAAATCACAATCGGGATCATTTTGCTGGTGATCTTGGTTCCTCTGACAATAGCTGGATGGCGCAAGGTGTCTGATCTCACGGCCCGAGCGAGTACGGCCGGGAACTGCCACAACCTCATGGGCACATTAAAAGTGTATGCAGGTGACCATGGCGGGACGCATCCCGATGCGGACGTATCGAATCCGCAAACTGCGAATCAGGCGTTTCGGCTTTTGGGCGCTAAAGGCATGATGTTTGGTGAATCTGTCTTTGGAGCAGCAATGAGTCCTTACCGACCAGATGGCGACCTTGGAACTCCGCCAGCGCATTCAAAAGCACTCGAGCCGGGTGAGAATCATTGGGCGCTGACAAAGGGGGCGACTGACGCAAGTCCTGCCCTGCTTCCCATTGTGTTCGAGAACGCCGTCACCAACACGTGGCCGCCACGATGGAATGCGGATGCGGCGGGCCGGAAAGTGCCTGGTCGAGCATGGAGAGATGGCAAGATCATCGTGGGCTTCAATGACGCGAGCGTCATGGCAATTCAATTGGAGAGCGCAAAAGGCGCGTCCGTCGCTCCAAAACTCATTGGGCGTGGCAAGGATTACTTCACACTTTCCGCCGAAAAAATGGAAGTCCTCGACATCGAGCGGTGACGCTATTTCGTAGCCGCCACGCCGTCTCCTTCTCCGCGCAGCTTGAGCAAGCGCTGGCATTCTTCGAGGAGAAACTTGGTGTCGGTGAAGGGCTGGTAGCTCACGTCGAGCCAGCGGATGTGACCGGTGGTGTCGATGAGCACCATCGCATGCAGCGCCATCTTCTCGAAGTCGTCATAGGCGCGATACGCCTTGAATGCCTCAAGGCCGGCGCCGGAATAGAGCGGGAAGGGGAAGCCACCCTTCGCCTTGCTCTTCTCGTTCGCTTTCGCTGTCTCGCTCACACTTTGGGTGCTGATGGCGCCGACGGTGATGCCGGCGGCCTTGAGTTTGTCGTTCACCTCGGCCAGCGCGTTGAGCTGCTCGACACAGTGCGTGCAGTCGTGTCCGAGGTAAAAGCAGAGCAGCGTGTTCTTCCCGGCGAAATTTTTCTCCGTCACCGCCGCGCCCTTCGCATCGAGCACGGTGAACGGACGCGCGAGCGGCGGGTGCCAGTGCACGGGGCCGAGCGAGGCGATGTCGGGACGCGTGCCGCTGTCGGTGCGCTTCGGCACAGCCGCGCGCCACTCGCCGGTGATGCCGAGGGTCTTCGCGAGTTCATCGCAGCGTTTCGCCATCGGCAGATCGCGATCCATCGCAAAGGCGGCCTTGCCCGCGGCTTCGAGAGCGGTCTTCGCCTCGGGTTTCTTGTCGCAGGCGGCCAGCACCTCGGCCTTTGCGCACAGGCCGGCGAGGTCTTGGGTGAAATTCTTCGTCAACTCCTCAGCCTTCTTTTTGTCGCCGAGACGCAGGTGATAGCGTGCGAGCCGATCTTTCGGAATGTCCGTCGCGGCTTCGAGCGTTTTCGCCGCTGCCGCATCCTTCTTCATGATCGCGACGAGTGCGCGCAATTCAGCGAGCGCGTTGATCACTGGCGGCTTTTGGTTGTTCGCCTGCTTGCCTGATGCAGCGGGTTTGTTCTGCGCGGTCGCGGTTTTATCGGCAGGCTTCGCAAGCTCGGCTTTGCGAATTTCAACCTCCGGCGTCGGCTTCGCGCCCGATGCTGCAACTGCTTTGCCACCGTCCTTTTTCTCCTTCGCGTCTTTCTTGTCCTTCTCGGCTTTTTCCTTCTTCTCGATTTCCTCCAGCGCGCTGACGGCAGCGGCCAGCTCTTTCTCCTGGCCGAGATGGAATGCGGCCACGCCGAGCGCGCGCTGGCGCGTAATCTCATGGCCGTTCTGCACGGTGGCGGGCAGCAGCGGGCTTTTAGCCGTCGAGACGATTTTGTCCCAAAGCTCCCACTTCATCAGCGTGTCGATCAACCGGGTGCGGCCGTAACTCGCGGAGGAGTTTGCTTTGTCGAGCGTGTTGTGCGCCGGATGACGCGGAATCTCGATGAGGCTCGTCGCGAGGCCCATGGCGTCCTTGGCGCGTCCCAGCTCATTGTAGGTGCGCACCAGCCACTCTTCGTTGTGCGCGTAGTTGTGGATCTGGTCGGGCAGCACGAGATCGGCGATCATGCGTGTGTGATCCACGCGCGTGGCGGCCTCCTGCTGCCAGGCGGCGTCGTCAAAGCGGCGCAGTTTTGAAAATGTGTGTCCCGGCATGTGCCACATGTGGGCCACGCCCGGCGCGGCCTGGCCGCACTTTGCGGCGGAGGTCAGCGCGCGCGCCGGCTTGTCCTGATCCCACAGGTGAATGCGGTAGTGATGCGCCGGATGCATCGGCTCGGCGGCGAGGATCTGATCGATGAGCGCGTCAACTCCTTGCAGGCTGGAGATCGGCGCCTCATTGCGCGTGTCCCAGGTTTTCCAGACGAGGAAAGCCTTCGCCTCGATGTCGGCGGGATGCTCATGCACGATGTTCTCCAGGTCGCGGATGTAGCCGAGCTGCCGCGCTTTTTTGTCGCGCTTGTCGTCGCGGTAATAATTCTCCAGCACCGTGATCCACAGCTTGTCCTTCGCGCCAGCCTTGTCCTTTCGCTTCACGGCTTCTTTGAGGAATTCCTTCGCGCGCTTCTCATTGTTTACGTTGGACATCGCCATGCCCCAGTAAGCCATCGCGCAATCGGGGTCCAGCGCGGCAGCCGTGCGGAAGGAGCGCTCGCTCTCGAAGTACCAAAAGCCATGAAGCTGCCCGATGCCTTGCTCGAAAAACTTCTGCGCCTCCGCATTCTTCGTGCTCACGACGAACTTCACCTTTCCCGTGCCGGGGATGAGGGTGGCAGTCTGGCGCGGCCCTTCGTTGAAGGACTCTCCGTGCTGGGAGTGGCCGGGCAGTTCGTCAGCGCGCAATATGGCGGCGACGAGGAGGAAAGGGGGGATCAGGAAGAAGCGCATGAGGGGTGGAAGCCTAACGGCCCCAAATGTCATCGCGTTTCGACGTGGCGCGAGATATTCATGCAACGCGCCACCGTCCTGCTCGTTTCCCCTCTCACCATGAACCGCCTGCTCCTCATCCTCCTCGCCCTCTGCCCTTCGCTCTTCGCCGCAAAACCAAACATCATCTTCATCCTGGCCGATGACCTCGGCCTCGACGGTCTGAGTTGCTACGGCTCCGACGCGCACAAGACGCCGAACATCGACAAGCTCGCCGCCTCGGGCACGCGCTTCGAAATGTGTTACTCATCGCCATTGTGCGGGCCGACCCGATGCCTGCTCAACACGGGCCGCTACGCCTTCCGCACCGGCGGGCTTCAAAATGGATCGTGGCGCGCAAATGGACCGGGCGCAAAATCTGCGGACGAGCAGCCCGTCGCCAAAATGCTCAAGCAAGCGGGCTACGTCACGGGCGAGTCCGGCAAATGGCGGCAGGTGGGCGAGACGCCGAAGGACTGGGGCTTTGATGAATACCTCACCGATCCCACCGCAGGCGGATGGTTTTGGAAAAACAGCGTCATCAGAAACGGCGAGACCATCACCACCACGGAAGAAAGGTACAACCCGGATCAAATCCAAGCCTTCAGCATCGATTTCATCACGCGGCACAAGGACCGGCCCTTCTTCCTCTATTACTCCATGCACCTCGTCCACTCGCCCATCCTGCGCACACCCGACTCCAAACCAGGCGCTGATCTCTATGAGGAAAACATCGCCTACATGGACAAGCAGGTCGGCGGCATCGTCGCTGAGCTGGAGAAACTCGGCATCCGCGAGAAGACACTCCTCATTTTCTCCGGCGACAACGGCACCGCCAGCGGACGCCCCTCGTCCATCGGCGGCCGCGTGATCAATGGCGCGAAAGCCTCCATGCTCGAAGGCGGCTCGCGCGTGCCCTTCATCGCGAGCTGGCCCGGCGTCACTCCTGCGGGCAAAGTGTCGAAAGACATCATCAGCTTTGCCGATCTGCACAAGACCTTTTCCGAACTCGGCGGCGCGACCTTGCCCGAGGGCTTCAGATACGACGGCGTGAGCTTCGCACCGCAATTGCGCGGCGAGGCCGGCAAACCGCGCGAGTGGGCCTTCGTGCAGCTCGGCGCAAAGTGGTTCGTGCGCGAGCAAGGCTGGAAGATGAATGAAACCGGCGCGCTCTTTGACATGAGCGACGCGCCCTTTGTCGAGAAGCCCGTCGCATCCGAAGCCGACACCGAGGCCAGCAAAGCCGCGCGCGCCCGTCTGACAGCCGTACTCGCCGATCTCAATCCCGCCGGAGGCAAGACCGATGGCGCGGGCGGCGCGAAGAAGATGAAGAAGAAGGGCAAAGGGAAGAAGAAAAAGAAGGACGCTGTAGCAGCGTAGCCGCTGGCGTGAGCCTGCGTCACTGACTGAACGCTTACGCGGTTCAGCCACTCCTTGCTTTACTTCGCGTGATTCGCGCCTTCCTCTTCGCGCCCTCGCATGTCCCGTGACTACACGCTCCACAATTCAGCTGATCCCGCCCCGCGCATTGATTTCCGCGCGGAGTTGAACGAGCAGCAATACGAGGCCGTGGTGGCGCCGCCGGGGCAGACGCTCGTCATCGCAGGCGCTGGCAGCGGCAAGACGCGCACACTCATCTACCGCGTGGCCTACCTGCTGGAAAACGGCATCGCGCCCGAGCAGATCCTCCTGCTCACCTTCACCAACAAAGCCGCGCGCGAGATGCTCGAGCGTGTGCAGGCGCTCCTCACCATCGACACACGACGGCTCATGGGCGGCACGTTTCATTCCATCGGGAATCGCATCCTGCGCCGCCATGCGGAACTGCTCGGGTGGAGACAGGGCTTCTCCATTCTGGATCGCGAGGATCAGGCCGACCTGCTCAAGACTGTGATCGATGCCGCGCATCTCGACACGGGCGGCTTTAAATTCCCCAAGGCGGAGGTCGTCTCGGACATCCTGTCGCTGGCCAACAACATGGTCGCGCCCCTCGATGAGATCATCGCCACGCGCTACCCTTACTTTGAGGAGGTGGCGGAGGCCATCCACACGGTGCGCGATGCTTACGAGGCAAAGAAGCGCGAGACAAACTCGATGGACTTCGACGACCTGCTCGTGCTCTTCGTTCGCCTGCTGCGCGAGAATCCTGAGGTGCTGGAGCGCTACCGCACGCAGTTTGAATTCGTGCTCGTGGATGAATACCAGGACACGAACCAGCTCCAGTGCAACCTCATCGACCTGCTCGTGGGCGACAACGGCAACCTCATGGCCGTGGGCGATGACGCGCAGAGCATCTACTCGTGGCGCGGCGCGGAGGTGGGGAACATGCTCGAGTTTCAGCACCGCTACCCGCGCGCCCGCGTCTGCAAGATCGAGACAAACTACCGCAGCGTGCCCGAGGTGCTCGCCCTTGCAAACGCCGCCATCGAAGGAAATCGCGGCCAGATCAAGAAAACGCTGCACGCCGCGCGCGAAGGGAAGGGGATGCTGCCCGCGCTGGTGAAGCTGGACACACCGTCCGCGCAGGCCGCGTTCGTTGCGCAGCGGATCACGGAGCTGCAGGACGAGGGAGTCGATCTCAATGAGATCGCCGTCCTCTACCGCGCGCATTTCCACTCGCTCGAAATCCAGATGGAGCTGACGCAGCGCGGCATCCCGTTCACGATCACCAGCGGACTGCGTTTCTTTGAGCAGGCGCATGTGAAGGACGTTGCCTGTTTCATGAAGTTCGCCGTCAACCGCGCTGATGAAGTGAGCTTCCTGCGCA
>JANPIW010000731.1:0-9778 GCA_031425215.1 Verrucomicrobiaceae bacterium
CTCACACCGCGCCCCGAAGCTCGTCTCCCTTCCGGCAAAGCCCGACGAAAATGAGCGCCAACATCTGCGCGCGGCCACTGAGGTGCTCGTTGACTTTGGCTTCACTCCGACGAGCAGCGGCGGCAAAGAATACGCGCTCTCATTCGACATCGAGGAAGGTCCGATCAATGTCGATACCAGCATCACGCTGACGCAAAATGGAGCGGAGATCGCGCGTGGCGAGGGACGCGACGGTGGTCCGAGCATTCTCTTTGATCGTCCCGGCGTCATTCGCGGCTCCGTCGAGGAAGCCGCCGCCGATTTCGAGGATCACATCGAACGCATCGCCCGCTGATCGAGTCTTCTGTCTTTCGTTTTCAAGCCTTCTGTCTTCCACCCGATGCGCATCATTCATCTCACACCCGGCACCGGCACCTTTCATTGCGGGAGCTGCCTCCGCGACAGCGCGCTCGTCAAGGCTCTGCGAGCACGCGGTCACGATGTGCTGATGGCTCCGCTTTATCTTCCCCTCGTGCTGGATCGCGACGCTCCCAGCGCCACAGCGCAGCCTGTGCAGGTGGGTGGCATCTCGCTTTACCTCCAGCAGAAAATGCCGTGGTTCCATCGCATGCCCCGTTTCATTCATCGCTGGTTGAATGATCCTGATCGTCTGCGCAAAGCCTCATTGCGCATGGGAATGACGAGCGCAAAGGCCCTCGGCGAGATGACGCTCGACAGCCTGCGCGGCGACCAAGGCCGCCAGTGGCCCGAATGGAAGAAGCTCGTCGCGTGGTTGCGCGAGCAGCCAAAGACCGATGTGATCTCCCTCTCCAACAGCCTGCTCACCGGCCTCGCGCCTACCATCTCACAAGAGCTGGGCATCACGGTCATCTGCTCCTTGCAAGGCGAGGATGCCTTCCTCGACACACTGCCCGAGCCGTACCGCCAGCAGGCATGGGACGAGATGCGCGAAAATGCGCGTCACGTCACACGCTTCATCGCGCCGAGCCAGTTTTATGCACGCGCGATGATGCCTCGTCTCGATGTGAACGCGGAGAAAATGGTCGTCGTGCCCAACGGCATCGATGTCACGCCGTTCTCACCGTCAAAACCCGATCCAAATTTTCCCGTGCTGGGTTATCTCGCGCGCATGATTCACGGCAAGGGTCTGACCACGCTCGTCGATGCCTTCATCATGATCGTCAGAGGAGGAAAACTGCCGCGTCTCAAACTCAAAGTCGCCGGCGCGATGACACCCGCCGACGAAGCCTATGTCGCCGGCCTGAAGAAGAAGCTCGACGAAGCCGGCTGCGCCGCGCGCGCGGAGTTCCTGCCAAACATCGACTTCGACGACAAGACCACATTCTATCGCAGCCTGTCCGTTTTCTCCGTGCCAGCGACGTATGGTGAGGCGTTTGGCCTGCCTGTCATCGAGGCGATGGCCTGCGGTGTTCCCGTCGTGCAGCCGGACAGCGGAGCATTCCCCGAAATCATCGCGGCCACAGGCGGCGGCGTGATCGTGAAGCCCGATGACGCAAGCGCGCTCGCTGCAGCAGTGGAGGACATACTCCTCGACCAGCAGCTACGCGAGAAGCTCAGCAACCAAGGCATGCAGCGAGTGCGCTCCGAGTTCACAGCCACGAGCATGGCGGCGCGATTCGATGAGATGCTCCAGACTCTGCCTGCGAAACAACCATGACTCCCGCCGAACAGTATTTCCACCTCTCCGCCGATCTCCTCACGCGAGTAAGCGCGCAGCTTCCGCTCATCCAGCGCGCCGCTGATCTTTTCGCGGCCACGATTCTGAAAGGCCAGATGGTGCATGTCTTCGGCTCCGGGCACAGCCGCATCATGGTGGAGGAGATGTGGCCTCGTTACGGTTCCTTCCCTGGCTGGAATCCCATCGTCGAGCTGTCGCTCTCGTTTCACAATCTCGTCATCGGCGCGAACGGCCAGCGGCAGGCCATGTTCCTGGAGAACGTCAGCGGTTTCGCCGCGCGCATCCTGCGCAACTTTGATCTAAAAGATGGCGACAGCGCGCTCATCATTTCATCGAGCGGATGCAACGTCGTGCCCGTCGAGATGGCCGAGGAGTTTCAAAAGCGTGGAGTGCCCGTCGTCGCCATCGTCAGCCAGATTCATGCTGACGCGAGCATGAGCCGTCATCGCGATGGAAAAAAGCTCCAGGACTTCGCCGCCATCACGCTCGACACCGGCGCGCCCGTCGGAGACGCGATGGTCAGAATCGACGGACTCGAAACACCGGTGGCACCCGGCTCGACGGTCGGGGGCTGTCTGCTGATCAACGCCATTAAGGCGGAGGTCGCCGACCGACTCACAAAAGCCGGCCAGCCGCCCAAAGTGCTGACCGCCGGAGCCGTTGTCGGAGCGGAACGTGCAGCGGAGTTGTTCGAAGCAGCCTACGACGAGCACGCGCGCAGGATCGCTCAGTACTACCAGAACCTCGGTGCGTAACCGTGAGCGCGTGTGCAACGCCACCACCAACACGATGACCGTTGCAAACCAGTCTCCGGTGCTTCCCATCGAGCGTCGCAAAGGTGAGGCGATGACCGCGCGCTGAGGTCAGTACCGATCCACTTTCATCCGGGCAAACTTCCGGCTGTTCAGTCCCGCCGCGAGTTCCAGCCTCACAGTCACCAGAATGACTGTTCCACCGATCCCATTCTCATTGTCCAGCACGCCGCCGTTCATTCCCGTCGTCGCCGCACCGTTCACGCTTTCGGCGATGGTGGTCCAGTTCAGCAAATTGTCGCTCACTTGAAGCCGGTACACGAGATCCGTCGCCTCGATGTCACGGCGGAATGTCAGCACCAGGTCCGTCGCGCCGCTTATGAGCGGGTTCGCCGTCACGGAGAAATCATCCGTCGCATCATGCGCGAGCGGACTGAGGCCGGCGGAGTACTCGATCTGGCTCTTGATGCCATCGCCGTCGGGATCGCCTTCAGGATCGACAAATTGTCCCGTCAAGTTCAGCGGGAAATGCGTTTGCAGCCAGACCTCGAAGTAAGTCGGCGGTGGTGGCGCTTGATAAGTCACCGTCAATTCCGGAGGCGTGATTCCCATTTCACCGCTGTCGAACCGACAAGCGCTTTCATCAGTCGACTCGTCACCTCGCAGCATCCATCCCGCATTTGACAAAGGTGCGCTCACCCAGCCTTGCACGTCGCTGACCATTTGTGGCGTGGATCCCCACGTCATCATTCCAAACGCGACGGTCTGCGACGCTGATGCCGTCGCCTGGAAAGAACCGCCCGCCGTTGTCCACGAGCTGGTGTTGAAGAACCGCCGCAACCAGGTCGCGTCATTCGTCGTCGCCGCAGCGCCAATCCCGGCGCCGCTGGCGACCTGTGAGGTGCCTTCGCCCCATGTCTCGTTCAGACGATGCAGCGCGAGAGTAACTCCGCCACCGCCGGGTCCGACCTTGTTCAAATTGAGCGCGAGCTGCGCCGTCTGGATCACCGATCCGGGCGGCACGCCGGCCCCAACATCAAACGCCAGTAACGCGCGCCGCAAATACGGGCCGAAATTTGGTCCCGTCCTCCCGGCGAACAGAAATCCAAGCGCGTCGCTCTTGCTTGTGGCCAGCGGAACGTCCTCGGAAAAAATCGTGTTGTCCTTCGACGGCTGCATCGTCGCGCTGCCGCTCGTAACCGGCACGATTTTGTAAATCCCGCCAGACGGCAGGCCGCCATCGAGCTGCAGCACGCCCGCGTTCGTTTTCATCCCGATGTAAATCTCACCGTCCGCTCCCTCGCCCAGACACAGGATGCGCTGCCCCACAATCGGATTCGCCAGTCCCAGCAGCGGGATCGCCTGGGTGAGCGTGAACACTCCGCTCATCGGCGCCGTCTCTTCCAGCCCCATCAGCGGACTGTTCCATGAAGACGCCGTGCTCGTGCTCCCGTAGTCGCCAAACACAAACTTCCCCTGCATCGCAGGAATCGCCGCGCCGCGATACACAAAACCGCCCGTCACCGACAGCCCGAGTTGCGGCAGCACGGGCGATGTCACCACGCCCGTGTGCGCGTACATCGCGATGGGATCGATCAGCGTGCCGCCTGGATGCGGCATCGGATTCGACGGCGCGCCCGACGAGAACGTCGGCAGCTCCACGCCCTCTTTGTAACGCCAGCCATAATTCCCGCCCGACACGATGAGATCGATCTCCTCAATGCGACCGCCGCCCACATCACCGCAAAACATGCGGTTCGTCCCGCCAGCGCGCTTATCAAAAGAGAACCGCCATGGATTGCGCAGGCCGAACGCATAAATCTCCTTCTTCAAACCCGGCATCGGATCGTTGAAGAACGGATTGTCCGTCGGGATCGAGTAAGTCAGCGCGCCCGCGCCATCGGGATCGAGCGGATTGATGCGGAGAATCTTCCCGAGATAGCGCGTCCGGTCCTGGCTGTTGCCCAGATTATCCGTCGGCCTCGGCGATGCCGCGCCGCCCGTGTGCCCCGCGTTGTTATCCTCCTGGCTCCCGCCATCACCGCAGCCGATGTAGAGCATCCCATCATGTCCGAACTCAACCATGCCACCGTTGTGATTGTTCTGCGGCTGCGTGAAAGCCAGCACCCGCCGCTCCGACGCGTTGAGAGCCACGTTTGGATTCGTCGCGGAAACTTCAAACTCCGCGATCACCGTCACGCAGTTGACCGGATCACCCACTTGCGGCGGATCGGGATCAATGCCCGCCGCATAAGTTTTGTTGTAGTTCACATAAAACTTCCTGAAACCCGGCGACGCGCTGTTCGCAAAGCCCGGATGAAACGTCAGCCCCAGCAGACCACGCTCCGCATAGCCCGTGCCCACACCGATCACTGGCCCAGGCCCGTTGTTCGGCGCGGCATTCGTCGTGCTTGCGATATTCAGAAACGGCGTCGGCAGCAGCATTCCGCCCTGGATGATGAAAACTTTGCCCATCTGATCGCAAACAAACAGCCGTCCGCTCCCATCCGGCGCGTGGGTGATCGTCGTCGGCGAATGAATCTGCTTCAGCACCACCGCCTTGAGCGCCACTTTTGGAAACACAGCCCGCGCCTGCGGCAGCGCGAACAAACAGATCAGGATGAATGCGAGAAGAGTCTTCATTTCTTTGATGGAAGTGTTGTGGCCGCCTCAGCGAACCGGGTATCTGACAGGGTTCTCAAAAAAGCGATGAGGCAGCGCTTGTCCTCCGGCGAGAAACGCAATCCGCCCGCCGGATGTTTTGCCAGATTCGGATCCAGCGTGTCCGTGCGCAGCACCCCCGTGCTGTAGTGATCGATCACTTCTTCCAGCGTCGCAAAGCGCCCGTCGTGCATGTAGGGCGCGGTCAGCGCGATGTTGCGCAGGCTCGGCGTGGCAAACGCGCCCTTGTCGATGCCTGTCTTCGTCACTTTGTATCTCCCCAGATCAGCCTCTGAGATGGCCAGCCCGTTGTTTCGGAACTGGTGATCCGTGAACAGCGGCCCGCCGTGGCAGTGGAAACAATCCGCGCCCATCGTCCCCAGGCGCGGCTCGCGCTCCATATTGAACAACTCAAATCCGCGCTGCTCATCCGCGCTCAGCTTTTCCTCACCGCGCTGCGCCCGGTCAAACTTCGAGTTATGCGAAGTGAGCGACAAAAGAAAATTCTCCATCGCCAGCCCGATCCGTTCTGAGGTGATCCCGGGCGATCCAAACGCACGCTCAAACTCCGCTGTGTAGCCTTCGATCTCGCCGAGTTTTCTCACCACGCGCTCCAGCGTCTCGTCCATCTCGCGATGATCCTCGACGGGAATCAACGCCTGCGCGCGCAGACTCGGCGCGCGCCCGTCCCAGAAGAACTCTCGCTTCCACGCCAGATTGAAAAGCGGCATCCCATTACGATCCCCCGTCCGTCCATCCACGCCCACGCTGAATTTTCCCGGATCACTCAGCGCAGCTCCCGCCTGATGACACGACGCGCACGAGATCGTGCCATCACGCGACAGAGCGCCCTCGTGAAACAATCGCCTCCCGAGAGCCATCCGCTCCGCCGTCAGCGGATTATCCACAGGCAGCGCCGGCACGGGAAACTGCGCGCTCTTGATGAACAGGCTTGGAAGAGGCGACCCCTTCACGCCCTGCATCTCGGGCGACGTGCGAATGATCTCCCTCACCTTAAAAGCACGCGCGAGATTTTTTTTCAAGCTCACGGCCACCGCGTCACCGTCCTTCGAGTGCGTCGTCGCCCCATCGCGTGCGAAAGAACCTTGCATCAGCGATCCCACATCAAAATCCAGCCTGATGGCGGTCGCGTCTGCGCCGGTGCGCTCATTCTCCGCCACCTCAAACACCGTCTCCAATTGCACCACCGTGCGAAACGGCTCGCGCGCCAGATGCAGCGCGTATCCCTGCATCACGCCGTCCATCGCTTTCCATTTCCCCTCGAGTGCCAGAAAAATAAACCCGCCCTGCATCGGCCAGAGAAGGCCGTTCACATTGGGGTTCAGCGGATGCTCCGCAGCATGACGGCTCGCATCACGCGCATTCGTCTTCTCGTCCAGGCCCACCTGAAAACGCAGCGCCTTGTACTTCCCAGGCGGTGTGTCCACCAGCGTCATCGCATCGCGTCCCTTCCCTGCATCCATCCACGCCACTTGATCAGCGATCTCATGCCACACATCGTCAGCGCGCTGCAAAGCCACGCCGCTGATCAGATAACTCAACCGCGAAACCGAAAAGCTCTCGCCTGCCCCATTCCGATGGCTCATGACATCCAGCACCAGCGGCGCCGCGTCTGCCACCGGCCTCACCACCACCTGCACCATCGCGCCATCGAGACGAGCAGTTCCCATCGTCAGCATGAGGATCAAAGCCATCAATTGGCCCGCGCCATTCTTCGCATTCGTCATTTGTTTTGGACCGGATACTACCTGAACACACAGCGCGGGGCACGAACAAACTTGGCAGGGACAGGCTTCCCGCCTTCTAAACGATCTCCCGGATCACCTCGCCAAATTCCAGCTCCAGCCGCTTGCGCCCGGCGACCTCAAGCCTGTGTGAATCGAGACCGAGCTGGCGCAGAAGCGTCGCGTGAATGTCAGTGACGTAATGAGGATGCTCCACGGCGTGAAAGCCAAGTTCATCCGTCGAACCGTGCGCGATGCCGCCCTTGATCCCGCCGCCTGCCATCCACACGCTGAAGCCATACGGATGATGATCCCGCCCATCCGCGCCTTGGCTGCCGGGGGTGCGGCCAAACTCCGTTGCGAACACGACGATGGTTTCATCCAGCAGCCCGCGCTGTTTGAGATCGCACAGCAGACCCGCGATGGGCTTGTCCACTTGCGCCGCGAGCTTGGAGTGATTATCGCGCAACTTTGAGTGGCTGTCCCACGCGCCCGCCGCGCCATCACCATGCATGATCTGGATGAAACGCACGCCACGCTCCGCAAACCGACGCGCGGCGAGAAGCTGCTGGCCAAAGGGACGCGTGATGTCGTGATCCAGTCCGTAAAGCTTCTTTGTCTCCGCGCTCTCGCGATCAAAGTTCACAACGTCCGGCACCTCGCGCTGCATGTGATAGGCCAGTTCATACGATTTGATGCGCGCATTCAGCGCCGGATCATCGGGATAGCGCAGCGCGCTGAGCCTGTTCAATTTTCCAGCCAGAGAAAAACGGGCGGCCTGCTCGGCGTCACCGAGCTTCATTTCCGGTCGCGCAAATGCCAGCGGGTTCTTCGGGTCGATCTTCAAATTCACCGCGTCATACGCCGGGCCGAGATAGTGGCCGTCGCGTGAGTCAAAAAAACGCGGCCCGATGTTGATGAACTGCGGCAGATTGTCATTGAGCGATCCCAATCCGTAATTCACCCACGCGCCGATGGTGGGAAAGCGCCCGTCCAGCATGTGCCGCCCGCTGTGGAACTGCACCTGCGCGCCATGATTATCATCCGTCGTCCACATGCTCCGCACGATGGCGAGATCGTCCACATGATCGCGCAAATGCGGAAACCAGTCGCTGATCTCGATGCCACACTGTCCCGCCTTTTTGAATCCGATCTGCAGCGGATAAATCTTGTTTCGCTGCTGGCCGTTCGCGTCATTCACGACCACCACGCGGACCTTCTTGAGCTTCTCCTTGTCCTGGACGTGCTTGAAGGGCGTATCGTTGATCGACTTTCCAGCATACTTCGTGAGCATGGGCTTCGGATCAAAACTCTCCATGTGGCTCACACCGCCGCGCATGAACAGCCAGATCACACTTTTTGCTCGCGGCTGGAAATTCGGTTTTCCATCCGGGACCATCGGCAGGTGCAACTGCTCCGCCCGCGCATCCCGCGCCAGCATTCCCTGCAAAGCCACGCCAGCAAAGCCGAGGCCAAGGTCAGTGATGAAGGTGCGGCGGTGAAATGAACTCATGTCCGCCTTGAATTACGCAGGCTGCGACGCGCATGATTCAACTCATGGCTTTGTCCGCGGCAGAGCCTTCTCCCGTGGCGCCAGCACTTCATCGACAGGCATCCATTGCGCGGCATCGACGATCACATGACCGTCGGTGCCTTCGTTGCTGATCTCCACAAAACCACTCTTTCCCTTTTCAAAACGGAACACGCCCAGCGGATGGAGAGCGTCGCTGACCGGAGCCTTCTTCTTTTGGTTCACGGTCATCTTGTTCGAGCCGTCGGCATGGCTCACGATCACGGGCACGTTCGTCGCGCGATTCGCGTTGGCAGTGTAGGTGATGGAGACCTTGTACTTGCCGGCCTTCGGAATGTCAGGCTGGAAACGCGCGCGCTGCATCCCCTTCCCCTCGTCGCCGTCATGGCGGTAGCCCGCTCCGAGGAAGGGCGAGTTGGTGTGCCCGATGGATTCAAAACCCGTGAGCACCGCCTCGACATCATCCACCACGATGCCGCCGAGTTTTTCCTTCGTGAGCGACACTTTGTCCTCCACAGGCGGGCTTTCAAAGTCGAGCATCTGCTTGTCAGCGATCATGCGAGTCTTGAGCTTGGCGTAATCGAGCTGCTGCAAGCTCACTCCATCTTCAATGGCAAGCACCGCCGCTGTCGCCGCGCTCTGGCCCAGCACCATGAAGACCGGCTCCATGCGGATGCTCCCATAAGCGATGTGGCTCGCGCTCAGGCACACCGGCACGAGGAGGTTCGAGCACTCCGCCGCCTTCGGCGTGATGCTGCGATAGCTCACGGGATAGGGGCGGCTGCCCACCTGCACATCGCCTTCATTGCGCACGAAACCTTCCTTGGTGACGTAGCGCTGAATGTTGTGGGAATCCATGTTGTACGCGCCCATGCCCACGCTGTCCTCCACAATCTCCTTCCGCTTGCAGTTCTTCTCCGTCATCACATATCCACCGATCATGCGGCGGGCTTCACGGACGTACATCTGGCGCGGCCAGTTGTCATTGTCGCGAAACTCATCCTTCGCGAGGCCGAGCAGTTGAAAGGCTGCGCGAATCTTCTCCGGCACACGCGGATGATGCGCATACGTCCACATCAGCCCCTTCTGCCAGTCTTCATGCGCCTGCCAAATCTTCGCGCGCGTGGCGTGATCTGCCTCGGGATAGTCCCAGTTCATGCCGATGAAGTCCGTGCTGATGGCAAAATTGTTGTTCGTGTCCGTCTTGCGGTTCGGCATCCACACCGGGTTCCACGAGATGCGCTCATCGCCCGCCTCCACATTGCGCAGCGCCAGTTCAAACCAGCGCTCGTCATAGTTCGCGGGCTTCTCCCATGCGCGCCGGTTCTCCGGCACATCGGTCGTACACATGCGGAAATTGTAAGCCTGCACTTTCTTGTCGCCGCTGAAC
>JANPIW010000732.1:0-2550 GCA_031425215.1 Verrucomicrobiaceae bacterium
CCACGCCCTTCATGGTCGCGGGCGATCCCAGCGCGCCGGATTTCCAGGTGCAAAACATCGGCCTCACGCCCGATATGGAATCGCGTCTCGACGATCGCATGCACCTGCTGCAAGGCATGGACAATTTGCGCCGCGATGCCGACCGGAGCGGGCTGATGGGCACGATGGATCAATTCAGCCAGCGCGCCTTTGACATGCTCACCAGCGACGACGTGCGCACCGCGTTCGATCTCTCGAAGGAGCCGGCCAAAGTGCGCGAGCGCTACGGCATGCACGCCTTCGGCCAGCGCGGTCTCATGGCGCGCAGACTCGTCGAAGCAGGCGCGCGATTCGTTACGATGGTCTGGGAAAATCCAAACCCAGGCCGCGTCGGCATCCCGAAAAACTGCTGCTACAACTGGGACAGCCACGCGGTGAACTGCGACATGTACGCCGACCTCCGCTGGCGCATGCCCTGCTACGATCAGGCGCTCACCGCGCTCATCGACGACATTTATGCGCGCGGCATGGAGAAGGACGTGATGATCGTCTGCACTGGCGAATTTGGCCGCACGCCGCGCATCAGCACCTCCATCGGCACACAGACTGGCGTGACGCAGCCAGGTCGCGATCACTGGCCCAATTCCATGTCGCTCCTCGTCTCCGGCGGTGGAATGCGCACCGGACAAATCATCGGCGCGACGAACAGCCGCGGAGAATATCCTGTCGAGCGCCCCATGTCCCCGAACGATCTCTGGGCCACGGTGTACGCGCACCTCGGCATCAATTACGACGACAGCTTCGACGACCTCCAAGGCCGCCCCATGTCCATCCTGCCCTTCGGCGATCCGATCAAGGAACTGCTGCCTGCGGCGGTGGCTTGAGGTCGATTGCCATGCACCAAGGCTACGGGTCCGAAGGAAACGGATTGGCCAGCAATCTCATCTGCGCATCCGTCGCCTCATCAGCGGCGGCACCCTTCACTCGTGGGGCCAGCGCGGCTGCAAGCGTGATCCCCACCGTCGCGAATGCCAGCAATGTGATCGCGCGCAGCACTCGGCCACATGGCAGGCCGCGTTCGGACTCATCAAGTATGGCGCGCACACGACGCTCGAGGCGCGAGCGCGAGCGGGAGATGAATGCGGTTGCGAAAATCAAACCGTCACACCGTGATTCATCGGCCAGCGTGAGCAGTTCCTGCGCGTAATCTTCAGCTGCCCTGCCCGATGCCGCGGCTCGATCAGCGAGATGCTCGCACTGCTCCGCCCACCGTGCGCCGACCCACCAGGCCAGCGGATGAAACCAAAGGCACACTCGCAGCAGCGCCGCCGCCACCGACCACTGCGCGTCCGCGCCGCGCACATGCTGCCACTCGTGACGCAGTGCGCTGGTTTTCAAATCCACCGGCCATTGGCTCCATGACGCTGGCAGCAGCACGGATTGTGTGATGCCCGCCAGCACCATCGGCGTGTCGATGTCGTCTGAGATGTGAAAGCGGCGGGCAATCAAACGCGATGTGACACTGAGCGTCGCACTCACCTGCGCGGTGTCGCCATCGTCGAGCACGCGTGATCTCTGACGCAGCCGCACAGTGAGGATCAAGTGCCACAAAAGACGGACGAGCATCAGCGCGGAGCCGGCGAGCCAGATCGTGAGCAGGGACGCGTCGAGGTCGTGCGCGGACGCGTCGGCAAATGTCGACGAAGCGAGACGCTCCGCCTCCATCGGCGCGAGCCGTGCCGCCTCTCTGAAGAACGGCAGCAGCAGGGTCGTGGAGATGCCGGCAAGGAGGATGAACCGCTGCGCCTCGCGACTGCGATCAGCAAGCAGCGCGGACACCGCAGCCGCGAGGCCGAGGATGATGGTGGCGGCGATGACGAAGGCGACCATGACGTCTCACTTTCCCTTCCGCGCCTTGTGCGCATCCATCAGTTTTTGAATGCGCTCGATCTCGTCGTCCGAGATTTTTCTCTCGGCGGGATCGAGGAGATTCGCTACCAGCTCCACAGGCGAGCCGCCGAAGAACGTGGACACGATGCGGTTGAGCGCGCCTTTGCGTGCCTTGTGCGCTGGTTCCTTGGGCGTGTAAACATAGGCGCGCGCGCCCTCGGTCTGGGAGACGGTGACGAGGTTTTTGCTCACCAGCACACCGAGCAACGCGCGCACGGCGGAGTAGTTCGGCTCGTCAGGCATGCGCTCCTGCACCTCGGCGGCGGTGGCGCTGCCCATGCTATGGAGCAGGTCCATCGCCATGCGTTCTTTCTTGCTGAGCGGATCGTGTGCGGCGCGGGGCATGACGCGTGATTGTTGCCCGCCGCTGCACGCCTTGCAAGCCTCAAGTGCAGTTTTTTCCGCACTAACTGTTTGACGAACCGGCTCAAGTGCAGAATTATCTGCACATGAACCGCCAAACCACGCGCCTCGTCGGAGCAGCCTCGTTGCTGCTGGTCCTTGCCAGTTGCTCATCCCCAGTCTCCCACAGTTACGTCGGCGGTGGAGGAGCGGAAACTGCGGCAAGCAGCCCAAGCTCGGTGCGCAAATACACCGAGCGTCCCGGCCTCGGCACCACAC